>NZ_AQPH01000048.1 GCF_000442515.1 Magnetospirillum fulvum MGU-K5 | reverse complement strand
CGCCCAAACCCGTCAACAGCAATTCGACGGGGGATCGCATTTTTTCCCTATTATATATGTGGGGGTCGTTTTCCGTGCCGCCAGGGCACAGTCAAGCGGAAACGCCGGGCATTTAGGGTTGCCTTGGGGGCGGCGGGGCTGCGATAACCCGCGACAGTTCTGTAAACGGCAAAAGCGATCCTCTCCCTTGGCCGGCCATGTCACTGCCAAACTGAAACGCAGCCTGAAGGCTTTCGCGGTTGTCGGGCTGGTGGGGGCGGTCGCGGTCTTCCTGGCCCGTCCCTTCGTCCCGTTCGGACGCGACGAAGGGCCACTGGACACCACGCCCCCCGCCTATGTCGATCTTGAAGCCGACGGCAATTCCCTCGCGATCCCCGAGAGTGGCGACGGCGAGTTGGAAGACATCGCGCGTCGTCCGGTCGAAGCGGTGTTACAGCTCGGCTCGGGCGAGATGCTGACCGAGTTGCTGTCCCGGGCGGGCGTTTCCGCTGGGCAGGCTGCCCAGGCCGTCGAGGCTTTGTTCACCCGGATCGACCCACGCGGTCTCAAAGCCGGGCAGAAGGTCACCGTTACTTTTGCCCCCTCTCCTTATGGCTTTGGCCGCGGGCCGTTTCGTCAAGTCAGTCTGGCCGCCGACCCGGTGCGCGATGTCGCCGCCCGCTGGACCGGCTCTGACTTCGCCGCAATCGAGACCCAGCGCCAGGTGACCCGTCAGGTGGCGCATTATTCGGGCACGATCAAATCGAGCCTTTATGAATCGGCCAGCAACGCCGGAGTCCCGCTTCCGGTGATCCTGGCGATGATCAAAGCGCTCAGCTATGACGTCGATTTCCAGCGTGACATCCAGCCCGGCGATACCTTCGACGTTCTGTTCGAGGGCTGGTACGACACCAAGGGCAAGCTGGTCCGCGCCGGGGATCTTCTTCATGCCGGGCTTGACCTGTCGGGCACCGCGATCAGCCTGTACCGTTACGAGGACCCCCAGGGGCAGAGCGACTATTTCACCGCCACCGGCGAGAACGTGAAGAAGGCGCTGCTGAAGACTCCGGTCGACGGGGCCAAGATCACGTCGGGCTTCGGGATGCGCAACCACCCGATCCTCGGCTATAGCAAGATGCACAAGGGGATCGATTTCGGCGTCCCCCCCGGCACCCCGATCCAGGCCGCCGGTGACGGCACCGTCGAGATGGCTGGTCCGTTTGGGGCCTATGGCAATTACGTCCGTCTGCGCCACGGCAACGGCTATGGCACCGCCTACGCCCATATGAGCCGGATCGCCCAGGGAATTCATACCGGCCGCCATGTCAGCCAAGGGCAGATCATCGGCTATGTCGGGTCAACCGGCCGCGCCACCGGGCCACACCTCCATTATGAACTGCTGGTCGGCAACACCCAGGTCAATCCGATGAGCATCAAGGTTCCGACCGGAATCCGCCTCGCCGGACGTGAGTTGGAACGCTATCTGGCTCATCGTCGCCAGATGGACCAGATGATGGCCTCGATCCCCTCGGCCACCCATATCGGAATCGGGGCCGCCCGCCTGGGCCGATTGGGGAACTAACCCACGTCGGTACGGCGGCGGCGAGCCGGGCTCGCCCCAGTCCGGGTCCCCGTTCAATGGTATCGCCCTGGTCGGCTACCACCGACGCTCTCTGGCCCGCCTGATCGGCCACGGCTATCCTGCCCATCGTCCGGCGACAAGACCGGGTCTCGTGGAGTTGGGCGATCGATGAGCTTCTCCTGGCGAACCGTTCTCGGGCGGACCCTCCTGATCGCAATCGGCATCAATATGCTGATGCTGGCCCTGGTCGTCGGCAACGATCTCCGCCAATCCGAGGCGCGGCTGGTCCGCCAGATCGAGGACGAGGCCGGGCTGCTGGCCCCAATCCTCAGCGCCGCCCTGGTCGCGCCGCTGCGTCACCACGATACCGACAGCCTCCGCGCCCTTCTGGAAGAAAGCCGAACCGCCCACCCGCTGCTGTATCTGGTCGTGCTCGACCGCCAGGGGGCGCGGGTGGCCTCTAGCGGCTGGCCCGAGGCGGCCGTGCTTCCCCCGGCGTCGCCGTCGCTGGGGCTGACCGGACTGGGCGAGGCGCGCCGCTATGATGTCGTCCGCGACATCGTCATTGCCGATGGAATGCTGGGACAGCTTCATTTCGGCCTCGATCTCGGGCCGACGATCGAATTACGCCAGGAGATGATCGAGCAGCGGATCGCCCTGACGATCGGCGGCGGTGGCCTGACCGCGCTGATCCTGGCCTTGGTCGGGCTGTGGTGGTTGGGTCGCCACCGCCCCGCCGCCCTAGAAGCCCCGGCGATCGCGGAGGCCCCGGAGGTCCCGCCCGAACCGCGGGACATTCCCGTCAGCGTCACGTCCCCCTCCGAAGCGCAACGACTGGCGCAATCCCGGGTGGCGACGCTGGAAAGCAAGCTGGGCCGCTTGTCACTGACGATCCGGCGTCTGCGGCTGGCTCAGACCTTTGCCAACATCGCCTCGTGGGAATTCGATATCCGCAGCCGCGACATCCATTATTCCGAACGCCTTCCCGCGCTGCTGGGACTGGCAAACAGCGCGACCCGGGTCACCTATGACGTTTTCGTCCAGGCGCTGCACCCCGACGACCGGGCGGCGGCCTTGCGGGCGTTCCGCCGGGCGCTGCGCGAAAGACGGCCCTATGAGGTCGAGCATCGTGTCGTTCTCGCCGATGGCAGCGAACGCTGGCTGCACGAACAGGGCGCGGTGGTCTGCGACCGCAACGGCCGTCCCACCCGGATGCTGGGGATCACCCAGAACATCCACCGCCGCAAAATGGCCGAGGAAAATTTGCGCAAGCTGTCGGTCGCGGTCGAGCAGAGCCCGGCCTCGGTGGTGATCACCGACCCGGCGGGCACGATCGAGTATGCCAACGCCACGATGTTGCGGACCTATGGCTACCGCCTCGACGAACTGAGCGGGCAAACCCCGCGCATCCTCAGATCCGGCGACAAACAGACCGAGACCTATACCGCGCTGTGGAACACCATCCTGTCGGGCGAAACCTGGCACGGCGAGTTCCACAATCGGCGCAAGGACGGCTCGCAGGTCTGGGTCGCCGCCTCGATCGCTCCGGTAAAGGATCAAGAGGGTCGGATCACCCACTTCCTCTGCCTGTCCGAGGATATCGGAGCCCGCAAGGCGGCCGAGCACGAAGCGGCGGAAAGCCGACGCCGCCTTGCCGAAGCCCAAAGTCTGGCCGGATTGGGAAGCTGGGACTATGACCCGACCAGCGGGCGCCTCGGTTGGTCCGAGACGACCTACACGATCTTCGGCCGCGATCCCGCGATCTTCACCCCCAGCCTCGGCGCCTTCGTCGCAGCGCTCCACCCCGACGACCGCCCCGTGTTCGAAGCAGCCCACCGCCGCCGTGATCTGGCCAGCGACGAGGAAGTGCAATTGCGCATCGTCCGGCCGGATGGCGAGGTTCGCCATGTCCTGGCCCGCACCCGCCATGTTGCCGAGCCGAACGGACGCGCCGCCCGGCTGGTCGGCACCATCCTCGACGTCACCGAGCGGGAAATGGCCAACGCCAACCGCGACCTGTTCCGCCGCCTGGTCGACGATGCCGGGCAAGCGATCCGCATTTCCGAGCCGGACGGACGGATCATCTTCGTCAACAAGACGTTTTTGGCCCTGACCGGCTTCCCCCGCGAGGCGGTCGAGGGCCGCTTTTATACCGACTTCGTTGTCGGCCCCAATGTCGGATCCGCCGAAGAGGTTGCCCGCGCCTATGCCGAGCGGCGCAGTTGGTCGGGGTTGCTCGACGTTCGCCGGGTCGATGGCACCACCTTCACCGCGCTTTGCAATGTCGGTGTGGTGCTGGATACGCGCGGACGGGCGCAGTACCTGTTCACGCTGTTTAGCGACTACACCCCCGAGATCAAGCGCGAGCGCGAATTGCGCAATGCCCGCGACGCCGCCGAGGCCGCCAGTCAGGCCAAGTCGGCTTTCCTGGCCAATATGAGCCACGAATTGCGCACGCCGATGAACGCTATCCTCGGCTTCTCGCAATTCCTCGACATGGACCCCAGCCTGTCCGCCGCCCATCGCGACAGCGTGATGACGATCTATAAAGCGGGGCAGCACCTGCTTGACCTCATCAACGATATTCTTGATCTCGCCCGCGTCGAATCCGGTCGGATCGATCTGTCGATCGAAAGCGTCGCAATCGAGCCGCTGGTGCGCGACTGCCTCGACCTGATCGCGCCGCTGGCGCAGGAACGCGGCATCGCCATCGTCTTCTCGCCCATCGGGGCGGGGTTGACCGCCCGCGCTGACCGCCGACGCCTGAAACAGGTGATGGTCAATCTGCTGTCCAATGCGATTAAGTACAACCGCCCCAATGGCAGCGTCCTCGTCGTCGCCCGGCGCAGCGGGGCCGAGACGTTGCGGATCGAGGTGGCCGATACCGGACTAGGGATCGCGCCGGAACGGATTGCCGAACTGTTCATCCCGTTCAACCGCCTGGGGGCCGAGCGGACCGAAACCGAAGGGACCGGGATCGGCCTGGCGCTGACCCGCCGCATCGTCGAGGCGATGAACGGCAGCGTCGGCGTCGAAAGCGAACTGGGACGGGGCAGCCTGTTCTGGGCCGAGTTGCGCGGCGACCCTGACGCCCCGCTCGAGACGCTCGACCTCGGCCCGCCAGCGGAGCCCAACCCCGATGACGAATCGGGGATTTCCGCCACCGTCCTTTATATCGATGACGACCCGGTCAATCTGAAGCTGATCGAGCAGGTGTTTTCGACCCTGGCCCGGTTTCGCCTGATCACCGCCCCGACTCCGGGGTTGGGGCTTGACCTCGCCCGGCTGCGTCAGCCCGATCTGATCCTGCTCGACATCAATCTGCCCGGAATGACAGGGTACGAGGTGCTGACCCGGCTGCGGGCCGAGCCGCGCACCCGATCGATTCCGGTGGCGGCGGTGACCGCGATGGCGATGGCGCTGGACGTCGAGCGCGGTCGCGAGGCGGGCTTCGACGCCTATCTGACCAAGCCGATCGACATCCCGCTGCTGCTGGAAACCGTCCGCGCGCTTACAGCGGCAACCGAAGCCGCACCCGCAGACCGCCCAGCGGGGAATCCTCCAGGCTGATTTCGCCGCCATGGGCGCGGACGATATCACGGGCGATGGTCAGGCCCAGCCCGACCCCGCCGCCAGCGGCAGCCCGGGGAGGGTCCAGCCGGGTAAAGGCGCGGAACACGTCATCGCGGGATTCGGGAGGAATGCCGGGGCCGTCATCATCGACCAGAATCTCGGCGGCTCCCTGGCGGCGACCGACCCGGACCCAGACATGGCCGCCCGACCGGCCATGGCGGATCGCATTGCCGATCAGATTGGCCAGCACCCGACTGAGCGCGACCGGACGCAGCGGCATCCGTAAATCACCTTCGCTGTGCAGATCAATCTGCGCGCCCTGGCGGCGGAAGCGACCGACGACATCCTCGACCAGGGCGGGCAGATCGGTTTCGACCGGGGTCTCGGTCCCCTCGCCCCGGGCAAAGGCCAGATAGCCCTCGATCATCAGCTCCATCTCGGAGATATCCTCGTCCAGCTCGGCCCGGCCGTCGAGGTCGCCCATCATCGCCAATTGCAGCTTCATCCGGGTCAGCGGCGTGCGCAAATCGTGCGAGACCCCGGCCAGCATCTCGGTCCTCTGCTGAATCTGGCGCTGTATCCGCTCGCGCATCAGGTTGAAGGCCTGGGCGGCCTGACGGACCTCGGACGCGCCTTCCGGCTTGAAGCCCAGAACGTCCTGTCCCTTCCCGAAACGGTCGGCGGCCACCGCCAGCTTGCGGACGCTGCGGACCTGATTGCGCATGAACACCGTGGCGATACCGAACACCAGCATCGCCGTCCCCAGCATCCACAGGATGAAGACATAGGTGGTCGAGGTGAACAGCCGCTTCTTGGGGGCGTAGATTTCCAGCAGACCATCGGAAAGCTGGACCAGAATCACCACTTCACGTTCCAGCGCGTCGGTATCGAACCGATAGGGGCGTTGAACCCGCTCGCCCATCGCATCCTCCATCGCCCGTTCCAGAAAGCTGTTCGGCGGGGACGATGGTTGGTTGGGCAGGATGCCATCCGGGGTAAAGCGGATGTCGAGCTCCATCTTCTCGGAGGCAATCGACAGCACGATGCGGCGGGATTCAGGATCGGGAAACGCCCGCATCGATTCGATCACCGCGCCGATATCGCCCGCCAGCCCCTTCGCCAGCCGCCGGGCCACCGTCTCCCAATGGCTGGCGTAAAAGACATAGGCCGAGACCAATTGCAGCACGACCAGCGGCACCACGATGATCAGCAGCGACCGGCCGAGCAACCCATGGGGCAAAGCGTCCTTCAACCACAGGCCGGGCCGCATCATCGCGCTTCCCCTCTCTCTATATATAATGAGGCCGCGTCAATCGGGCCGCAGCATATAGCCGGTACCGCGCACGGTCTGAAGATAGCGCGGCAAGCGCGGGTCGTCCTCGATCTTCTTGCGCAGACGGGTGACCTGGACATCGACGGCGCGGGGATTGGCGGCACTGCCGGTGCGCGCCGCGAGTTCGTCACGCGACACCCCCTGGCCGACGGTCTCGGCCAGCACCGCCAGAAGATCGCGCTCGGCCTGGGTCAGATGGACCGGCTGATCGCCCCGGCGCAGTTCGGCCCGTTCGATATCCCAGGTGAACGGCCCCAGCCGCAACGCGGTGACGACGGGTTCGGCGTCCTCACGCGGGGCGCGGCGCAGGATCGATCCGACCCGCAGCAGCAATTCGCGCGGCTCGAACGGCTTTGACAGATAATCGTCGGCCCCGGCCTCCAGCCCCCGGATGCGGTCGTTGACCTCTCCCCGCGCCGTCAGCAACAGGATCGGCACCCGGTTCCCGTCGGTCCGCAAGGCGCGGGTCAGGCTCATCCCGTCCTCGCCCGGCATCATCACGTCCAGCACGATCAGATCAAAGGCCAGCCCGGCCATCCTGGCCCGCGCCTCGGCGGCATCGGCGGCGGTAACGACCAGATAGCCGTTCTCGGACAGATATTTACCCAAAAGCTCGCGCAGACGGCGGTCGTCATCGACCACCAGGACATGTCCACCGTCCATCCGTGTCATTCGCCTCCGTTGCGCTCCGGCCGCCGGGTGAAGCGGACGCGGTCGCCGTCATGAACCAGCCCCAGCAGCACGGACCGAAACCCATCGACCGCGTGCGGCCCGGCTTCGGCGCAGGCCCGGGCAATCGAATCCGCCTGCCGCCCGGTCAGGCGACGTTCCAGCGCCGCCCCCTTCTCGGTCAGTTCCAACAGACGCTGACGGCGGTCACGCAGCCCCGGACGCTGGACGATGAAGCCATCAAGCACCAGTTGGCCCAGCACCCGCCCCAGACTTTGCTTGGTGATACGCAGGATGTCGAGAAGATCGCTGACGGTGATCCCGGCATGACGGCCGACGAAATAGATCACCCGGTGGTGCGCCCGGCCAAACCCGTATTCGGCCAAAATCGCGTCGGCCTCGGCGGTAAAGTCGCGGTAGGCGAAGAACAACAGCTCAATGCTCTGTCGAAGCTCCTCCTGGCCGAGGGGATGGGGCGCGGTCAAGACTTTTTGGTCAGTCATGTTGACATGCTTTGCCTAACGCCGTTACGAAATGCAAGCCCTACCGGTAATAATCTGTCTTGTCCTGAGATTTTTTCTTGCCGGCCCAATCTTAAGGCTAAAGAATCGCTTTCTCCTGAACCGATCCGCAATGACAGTGAAGAGAGTCTGATCGGCCGGAATCGGAGGATAGTTCAAGTTATACCTTAGGGCGAAAAATGATTTTCATGATTCGCGCCAAAAGACGCGATCCGTTGATTGAGTCATGACGCCGGTACGTTTGTCCAGCCCGGCCACGCCCGATCCGGGAGCGCGATATGCCCCAGCGGTTTTTCCCGGAACCCGAAGTTCGTCAGTGTTTCCTTTTCCGACGGTTCGGAATAGAGTTTTGCGGGGATGGTAACTTTTAAGCCGCCAGCCTGCGTCTCGGCGTGGCGGAAGGGATGGAATGTTCGTGGCCAATATTTGGCGCAATCTTCGGCTTTCTAGCCGTTTCATGGCGATCGTCGGCTTCGGCGTCGCCATTTTAATTATCGGCATCGTGTTGACCATCGCACGATTCGAGTCTTCCGAGACCGAACGCGAACTGCACATGCTGTCCGCCAACGAGATGACCTCGCTTCATGCGCTGATCGTCAACGTGATGGCGAAACGACCCGACGATTCCGACAATATCGGCATCACCGTCTTTAACAACTGGTTCGATAGCCGCAACGTCCACTACCCCGGCAAGGTCTGGAGCGCGTGGGGACCCAAGGTCGTTGAATACATGAAAGAAGCGGAGCCGAACCGCGCCCCCAAGCTGCCGCGCGATGACGTCGATCGCGATGCGTTCGAGACCAAGAAGCCGGTCGGCCGCTTCGTCGATGGCTTCTATCGCTATTCCTTCCCGATCGTGCTGGGCGTCACCGATGGAGCCAATCAGGAAGTCTGTCACACCTGTCACGGCGGGATGGGGATCGTCGATGGCGAGGTGATCGCCGTGCTGTCGAGTTCCCTGTCGACGGCGGATTCCGACGCCCGGCTGCGTCAGATTCTGATCTGGCTGGTGGCGGGCGGCCTCGCCGCCACTCTGATCGCCGTAATCGGGGTGCGGTGGATCCTGAACAGCATCATCGCCAACCCGATCGAGGACATGACCGCGCGGATGAACACCCTGGCCCAGGGCGACGTCTCGGTCGAGGTGCCCGCGCTCGACCGCCAGGACGAGGTCGGCGACATCGCCCGCGCCGTCCAGGTGTTCAAGGACAACGCCATCGCCAAACAGCAGATGGAAGCCGATGCCCAGACTCTGGCCCGCACCCGCGAGGAACGGATGCGGCGTCTGGAAGCCCTGATCGCCAATTTCGACAAGGCGGTAACCGCCGTCCTCGATTCGGTATCGGACGCGGCGCAGCGGATGACCGCCTCGGCCAGAGGCATGGTGGCCTCGGCCGACCGCGCCTTGACCAGCGCCAACGCCGCCGCCGGTCAGGCGATCGACGCTAACCAGAACGTCCGGATGGTCGCTTCGGCCGCAGAGGAATTGTCGGCGTCGATCCGCGAAATCGCCCAGCAGGTCGGGATGTCGAACAAGGTCGCCGCCTCGGCGACCCAGGAGGCCAGCGACGTCAACGGACGGGTTCAGGGGCTGGCCGGTGCCGCCGAGAAAATCGGCGAGATCATCGAGATGATCACCGGCATCGCCGAACAAACCAATCTGCTGGCGCTGAACGCCACCGTCGAAGCCGCCCGCGCCGGGGAAGCCGGCAAGGGCTTTGCCGTCGTCGCCTCCGAAGTCAAGAACCTCGCCCGCCAGACCGTCGGCGCCACCGAGGATATCTCGACCCAGGTCACCACGATCCAGCAGGAAACCGACAAAACCGTCCGCGCCATTCGCGGCATCACCACCACCATTTCCTCGATGGACGGCATCACCACCACCATCGCCGCCGCGATCGAGGAACAGGGGGCCGCCACCCAGGAAATCGCCCGCAATATCGACCATGCCGCCTCGGGGACCAATTTCGTTTCCGAGACGATTGGCGCGGTATCGCAGACGATTCAGGAAACCGACCGCGCCGCCAAGGACGTCCTGGACGCGGTCGAGGCTTTGCAACGTCAATCGACCGTGCTGCGGGGCGAGGTCGACCGCTTCCTCGCCTCGATCACCGAGGTTTGATACCGGCCAACCTTCGATTTAACCCGTTGGCCGGTATCCAGCCGCCATTGCGGCGGCGGCCAAGCGAGCGGAGGCGAGCGCTTAGGCAGAGGGACAATACAACCGGCCAAGTCATTGGCCGGTTGGTAATAGCCACAGCCGTTAACCGACCACAAAGACCGCCGCCGGGGCAATCCGGCGGCGGTTTTTTATCGACGATGTCCCAAATCGCGGATCAGTCGAGCGGACCGCAGCGCCGACGGCGGACCCGGCTGGCTTCCTCTTCGGCAGCGCACCCGGCGCACAGGTGAGCGCGGGGATTGGCGCGCAAACGCTCGGGCTCGATCGTATCTTGGCAGGAGTGACACACGCCGGTTGATAACGGCCCGGCCATCCGCCCCAACACAGCCTTTAGTGCAGCTCCGGTAAAAACCTCTGAGCGTTCGGTGGCGCAATCAATGTCGTCCAAGACAGGCCCTCCTCGTCACGCGGATGGGTCATTGTTGGCAGGTCGGACGCCGGGAATAAAATGAAGAGTTTATTGCGCTTTTTCAGAATTAACCCTGTCGCCGTGCGGCGAGGTCTTGATGCAGATCTCGACACGGCCCAGCCGATCGCGATCCGACGACGGCGGGGATCATCCATTCGCCCCCAGCGGCTACCCATTGGGATGAGCACCTCACCCCACGGTAGAAGTTTTTCCGTCTGTTTATTCTTCGTTTATGTCGCGCGCGAACGGCATTCACACCCTTCGGCTATATTACCCAACAGTTCGAAGGTATGTGGCTAGCCGACTAGCCTGGGGAGACCGATCATGACATTCAATCTCGCTCAGTTCCGCGCCGAATTCGCCAAGAAGATGGCCAATATCTCCGCTTATTTCGAGGAGCTTGAGACGGTCTCCGCCGAACTCCACAGCCGCGTTTCCGGCTTCAAAACCCGGGCCCTTTAAAAAGCGGGCCGGCGGCTACATATCCCGGTGCTGACGGACGGATCGCCCTCCCCCCTCCAGGCGATCATCCGGGTCCTTCACCCCCCCAAGGCCCGACCGTCACAAGCACCGCTCGCCGCCATGCCCAATGGCCCCTGACCGACATCGGGATCCCCCCAATCCCGTCGCGGTCAGGGTGCCTCCCTTCCGATCCCTGTTTTGCTTTATCCGGTGATCGCGGCGGGCATGGAGCGCGAACGCCCCATTGCATCGAGCGCCTGGACCAGATTGGGATGCGCCTTCAACAGGGTTTCGCCACTGGCTTCGACCCCGCCGACATAGGCGGTCGACAGCACCGCTTTATAAAGACGGCTCATCTCGTCCAGGGTCGGTGGCGGCGGCGGCAACAGATCGAGCCGTTCGCCCAACTGGCGCACGGCATGGCCCCGCCCTTCCTGGCAGAAATCCTGTTTGAAGCGCTGTTCGCCCAGCGTGGCATAGGCAACCATCAAAAACACGGTGAAGCGGCGGACATCGTTCCCCAGCACCGGCAACAGCGCCCGGATCACTTCGGAATGGACCGCGGACACCTGGGCGACGATGCGGCGGACCCGCTCGGTCTCGACCTCGGGGAACAGCCGGGCCAAATCCATCTGTTGAACCACCCGCCACAGGATTTCGCCATCGATGGCGTCGCGCCCCTGGATCAGCAGGCGGCGGGCATTGTCGAGCAGTAGCGGCGGGCGGCCGTCGCGCGGCGTCGCGCCTGGAGCCGCCAGGGCCCGCAGTTCGGCGATCTCGCGGATATCCAGCAGACGGGCCCCGAGGTCGGCGACCAACGTCGGGGTCATCGGCGCGTAATGTGGGATCAACGGGACCTGCCAATCGAAGCGCAGATAGGATCGGATGGCACGATAGAGCATTTCCGAACGCGATGGCTTTCGCGGCGCGGCGGCGGCCTTGGGAGGCTTGGCCAGTCCGAGGGCAATCGCGACACGCCTCAGCGCCGAAGGCCGGGGCGGCGGTGGCCCCAGCCGAACCCGCCCGTCCAGACGCTGGCGAAAATGGCGACGTGCCGAGGCGCGCACCACCAGAGCGACGGCCTCGCCCAGGGTCTTGCCGCAAGACAGGATTGTCTGGTCCGTCGTCGCCGGGCGACGATCGGCATCGACAATGACCTCGCGGAACAGATCGGGCCGGGTGCGGAACAGGCGAAAGCACTCGTCCAGCATCCGGGGATCGTTCATCACCGCGTCATAGGCGGCCCCCCGGGGCAGGGTCCGCAGATTGGGAATTTCGCGCCGCATCACCTCGATCACCCCGGTTTGCAGCCCGGCTTTCACCGCCGCAATCGCGGGGTCGGAAGACGTCCCGAACTCCATTCCTCGCCGGGGCATAACAGCGGCGGCCGATTCCTGACCCATGACAACCTCCCGAACACGCTTCGTCGCTATAGGACCGGGATTATCCACCCATCTTTACTTGTAAACAATATTGATGTTGCAAAATACGCCTAATTTCAATCGGACTATATACGGCATTTCTTGTCTTTAATTAAGAAAGCAATTACATAAAATTGTTTATGATTGAGTATGACTGGACACAGCGAGAACCCATCCCACGGCGCGACCTCATCGTGACACAATGGTGTTTTCAGGCTAAAACTCGCCGGTCCAATCCAGAGGAATCTTCCGTCGATGAGCACCATTCTCGACCATCTGTCCCAGTCCGTTCTTCTGTGCGACGGCGGCACCGGCGCCCTGGTCCAGGCGATGAACCTCTCGGTGGACAAGGACTTCCTGGGGCTGGAGAACTGCACCGAAATTCTGGTCGAGTCCCGCCCCGACGTCATTCGCGGCATTCACGCCCGTTATTTCGCCGCCGGGGCCGACATGGTCGAGGCCGACACCTTCGGCGCCAGCCCGATCACCCTGGCCGAATTCGGCATCGCCGACCGCGCCTTCGATCTTAACAAGCGGGCGATTGAACTGGCCCACGAAGCGGCCGAGCAATTCGCCGACGGGCGGCGGCGCTATGTTCTGGGGGCGATCGGACCGGGAACCAAGCTGCCGTCGCTGGGCCATATCGACTATGACACGCTGGAAGCGGCCTATCTGATCCAGGCCCGCGGTATGATCGCGGGCGGGGTCGATGCCTTTCTGGTCGAGACCTGCCAGGACCCGTTACAGATCAAGGCGGCGGTCAATGGCTGCAAACTGGCCCTGGCCGAAACCGGGGGAACCGCCCCGATCTTCGTCCAGGTGACGGTCGAGACCACCGGAACCTTGCTGGTCGGTGCCGATATCGCCGCCGCCGCGACGGTGGTCCAGTCGCTGGGCGTGCCGCTGATCGGGATGAACTGCGCCGCCGGACCGCAGGAAATGGCCGAGCATTTCAAATGGCTGGTCGATAACTGGCCCGGCTTCCTGTCGATCCAGCCCAATGCCGGGCTGCCCGAACTGATCGACGGCCACACTCATTATCCGCTGCGGCCCGACGAACTGGCGGTGTGGCACGAACGCTTCGTCGGAATGGGCGCCAATCTGATCGGCGGCTGTTGCGGCACCACCCCCGACCATATCGGGGCAACCGATGCGATGCTGCGCCGGATCGGCGCGGGCAACCGCCCGGCCCCGGTCAAGCGGCTGGTCCATTGGGTTCCGTCGGTCGCCTCGCTGTATACCCAGGTTCCGCTGCGCCAGGAAAACGCCTTCCTGTCGATTGGCGAACGCTGCAACGCCAACGGCTCGAAGAAGTTCCGCGACCTTCAGGATGCCGAGGATTGGGACGGCATCACCGCCACCGCCCGCGAGCAGGTCAAGGAAGGCAGCCACACGCTGGACGTCTGCACCGCCTTTGTCGGCCGCGACGAAGTCCGCGACATGACCGAAGTGGTGTCACGCCTGCGCGGGGCGGTCACCACCCCGCTGGTGATCGATTCGACCGAACTGCCGGTGCTGGAAGCCGGGCTGAAGCTGTATGGCGGCAAGGCGATCCTGAACTCGATCAATTTCGAGAACGGCGAAGAAGATGCGGTGGCGCGAGTGAAGCTGGCTCGCAAGTTCGGGTCCGCTGTCGTCGCGCTGACCATCGACGAAGCCGGAATGGCCAAGGATTGCGAATCCAAGTTGCGAATTGCCCGGCGGCTGTACGATTTCGCAGTCAACCGGCACGGCCTGCCCGCCTCGGACCTGTTGTTCGATCCGCTGACCTTCACGATCTGCACCGGGGTCATCGACGACCGCAAGCTGGCGATCGAGACGCTGGACGCCATCGAGCGGATCGCGACCGAGATGCCGGAATGCGGCATCATCCTCGGCCTGTCGAACGTCTCGTTCGGGCTGAAACCGGCGGCGCGTCAGGTGCTGAACTCGGTCTTTATCGATCTGGCGATTCGGCGCGGCATGACCGGGGCGATCGTCCATGTCTCGAAGATTCTGCCGCTGCACACCCTGCCCGCCGACGAGGTCAAGGCCGCCGAGGATCTGATCCTCGACCGCGACCCCGAAGCGTTGTCACGCTTCATCGCCTTGTTCGGCGATCGCACCGTTGCCGAGGTGAAAAAGGAACGCGCCGCGACACCCGAAGAGCGGTTGAAGCAGCGGATCATCGACGGCGACCGCACCGGGCTCGACGACGATCTGCTGGCCGCGCTCGACGCGGGCTGGCAGCCGCTCGACATCATCAACCAGCTTCTGCTCGACGGAATGAAGGTGGTGGGCGAATTGTTCGGCTCGGGCAAGATGCAGCTTCCCTTCGTTCTGCAATCAGCCGAAACGATGAAGGCCGCCGTCGCCTTCCTCGAACCCCGGATGGAAAAAGCCGACGGCCAGCAAAAGGCGACGATCGTGCTGGCCACCGTCAAGGGCGACGTCCACGACATCGGCAAGAACCTCGTCGATATCATCCTGACCAACAATGGCTATCGCGTCGTCAATCTGGGGATCAAGCAGCCGGTCGCCGAGATCATCAAGGCCGCCCGCGAGCACAAGGCCGACGCCGTCGGCATGTCCGGCCTGCTGGTCAAATCGACCGTGATCATGCGCGAGAATCTGGAAGAGATGAGCCGCGAGGGGCTGGAGGTCCCGGTGCTGCTGGGGGGCGCGGCGCTGACCCGCAAATATGTCGAGGAAGCGTGCCACGAAGCCTATGACAGCGGCCGGGTCGCCTATGCCCGCGATGCCTTCGACGGGCTGAACCTGATGGCGAAGGTGGTCGATAACAGCTTTGACGCTCACGTCAAGGCGCGGCTCGACGCCCCCCACCGCCCCGGCCCGGCCCAGCCGAAACCGGGCGAGATGCTGCCCGCGACCCGCCCGGTCGATTGGGACGCGATCACCCTGCGCCAGACCGAGTTGCACCGCGACATCGCACCTCCGACCCCGCCATTCTGGGGGGCGCGGCTGATCGAGTCGGTGCCGCTGCCCAATCTGGTTCCGTTCCTCAACGAAACGACGCTGTATCAGTTCCATTGGGGCTATCGCAAACAGGGCCGCACCATCGATGAATTCCGCGCCTGGGCGCACAAGGACGTGCGGCCGATCGCGCTGGCGATGCTGAAGCGCTGCGCCGACGAGAAGATTTTGCAGCCCCAGGCGGTCTACGGCTATTGGAAGGCGGCCAGCGACGGCGACACCGTCGTGCTGTTCGCCGAGGACGGCGTCACCGAGGTCGCCCGCTTCCCCTTCCCCCGTCAGGCCAAGGAAGGCGGGCTGTCGATCGCCGATTTCTTCCGCCCGATCACCGACCCGGTCCGCGACGTGATCGGGCTTCAAGCGGTGACGGTGGGGCGCAACGCCAGCGACACGGCGCGGCGCTGGTTCGACGCCGACAAGTATCAGGACTACCTCTATCTGCACGGCCTGTCGGTCGAGATCGCCGAGGCGCTGGCCGAATATGTCCACAAGCGGATTCGGGCCGAGTTGGGCTTTGCCGCCGAAGACGCCGCCGAGACCGATCAGTTGCTGCGGCAGGGCTATCGCGGCTCGCGCTTCTCGTTCGGCTATCCGGCCTGCCCCCACCTTGAGGATCAGGCCTCGATCCTGTCGCTGCTGGGGGCCGAGCGGATCGGACTCACCCTCTCCGACGAATTCCAGTTGGAACCCGAGCAATCGACCTCGGCGATCGTCAGCCTGCACCCCCAGGCCAAATATTTCGTGCTGTAACCGGGAGACCCGGCGCTCTGTTGCCCAAATGTGACAGCCGGATTGATTAGGGAGAAATACCTATCTTCGTCATGGATTTCCGCATTACCGCCCCGTACAAACCTGAGTGATCGGTGCGGGCTCCGCTGCTTCGTGGGGACGAAGGGAGCCCGGACCGGAACCATGGTTGATCCCCGGGGGGGACGGCTCGATTCCGGGCCGTTGCAAGGGAGTTCAAGGATGAAGACGAAGGCATGTGCGGCGCTGCTGGCGATGGGGGTCGCCGTGGCGGCGGGATCGGCGAGCGCGACCGAATTGTGGGACCCGCATCTGCGCGGGGTTGAGAGTGGATTGGCCGCTGGCGCGTTGCCGCCCGAAGGCGTCTATTTCATGCTCAACAATTACTTCGCCACCTTCAAGCAATACACGCCGGGGTCCACCAAAAGCGGGATGAAGCTCGACGCGATCGTCGAGGTGCCGATCCTGCTGTGGAACACCGGAATCAAGGTGCTGGGGGCTGATTACGGCGTCGCCATCGCCCAGCCGTTCGACCATACCGAGATCGCGATCGAGGGCAATGGCGCGATCGAAGGCAACGGCCATTGGGGCCGCTTCAACACCTATCTGGTTCCGGTGATCCTGTCCTGGGCCCTGCCCTACGATCTTCATGTCAAAGGCAGCTTCGGCGTCTGGCTCGACAATGCCAGTTCCTCGCCCGGCGACGAACCGGCGCGGGGCGGCGTCGGCGCGGGCAACGGCTTCACCACCTTCGAACCCGGCCTGGGGATCAGCTGGCTGCATGACGGCTGGAACGTCAGCGCCCAGATCTATTACGACACCAGCACCCGCAACGACAAAACCGGCTATCAGTCGGGCGATCAGATCGCGGTCGATTACACCTTTACCAAGACGATCGACCAATGGACATTCGGCATGGGCGCGTTCCAGCTTAATCAGTTGGAAAAAGACACCGCGCGGGGCGGAATCAAGCGGTCGGGCTCGGTCTCGCAATCCTATGGCCTGGGCCCGATCCTCGGCTACGATTTCGGCCCGGTCAGCCTTCAGGCGACCTACAACCATTATCTGCTGACCCGCAACGATGTCGGCGACAACGTGCTGAACATCCGCCTTGTCGCACCGCTGTATTAAGCGTGTCAGATTTTTACTGTATCGCTTTTTGAGGCCGTCACCCCCGGGCTTGACCCGGGGGTCGATGAGGCTGGATGGAAAATCAATGGATAGGGCGGCACCAAACCGATGGCCGGGTAACCCCCGGGCTTGACCCGGGGGCCGGCCATGACGGGGATGGAGACGTCTTTTTCAGCTCTCTCCGATATCGCCCTTTCAGACCGTCACCACCGGGCTTGACCCGGGGGTCGATGAGGCTGGACGGAAAATCAATGGATAGGGCGGCACCAAACCGATGGCCGGGTAACCCCCGGGCTTGACCCGGGGGCCGACCATGACGAATGAGGTATTTTCCCTTCACCCGAACAAATTCTACGGCATGAATTGTTCGGCCAGGATGCGTTCCTCGAGATTGTGCTCGGGATCGAACAGCAATTCGAGATCGGTATCGGGGTCTTGGCGCACCTCGACCTCGACGACGTCGCGGACCTCGGTATAGTCGGCTACGGCACTGACCGGGCGCTTGTCGGCCTCCAGAATCTCGAACAGCACGCGGGCCGATTGGGGCAGCAACGCGCCGCGCCACCGCCGGGGCCGAAAGGCCGAGATCGGGGTCAGCGCGTTGATCCCCGCCCCCAGCGGCAGAATCGGGCCGTGCGCCGACAAATTATAGGCGGTGCTGCCGGCCGGAGTCGAAATCAGCACCCCGTCGCAGACCAATTCATCGAGCCGGACCTTGCCATCGACGCGAATCCGCAGCTTGGCGGCCTGACGGGTCTGGCGCAGTAGCGACACCTCGTTCATCGCCAACGCCTCGGACAGCCCGCCATCGGCGGTGCGGGCGCGCATCTTCAGCGGATTGAGCACCACCGGCTGGGCGCGGTCGAGCCGCTGTTGCAGGTTGGCTTCGTTATAGCTGTTCATCAGAAAGCCGACGCTGCCGCGGTTCATCCCATAGATCGGCACTCGCCGGACACGAAAACGGTGCAGCGTTTCCAGCATGAAGCCGTCACCGCCCAAAGCCACGATCACTTCGGCCTCATCGGGCGACACGTGGGGGTACAAACGGCACAAGCGGGCCAGTGCCGCCGTTGCGGCCTCGGACTCGGCAGCGACAAAAGCAATCGAGGAAAAGCTCATCTGCGGTTTCTGGCTCCTGCTCTATAGACAGTATAAGCTTCGCACGGTGGATATCGCCACCTTTGGGAGGGACATTGGATCATGAAGCGTTTTCTGGCCGCCATCTTTGCCGTCTGCATGACATATACCGGTGCCGCCGCTGCGGCCGATCTGTATCAGGTCTCGCTGTTGACCGCGCTGATGCAGGGCGTCAATGACGGCGAAGTCACCATCGGCGAGCTGTCGCGCCACGGCACGCTGGGGCTCGGCACCGTCAACGGCCTCGACGGCGAGATGGTGGCGATCGATGGCCGCTTCTTCCGCGTCGGCACCGACGGGCGGGCGGTAGCGCTGCCGCCCGAGGCGGCAACCCCGTTCGCGATGGTCACCCCCTTCACCCCGACAATCAGCGCCGAGGTTCCGGCCGGCCTCGATCTCCCCGCGCTGGAAGCGTGGCTGGACCGGCTGCTGCCGCCCGCCAACCATCCCCAGGCAATCCGGCTCGACGGCACCTTCTCGGCCCTGACCCTGCGTTCGGTGCCGCGCCAGACCCCGCCTTATCCCCCGCTGACCGAGGCGCTGAAGGGGCAGGTCACCTTCGTTCACCAGGACGCCACCGGAACGCTGATCGGCTTTCGCCTCCCCGGCTACGTCAAGGGGATGAACGCGCCGGGCTTTCATTTCCACTTCATCGATGCCAGCCGCAGCCAGGGCGGCCATGTGCTGAAGCTGGTCACCGGCTCGGGCCGGGCCGCGATCTCGCAGCTTGACCGGATCGTGGTGACCCTGCCCGGCGATGCCGCCTTTGCCGGAGCCGCCCTCGGGGCCGAGGGACGCGGCGGGGCCAACGCAGTCGAGGGACAATGATCCCACCGCTGCGGACCGAACTTCTGCGGCGGGTGCAACTGGTGCCGCTGTTCGCCGAGTTGGACCGGACCGATCTGGCCGGTCTGCTCGACGGCGCGGCGTCGCTGCGGCTGCCCCACCGCCACACCCTGTTCCGCCCCGGTCAGGCCGCCGACACCCTGTATGTCGTGCTTGACGGCCATGTCGAACTGTCGCGTCAGACCGGGGGGCGTCGCTCGGTGGTCGAAGTCGCCGGTCCCGACGCCCTGCTGGGCGACGAAGCGGTGTTCGGCGACGGCCAGCACGGTACCGGGGCGCGAGTCCTGGCCGGTGCCACCGTGCTGGCAATCCCGGCGGCCCCCTTCCGGGCCCGGCTGGCGGACCGGCCCGATCTGATGCGCCAGTTGCTGGCGACGATGTCGCTGCGGCTGCGGGGGATGCTGCGCCAGATCGCCGATCTGAAATTGAAGACCACCGCGCAGAGGCTGGGCGGATTTCTGCTGACCCTGACCGCCGACGATGACGGTCCGGCCCGGCTGCGGCTGCCCTATGACAAGCGCTTGGTCGCCGAGCAATTGGGGATGCAGCCGGAAAGCCTGTCGCGCGCCCTGACCCGGCTGGGCGCGGTGGGAGTCACCGCCGCCGAGGACGGATGCCTGGAGGTCGGCGATCTGGTCCGGCTGCGCGCCTTTTGCGCCGAAGAGGACGAAGCATGAGCCTTGGCCCCGACGACCTCGCCGAGAGCGCCCGCGCCCCCCTGCTGACCGGACTGGGGCCGGACGATCTTGCCTTGCTGCTGAGTGACGCCCGCGCCGTGTCCTATCCCGAGGCCGCGCCGCTGTTCACCCAGGGCGACCCCGCCGACCGCTTCTTTATCGTGCTGGCGGGGCGAGCGACGCTGTTCCTTCTCACCGAAACCGGCGAGAAATCGGTGATCGAATTGTTCGACCCGACCTGCTCGTTCGCCGAGGCGGCGATCCTGTCATCGGGACGGTTTCCGCTGCATTGCGAGGTATCGGCCGGATCGCGGCTGGTTCACATTCCGGCGGCGTCGTTCCTGCGCCGTCTGGAAGAACGCCCGGTGCTGGGCCTGACCCTGCTGTCCGGTCTGGCCCGCTGGCGCGGACGGCTGGCCGACGAGATCGCCGGACTGAAAAGCCGCTCGCCCGCGCAACGGCTGGCGGCGTTTCTGTTGGGATTGGCTCCGGCGGGCGAAGCGGACGGACGGGTCCGGCTGCCGCTCAGCAAGACCGTGCTGGCCAGCCGGATCGGGATCGCCCCGGAAAGCCTGTCGCGGGCGCTAGCACGGCTCCGCGCCCACGGGGTCGAAGCCCGCGGACGCGAAGTGATCCTTGCCGATATCGCCGCCCTGCGCCGGTTTTCCGGCGGGGAAGGCTAGACCGTCGCCGGTTTACTTCTCGGCGACGTCGTCTTCTTCGTCGCCCAGCGCATCGGCGGGCAGGACGGTAACGCCCGAGCCATCCTCTTCCTCGATCAGGACGATATCGCCTTCGATGCGATCGTCACCTTCGGCGAGATGGTTGAAATAGTGCCAGATGTACGAGACGGCGATCGTCTGATCGATCTCGTCTTCCTCGTCCATTTCGTCTTCGTCCATCGCCGAAATATCGCGAAGGATTTCCAACGAATCGTCGAACATCTCGCTCAGATCGGGATTGTCCTCAAGCACGTTCTTGATGATGTAGTCGTGTTCCGACTCTTCAAGCTCGTACTTCCATTGGGCTTCGCCCGATTTGTAATAGACAGTAATCATCGGGCTGTATCCTCACCAAAGTCCGGGGCCGAAGCACGGCCGGACCCACACGGACGTCGGTGCCGACCATGTCGGACCTTGGGCGATTTGCGAAAAAAACGCAAGGGGCCGATTGCCGTCTTGGCGTGCTTCTCCGGGTCGGATAAGACCTTCCTCGGATCGCTAAGGATGTGTGGAGGATTCGATCATGGCCGAGAAAAAAGCCTGGGTGCTGACCATAACCTGCCCGGACACGGTGGGCATCGTCTCCACCGTCGCAGGCTTCCTCAGCCAGTACGATTGCTTCATCACCGAAGCGTCGCAATATGGCGACCCGCTGTCACGCCGGTTCTTCCTGCGCGTTGTGTTCCAGACCGGGGCGATGACCCCGCACATCCCGGAACTCCGGAAGCTGTTCACCCTGGTCGCCTCGCGCTTCCAGATGATCTGGCAGCTTCACGACGCCAGCCGCAAGGCCAAGGTGGTGATCCTGGTGTCGAAGTTCGGTCACTGCCTCCACGACCTGTTGCACCGCTATCACGCCGGGTCGTTGCCGATCCAGATTCCGGCGGTGATCTCGAACCACCCCGACATGCAAAGCATCGTCGAGTGGCACGGCATCCCCTACCATTACTTCCCCTCGGACAAGGACGGTAAGGCCGCCCAGGAAGCCAAGGTGCTCCAGGTGATCGACGAGGCCGGGGCCGATCTGGTGGTGCTGGCCCGCTATATGCAGATTCTGTCCACCGACATGTGCGTGCGGCTGCAAGGCAAGGCGATCAACATCCACCATTCCTTCCTGCCCAGCTTCAAGGGGGCGAAGCCCTATCACCAGGCCCACGCCCGCGGCGTCAAGATCATCGGCGCCACCGCCCACTATGTCACCGCCGACCTCGACGAAGGCCCGATCATCGAACAAGGCGTCGAACGGGTCGATCACACCCATACCCCGGAAGAGCTGGTGGCGATGGGTCGCGATATCGAAAGCGTGGTGCTGGCCCGCGCCGTACGCTGGCATACCGAACACCGCGTGCTGCTGAACGGCTCGCGGACGGTGGTGTTCCGCTAAAAGAAGCAACAGCATGGCCTGGGGGATCGCCCCCAGGCCATGCCATACGCCGATCAGGGCTTCGCGTCCGGAGCCGGGGCCGGAGCTTGAGTCGCGGCCGGAGCTGCGACCGGAGCCGAAGTGGGAGCCGGGGCAGCAGCCACCGGAGCCGGAGCGACAGCCGGAGCCGCGACCGGGGTCGGAACCACCACCGGAATAACCGCCGGAGCGGGAACCAGCGGAGCCAGCACCCGCGTCACCGCATCACCGGCCAGACGATGGCCCTGGGCCGACCAATGGCCATCATGGGGGAACAGCACGTTGGCCTCGCCCGCCGCCGCCAGCGCGTCGAACGGATCGGCCACCGCGATTCCCTGAGCGGTCAGCCGCTCAACCGCGCCCTGCCGCAACGCCCGATATTGCGCATCGCCAGAGCGCACTTCATCGCGCGCAGGAATCACCAGCACCACGAACGGCACGTCGGCGGGAATCGCCGCCCGGATCTGACCGATTTTGCCCAGGCTGGAGTCCAGACTGGCAGCCACCCGAGCCTCGTCGACGGGCTGGGACGAAGCGGCGGGAGTGGCCACGACCGGCGCCTTGTTCGAACCGTCGAAGCGACCGACCATCTGCGAAATCAGGGTATAGAGCGCCGACTTTTTCGCGACAGTCTCGCGGGCATCATGCAGCCGGGTCGCCAGCGTCCGCGGCGCAGGCTCGGACGGGGCGGCGGCGTGATCGTAATCGCGCAGATCGGTCTCGACCGACAGGCCCAGCACCACGGCGCGGGGACGAACGCTGGCGGGCAGCCGGGTCAACAGCGCCTGCTCGCCAGCCAAATCCGCCGACGGGCTGGCCAAATCGTAAAACGGCAGGTTCAGCGAGCGCGCCGCGACCGCACCGAACGATTCCTCGATCTCGACGCCCCAGCCAAAGGCAAAGGATTCGCCCAAGGCCCACAGGCGGCCATCGGCGGCTTCGGCCGGTTCGTCGGCGCGCCATCCGGCGGCGTTGATCCGAACATGGGAGCGGAAATCGCCATTGGGCTGGGCGACCCAGCCGTCAAAGCCCGGCCGTCCGATCGCCACCGGACCAACACCGGCGATCTCCGCCTTGTCCTGAACCCGGTCGGCGTTGAATTCCTTCCATCGGGGGAACGCGATCCGCGCCGCGCCTTCGGCGACCAGCCCCGCCACCGCCAGCAGGACAACACCCGCCGCTAGACTGCCCACCACCCGGCTTCCGCCGGACTGGCCCCGATTTCTCCGTCTCATCCCGTCGCCCCCCCTGCCCTCAAACCAAGTCCGGCCGGAACGAGCCACCCCCGCTCCGGCCGGGAACAGTCCTTTATTACCCGCGCGCCATCTTGGCCAAACGCATCCGGAGCGCGTTCAACTTGATGAAGCCCTGGGCATCGCGCTGGTCATAGACGCTGTCTTCCTCGAAGGTGACATAATCCATGCGATAGAGCGATTTCGGCGATTTGCGACCGACGACGCTGACCGAGCCCTTGTAGAGCTTGAGGCGGACGGTGCCACAGACGTTCTCGGACACCTTGTCGATCATCGTCTGGATCGCGACCCGCTCGGGGGCGAACCAGAAGCCGTTATAGATCAGCTCGGCATAGCGCGGCATCAGATCGTCCTTCAGATGCGCTTCGCCGCGATCCAGCGTCAGGCTTTCGATGCCGCGATGAGCGACGATCAGGATCGAGCCGCCGGGGGTCTCGTAGACGCCGCGCGACTTCATGCCGACGAAGCGGTTTTCGACCAGATCGAGACGGCCG
Organism: Magnetospirillum fulvum MGU-K5; assembly: GCF_000442515.1. GTDB lineage: Bacteria > Pseudomonadota > Alphaproteobacteria > Rhodospirillales > Magnetospirillaceae > Phaeospirillum > Phaeospirillum fulvum_B. The sequence goes on along the minus strand of NZ_AQPH01000048.1, from coordinate 4,511 downwards.
ATGCCATTGGCACCGCCCAGCGCATTCAGCCGGGTCAGCAACGCGGCGGGAGACAGACGCTCGCCGTCGATGGCGACGGCGTCGCCCTTCTCGAACTCGATCTCGACATAGGTCGGCTTGTCCGGGGCCTGTTCCGGGCTGACCGAGCGGGTGAACATGTCGTCGAACGGCTCGACCCACGGATCTTCCAGCGCCTTCCCCTCATAGGAGATGTGGAGCAGGTTGGCGTCGGTCGAATAGGGGGCTTCGCCGCGCTTGTCCTTCGCGATCGGAATCTGGTGCTTTTCGGCGAAGTCGAGCAGACGGGTGCGGCTGGTCAGATCCCACAGACGCCACGGCGCGATCACCTTGATGTCGGGCTTCAGGGCGTAATAGCCCAGTTCGAAGCGAACCTGATCGTTGCCCTTGCCGGTGGCGCCATGGGCGACGGCATCGGCGCCGACCTGATTGGCGATCTCGATCTGGCGCTTGGAAATCAGCGGCCGGGCGATCGAGGTGCCGAGCAGATAGACCCCTTCATACAGCGCGTTGGCGCGGAACATCGGGAAGACGAAGTCGCGGACGAATTCTTCGCGCAGATCGTCGATGAAGATGTTCTCGGGCTTGATGCCCATCAACAGAGCCTTCTGGCGGGCGGGCTCCAGTTCTTCGCCCTGGCCGAGATCGGCGGTGAAGGTCACCACCTCGCAGCCATACTGATCCTGCAACCAGCGCAGAATGATCGAGGTGTCGAGGCCGCCGGAATAGGCCAGCACCACCTTCTTGACTTCGCCCTTCATGGCAACGCCTCTCCGTGATGGGGGGGATGAAACGGGCCGCAGTATAAAGGGATTTTTCCCGCTGTCACGAAGCGCGGGACGGCAAAGGGCGATTTGCCCGGCCATGAAAAAACCCTCTCCCACCGGGTGGGAGAGGGTTGGACGGAGGACTCCCCCGTTTCCTAGGCCTTGGCGGCGTCGGCCTTGATGCTGCGGTACAGGTCGAACGCCTGGGCCGGGGGCATGTTCTGGTGGATCACGGCGTTGATCGCCGCCATCATTCCCTGCGGGCAATCCGACTGGAAGATGTTGCGGCCCATATCGACACCGGCCGCGCCCTGCTGGACGGCGTTATAGGCCATCGTCAGCGCGTCGAGTTCGGGCAGCTTCTTGCCGCCGGCCATCACGATCGGCACCGGGCAGCACGAGGTGATCGTCTCGAACCCTTCGGCGACGTAGTAGGTCTTGACGTACTGCGCGCCCAGTTCGGCGATCATGCGGCAGGCAAGGCGGAAGTACTTGGCATCGCGCACCATGTCCTTACCGACGGCGGTGACGCCCATCACCGGAATACCGACACGCAGACCGGCATCGACCAGCCGGGTCATGTTGTGGATCGAGCGGGTCTCGTTCTCGCCACCGACAAAGACCTGGACGCCGACGCCCGCCGCGTTGAGGCGCACCGCGTCATCCATGTCCATCGCGATCTGCTCGTCCGACAGCTCCTTCAGGATGCTGGGGCCGCCGCTGGCGCGCAGCACCATCGGCTTGTGCGAGGCGGCGGGCACCATCGAGCGCAGCACGCCACGGGTACAGAACAAAGCGTCGCAATCGGGCAACAGCGGCAGGATGTTGAGGTCGATCCGCTCCAGCCCGGTGGTCGGTCCCTGGAAATAGCCGTGATCGATCGCCAGCATCACCGTCCGGCCGGATTCCGGGTTGAAGACGCGGGCAAGGCGGTTCTTCATCCCCCAATCGTACTGGCTGGCACCCTTGACGAAATAGTCGGGGGCGATCTGGGGCTTATCGGCTTGGAATCTGGTGCCTTCGATATCGGCTTCCGCCATGACTCTGATCTCGATCTCAAGGGGTTGACACTCGGCCCGGCTTCCCGTTGGATCGGCGGGCAATTCGGCGCAAGAATGCACATTTCGGGGGCTTTGGACAAGGCTGCCCGCGTCAAGAAATCGAAAGGAACGGCTCGTGGCGGTCGAGGTCAAGATCTGCGGAATTACCGACGAAGACGCGATGGAGGCGGCGATCGAAGCGGGCGCCGATCATGTCGGGCTGGTGTTCTATCCGAACAGCCCGCGCGCGGTGACGCCCGAGCGGGCGACCGAGTTGCTGTCATATCTCGAACGCCCGATCTCGCGGATCGGCCTGCTGGTCGATCCCGACGATGCCCTGCTCGATGCCGTCATCGGCGGCGTCCGGCTCGACCTGTTGCAGCTTCACGGCAACGAAAGCCCCGAGCGGGTCGAGGCGATCCGTCTTGAATATGGCGTGCCGGTGATGAAGATGATCCCGATCGCCGGTCCCGACGATCTTGCCGCCGCCGATGCCTATCTCGGCGTCGCCGACCGGCTGCTGTTCGACGCCCGCCCGCCCAAGGGGTCGAACCTGCCCGGCGGTAACGCCGTCAGCTTCGATTGGTCGGTGCTGACCGGGCGGCGCTGGCCGCTGCCATGGTTCCTGGCTGGCGGTCTGACCCCCACCAATGTCGCCGAGGCGATCCGCATTTCCGGGACCAAGGCGGTCGATGTCTCGTCCGGGGTCGAAACCGCGCCGGGGGTGAAATCGCCCGATCTGATCCGCGCCTTCATCGCGGCTGCGCGCGGGGCCTGATACCAAATCCCCGTGAGTGGACCTCATGGGGATTTGGTTAGGCCCAAGGGGCCGCGCGGCTTATGCCGCGGAAGGCAAGGGTTTCTTCGATCCCCGCCCGCCGCTTGAGGGCGCCGGTGATCGGTTCCGATCACCGAGGCATAGTATGACCGGGTATAAAAAAGTTCCGCTTTCGCGGCCGGGCCACGGCCCGGACCCGTTCGGAGGCCAGCCTCCGAACCTCCAGTTTCTCTTTATTTCAATGACTTAAAAAAGAACAAGGTCCGGGAAGCCGTGCTTCCCGGTTGGGGGTGCGGGGGCAAACGCCCCCGAAGGGGGGCCACACTCTGCTAGCGGGTGTCGCGGCGGCGACGGACCAGGACGTACAGAGCCCCCTCGCCGCCGTGATGCTGACGGGCATGGCTGAAGCCGATCACCCGCTCACGGAGCGGGCTTTGGTTCAGCCAGCGCGGCACCTGACGGCGCAGCACACCATCGCCGCCCTGCCCTTTTCCGGTCACCACCAGCACAAGGCGGCGGCCCGCGGCCCAGGCCCGGTCGATGAAACTGTGCAGTTCGGCATGGGCGCGGTCCTGAATATGACCGTGCAGATCGAGCACCGCCTCGATCGCCAGTTCGCCCCGCTTCATCCGCTCGGCGGTGCGGCGGTCCAGTCCAGGGGCGTGGCCGTGATCAAGCGCGGGCAGACCGCCGGACGGACGGCGCGGCGGCGGCGGCGGGTTCGAGGGTCGGGCCGGAGCGGTTCCGGGCGGCGGCGGGGCCGAGGCCACCGGGGTCGGCACGGGCGCGGCGGTGGCGGGATCGGGACGAGCCCGCCCCGGCAAGGGACGAACGTCGCCCACCACGTTCTGCCACAGATGAACCTCGTCGGTCGTCACCGGCCGACGGCGGGGTTGACGCGGTTCGAACAGTTTCACGGCACGACCCGGCGTTCGATCGCCATCACGGCACCACCTCGTCGCGCGGCGGCTTGTCTTCGTCCAGGATCGAGTCCCAGCGCGCCCCGGGCTGCGGCGTCTCGTACCCGGCCGGTTCGGTCGGCTCGATTGAATCGGCGGGCGGTGGTGGCGGCGGCGCGGCGCGTGGCGGTGCCATCTCGATCACCGGAGCGGGTTGAACCGGCGGTGGCGGAGGCGGTGGCGGCGGAGCCACAGTCTCGGGTTCGGGGCTGGGTGGGGCAGAAACCGGAGCCGACACCGGCACCGGGACCAGCGGAATCCGGTCCGGGGCGGGAACCGCCTCGCCGAAATGACGACGGATGAATTTGCGCCAATCGCCCTTGGGGGCGACGCACGGCGGCTCGCCAGTGCCGGGCACCACCAGGGCGATCCCACCCAGCCGCCACAGGGCCTGAAGATGGGCAACGTCCTGACACAGATAGGCGACCGTGCGGGTCCGCAGCCGCCAGGCAACGTAATAGCGATTGCCGAGCAGATAGACTGTCACGAACAAGGTCATCGCGATGATGCCGACGACGATACCGCCCGCCAGCAGAATCACCAGCGCCAGAGTCATCAGCCCGGTCAGCGGCAACAGATGGTCCCAGTGGCAATGCACCGGCGACCCATCGAAATCGATCATGCGGGGATCGGTATAAAGCTGGATGCGGCCGCTGGTCAGACCGCCGCGCAACTTTTCGTGCAGGCCGTCATCCTCGCGCCCTTTGCGGCCGCTCCAGTCCCCGTCGCTCTGTCGGTTCATGCTGTATTACCCCCGCCGCCTGCGACCGAGGATGGCCAAGGCGGGCGACAAAGGCAAGGGGCGGCATGTGCCGCCCCTCAGATTGCTGACAAAGCCCTCGCCTTTGGCGGGGGCTTTTGATTCAATGGGGAATGCTGAGGAAACCGATGCCCCAACAGACGGAACTGGAGATGGTGACGATCGCGTCGCTTGTTCCGTCGGACCACC
>NZ_AQPH01000047.1 GCF_000442515.1 Magnetospirillum fulvum MGU-K5 | reverse complement strand
CTTCCCCTGATCGCGGGGATCAAGGCTGTCGTCATTTTTTACAGCGGATCAGTCACCCCGCCGCCGATCCCCCCGTCCGGGTCGCTGGCATGGCGCTTGCTGTGGGAAAGGTTCATCTCGCGGACGTATCGGAGTACAGCGTGACCGACCTTAAATCCCTGCTACGGGTGCGGACGGGCCGCTCATTCACCGGGGTTTCGGCGATCGTCCTGACCGCCACGCTCGACATCATCCTGCTCGGCGGTTTTTTCACCTGGTCCTATGTCGAGGCGTCGCAACTGGACGGTCTCGACGCCAGAATCTGGAAATTCACCGACGCCACCTTCTGCGTCGGCATCCTGTATCTGATGCTGGCCTCGCGAGGCTATGCCTTGTCGATCCTCGGCAATCCGGTATCGCAACTGAGCCGCCTGCTGGTCAACGGCTCGATCCTGGCCGCGCTGGAATGGCTGGCGTTGCTGATGCTGCAATTCGCCCCGGCGTTTCCCTGGCCGTGGAACGGCCCGATCAACATCGTGTCGGGTGCGGTGGTGGCGATGTGCCTGACCCGCCTGCTGATCTATCGCGGCCTGATGTCGCTGGCCGAGCGGGGGCTGATCGCCCGGACGGTGGCGGTGGTCGGGTCCGGCCCGCATGGGCTGCGCCTGATCCAGTCGCTGATGCAGCGGCGCGAGGCCTGGACCCGGATCATCGGCATTTTCGACGACCGCCACGACCGCGCCCCCCGCGAGGTTGAAGGCTATCCCGTCGCGGGCACTGTTGACGATTTGATCGAGTATGCCCGCGAACGGCGGGTCGACGAGGTTCTGGTCGCCCTGCCCTGGGGGGCCGAGGCCCGGTTGCTGGGGATCGTCGAAAAGCTAAAGGTGATTCCGGCCAATGTCCGCCTCGCCCCCGATGTCATCAGCGGGTACTTCATCGATCAGGGCTTCAGCCGGGTCGATGGAATGCCGGTTTACATCGTGTACCGCAAGCCGATCTCGGGCTGGGGAGCGATGCTGAAACGGGGTGAGGATCTAATTCTGGGGACCGCGATCGGACTGGTCGCGCTGCCGCTGATGCTGCTCTGCGCGATAGCAATCAAGCTCGACAGCCCCGGTCCGGTGCTGTTTCGCCAGAACCGCTATGGCTATAACAACCGTCTGATCGGGGTTTATAAATTCCGCTCGATGTACCAGGACCGCACCGATCGGTCCGGCAGCGTCCAGACCACCAGCGACGACCCCCGCGTCACCCGCGTCGGGCGGCTGATAAGACGGACCAGCCTGGACGAATTGCCGCAGATTCTCAACGTGCTGAAGGGCGATATGTCGCTGGTCGGCCCCCGTCCTCATGCCACCGACACCAAGGCAGCGGGACGCCTGTTCGAGGAAATCGTGCGGGAATATTCGGCCCGGCACAAGGTCAAGCCCGGTATCACCGGCTGGGCCCAGGTGATGGGCTGGCGTGGCGAAACAGATACCGAGGAAAAGATCCAGCGCCGGGTCGAATGCGATCTTTATTATATGGAAAACTGGTCGGTCTTCCTCGATATCGAAATCATGGTTCGTACCCTGTTCGTGCTGACCGGGCGCAATGTCTATTGAGCCCGGCTCGCCCGTGCCGACGCCCCTACCCTGCCGCCCCCAGGATCGAGAAATTGCCGATCTGGACAACCTGGGCAGTGTCACCCACCAGAACCGTCTTGCTGGTTCGCACACCGGCAAAGATGTTGCTGATCACCGTGCCCGACGTTTTCGCACTGAAATTGATCGCTCCCATCGCATCGCCGGTATTGGCGAAACGGCTGTTCGAGATGCTGATCCCGGCAGCATTTTCCAGCGCGACGATTCCGCCGCCATTGCTTTCGAACCAGCACGAGGTGAAGGCGACGTTCTGCGCACCCCGCACCGATACGGCCTGACGCGCACTTTGAAAGGTGCAAACGTCGAAATGGACGATGCTGGGATTGATCGCGTCGGGAGACTCGCCGCCGACCTGAACCGAGGTTGTCGCCGCCGCCCCACCCATAAAGTCGAACTGGACCTGCTGGAACAGGATCTGCGCGTTCTGGCCGACGATCTTCAGAGTCCGGCCTGCGGCGGCGGCAATCGCATAGCAGATGATGTTGCTGAAGGTCAGGAACTGGTTGGGCAAAAGATAGCTCTTGCCACCGCCATTCAGGAAAATCCCGTTATCGAACGACTGGATCGCCAGATCGCGGAACTCGGACCACCACAAACCGCCATGCGGCCTGTCCAGTCCTGCCTTTGCGGCACCTTTCAGCAATATTGCCCACTGGCCGGGATTGTTCGCCTTCTCCGGCACCCCGCCACGCAGGGTCAAGCCGGAGAGACCGGAATAGCGCACCGGCCCGCCGTCCAGCACCACCAGACCCGGTTCGGTCGAGGGCAGCGCCTGGAGTACCGTGGCGTTGCGCCCGGCGCCGACGATCTTGACCGTATCGCGCAACACCAGTTTGCGCAGGGGAAAGGTTCCCGCTGGGATGAACAGCGTTCCGAGCCCGTTGCGGGAAGCGTAATCGATCGCGTTGGCGAACGATTCGGTATTGTCGGCCAATTCGTTGACATCGGGCGCGACCTCCAACAGCGACAGCCCGTATTGTTTTGGGATCGCGGGGACCGCCGCAAAGCTCGGCGCGACAGCCCCCAGCAATCCCGCGCCCAGACCAAGCCCGACGAAGCGACGACGCGTGATGCTCATCTCTGTTCTCCCGCAGTGCGGCTGAATCGGGATCGACCCGGCCGTCATGGCACGCTGGTAAAAGCCGTCGGGAGCGAGCGGCGCCGTCCCCCGTTGCCGGTGCCCCGGAGAATCCGCTCGTAGGCGGCATGGATCGACCGCAGTTGGAATTGCTCGATAAAGCGATGACGCGCAGCGACCCTGGCCCGCAACACCGCCAGATCGTTTTCGATGATTTCGCCGATCAGCGCCGCGCAGCTTTCTTCGTCCTGAAAGAAGAATTGCCCGGTGTCGGCGGTCCAGCGGTTGAAGCGGTTGTCCTGGGCCAGGACCGCGTTTCCCGCTCCCAAGGCTTCGACCAGCGAAGGATTGGTCCCCCCGACGGTGTGGCCATGACAATATGCGCGGGCGTGAAAGCGCAGGCTGTTCAGAATCTCATGATCATAGATCGCGCCGACAAAACGGACCTCGGCGCTGGCCGCCGCCATCACCGCGCCATGATAGGAATTGTCGGCCTCGAACCGGCCAACAATGACCAGATTGACCCCACGACGGCGTCGGGAAAAGGCCCGGACCAGAGTCAGAATCGAGTTCTCCGGCTCGATCCGGCACACCGAGATGAAATAGCCATCCGGGTGCAGACCGAACCCGTCCAGCGGTTCGACCGGCGCGTCAAGAATCTCGGGCGCGCCATAGGGGATCATCGACACCTTGCTCCGCCGCACCCGGTGAGCAAGGTGACCGGCAATCTCGGGATGATCGGCAACCAGACGGGTCCCGGCCCAGGCGGCGATCCATTCGTTCAACCAGAACCACGCCCGCACCGGACGCGACCATTTGGCCCGCTTCCACTCGATCCCGTCCATGTTGACGATGATGCGGTCGGGTCCCAGCCGTAACAGCGGGATCAGGCACCCGGTATTATAGCCGAGCACCAGCCGCGTTCCCCGCTGGTGGCGGACATGGCGGATACATTTCCAGTCGAACTCGATCGACCCAGCCGACCCGGCGCGAACCACTGGAACGACGATCCGGGTCACGCCGCACCATTCCTCCTCATGGATCGGCGCGCCGGGGGCGGCGTTGTCTTGCTGACAATAAACCGAAACCGCCCATCCCCGCCCGACCAGGAACAGGGACAGGTGCTCGGCAAAGGTCTCGAAGCCGCCATGCCCGCCGGGAATGCCGCGAATCCCCAAAATAAAGAGTCGCCGATTCGCGTCAGGCTGTGGGACCACGGAGATGTTCATGTTCGCCCCCTTTGCGTCGCCGGTCAGAGATCGGCGAGAAGATCGATGAGATGCTGGCCATAGGCGCTTTTGCGCAAAGGTGCGGCCAGCCGTTCCAGTTGATCGGCCGAGATGTATCCCTTGCGAAACGCGATCTCTTCCGGGCAGGAGACCGACATGCCCTGGCGGGTCTCCAGCGTGCGGACGAAATTGGCGGCATCGATCAGGCTGTCCGGCGTTCCGGTGTCGAGCCAGGCATAGCCGCGCCCCATCCGCTCGACCTGCAACTGCCCCCGCTCGAGATAAGCGCGGTTGATGTCGGTGATTTCCAGCTCGCCCCGTGGCGACGGCTTTAATCCGGCGGCGATCTCGACGACCTGGGAATCGTAGAAATACAGGCCGGTAACCGCCCAGTTCGAGTCCGGAGCCGTCGGCTTTTCCTCGATCGACACGGCCCGTGAGTTGCCGTCGAACGACACCACGCCATACCGTTCGGGATCGGTGACGTGATAGGCGAACACCGTCGCCCCGCTTGTCCGCGCCGATGCCCGCTCCAGCAAATCGGGCAGGCCGTGACCGTAAAAAATATTGTCACCCAGGATCAGGCACGAAGGCTGGCCACCGACAAAATCGGCCCCGATGATATAGGCTTGGGCCAGACCGTTGGGGCTGGGCTGCTCGGCATAGGTGATCTGGACGCCCCATTGCGATCCGTCGCCCAACAGACGGCGGAAGTTGGGCAGATCGACCGGGGTCGAAATCAGCAGGATATCCCGCACCCCCGCCAGCAGCAGGGTCGACAGCGGATAATAGATCATCGCCTTGTCATAGATCGGCATCAGCTGCTTCGAAGTGACAAGGGTCATCGGATGCAGCCTCGACCCGCTGCCTCCGGCAAGAACGATCCCCTTCATAACGGCCTCTCTTCGCTCGGGATTTTGGTGGCGGCCCCGTCTCGCGACGGGATCAGACGTTCCAGGCAGACCGACAGCGATCCACGCCAACTCGGTAGGGTCAGGCCGTAAGCGGCAAACAGCTTGTCCCCGCAAAGAACCGAATTGGCCGGTCGGGCGGCGGGCAGCGGATAGTCGGTGGCGGGAATCGGAACCACCGTCACGCCCCGTCCGCCCCTGGCCCGCAGGCCGGTGAAGATCGCTTCGGCGAATCCGGCCCACGATGTCTCGCCTGCCCCCGACAGGTGGAACAGCCCGCGTGGTGCCCGCTCCGGCTCGGCACCCAGCCGTTCGGCGATCGAGATCACCGCGTCGGCAATATCAAACGCGCTGCTGGGGCGACCGATCTGATCGGCGACCACCCGGACCGTCTCGCGATCCTCAGCAAGGCGCAGCATCGTCCGGACGAAATTGTTCCCGAACGGCGAATAGACCCAGGACAGGCGCAAAATGACGTGGTTGGCGGTCAGGGCGACGACCCGCTGCTCCCCCGCCAGCTTCGATTCGCCATAGACATTGATCGGGGCGGGAAGATCGCTTTCCAGATAAGGCCCGGATTTGCTGCCGTCGAAGACATAGTCGGTCGACAGGTGGATCAGCGGAACGCCCAGCCGCGCCGCCGTGGCCGCAATTGCGGCGGCCCCGTCGGCATTGATGGCAAAGGCGCTGTCGCGGTCGGTTTCGGCCTTGTCGACGGCGGTATAGGCCGCCGCCGACACGATGATGTCGGGCCGCGCCGCCGTCAGCACCCCCGCCACCGTTTTCGGCCAGGCGAGGTCAAGGCGCGGCCGCCCCACCGCAATGATCTGATGTTCGGACTGAGCCCCACGCTGTTGCAAGGCGGTGGCGATTTGGCCCGAGCATCCGGTAACGACGATCCGCATGATCCTTAGCCTCCCGCCGCCAGCACGCCCAGGCGTTCGCCGCCGTAAATCGAGTGACGCAACGGCCGCCACCACGCCTCGTTATCGAGATACCAGCGAACCGTCTTCTCGATCCCGGTATCGAAACTCTCGCGCGCCGACCAGCCAAGCTCGTCTTCCAGCTTGGTCGCATCGATGGCATAGCGATGGTCGTGGCCGGGCCGGTCGGTCACAAAGGAGATCAGCCGGTCGTGCGGCGCGCATTCGGGCCGGATCCGGTCGAGTTGGGCGCAGATGGCGCGGACAACTTCGATATTGCTGCGCTCGTTGCGGCCGCCGACATTGTATTTCTCGCCGACCCGGCCATGCCCGGCGATGCAATCAAGGGCGCGGGCATGATCCTCGACATGGAGCCAGTCGCGGATGTTGGAGCCATCGCCATAGACCGGCAGGGTGTAGCCCTCCAACCCGTTGATGATGTTGAGCGGGATCAGCTTTTCCGGAAAATGGTAGGGACCGTAATTGTTCGAGCAATTCGAGATCACCACCGGCAGCCCATAGGTGCGGTGCCAGGCGATCGCGAGATGATCGGACGAGGCTTTCGACGCCGAATAAGGCGAAGACGGATCATAGGCCGTCGTCTCGGAAAACAGGCCGTCCGGCCCCAGCGAGCCGTAAACCTCGTCGGTCGAGACATGAAGAAAGCGAAAGGCGGCCCGATCCTTGGCCGACAGGGAATCCCAGAAATGGCGCGCCACCTCCAGCAAGGTGAAGGTGCCCGAGACATTGGTCTCGATAAAGGCGCTGGCCCCGCTGATCGAACGGTCGACATGGCTTTCCGCCGCCAGATGCATCACCCGGTTCGGCTGGAACGAGTCGAAGGCCTTGACCATCGCGCCGCGGTCGCAGATGTCGGCGTTCAGAAAAAAGAACAGCGGCGAGGCTGCGACCGGACTGAGCGATGACAGGTGACCGGCATAGGTCAGTTTATCGACACACAGGACCTGCGCCCCGATCTCGGTAATCAGGTGACGAATCACCGCCGACCCGATAAAGCCGGCACCGCCGGTAACGAGAACACGCATGACCGCCTCCTTCAGTGCTGGGCGTATTGGAAATAGCTGGGACTGTCGGCCAGACGCGGCAGGGCGCGGTCCTTGGGCGACACCATCGCCTCGGCGCTGTTGACCGGCCAGACGATGCCCAGGGTGGGATCGTCGAAGGCAATGCCGCGATCGCATTCGGGGCTATAAGGCGCGGTCACCTTGTAAAAAATTTCGACATCGGGGGTCAGGCTGCAAAAGCCATGAGCGAATCCCTCGGGAACCCAGATCTGCTCGCCCGCCTCGGCGGTCAGAATCGCCGAGACCGATTGACCGTATGTCGACGAGCCGATGCGGAGATCGACGACGACATCCAGGACCGAGCCGCGCAGGCATCGGACCAGCTTGGCCTGGGTAAAAGGCGGTATCTGGAAGTGAAGTCCGCGAATAATGCCGGGGATTTGGGAATAAGACTGGTTTTCCTGGACAAATGAAACATCGTCAACGGAATCTCTGAACCAAGATTCCTTAAAGGTTTCACTGAACCATCCACGATTGTCACCGATCTTGACCGGAACAATCACCGCCACATCCTGGATTGCCAAGCGCTGAAGACGCATCAACCCCTCCGCAAGCGAGAGAAGGCCATGCCCCACCGAACGGGGGACTGGAAGGGTTTGTCGCCCTCGTCCTAGTTCTGCACGTTCCAGGCCAAGTGGCGGGCGTGGTCGGCATAGCGCCGCATCACCGCGGCTTTGGCGAGGGAACGCGGACGACCGGCAAGGGTCCCGACGAGCCAGTACAACGCGGCGCGGATCAGTAATCCGGCCTGTACCACCCGGCGGAACAAGCGAAATCGCCGGGGCGAGCCGGTGCGGATCATCTGATGGGCCAGGGCATCCAGGGCCTTGGTCGAGAAAAACACCTCGCTTTCCGACCGCTGCGTCCCCCCTGGAGATGGAGGACTTCGTATTGTGGCAAATAAACCAGACGGTAACCCCGGTCGCGGCAGCGTTCGCCCCACTCGACATCCTCGCCATACAGGAAGATGTCGCCGTCCAGACCGCCGACCGCATCGACCACATCGCGGCGGGTCACCAGACAGGCACCGCAAATCCAGTCGACATCGACCGCGTCGCGTCGCAGCAATGCCGGATTGGTCAAATAGAGGGCGGGAAAGCCGGCGAACAGCCGGTGTAAAAACAGGTAATGGCCGATCACGCTGGTCAACGACGCCCGCCAACCGGCATCGCCGACCTGATGGCTGTCATCGGCGTTAAGCAGGCGCGGCCCAACGGCGGCGATCTCGTTGTGACGGCCCAGATAATCGGCCATCGCGATCAGGTCGCCCAGATCGGCGATGAAGGCATCGGGATTGAGCAACACGATCAACTCGCCCGAGCAGGTGGCGATGGCGGCGTTGTTGGCCCTGGCGAACCCCAGATTCTCGGGCGAGGCGATGGCCCGAACCCCTGGATAGGTGCGGATGACATGTTCGATCGTTCCGTCCTGGCTGGCATTGTCCCATACCACCACCTCTACCTGGGGCAAGGCGGCAACGATGATGGGAGCCAGACAACGGTCGATCAGGTCGCGCGCGTTATAGGTGACGATGACGATTGACAGCGTAACCTCGGCCATCCGCGTCTTCCTTGCGTTGGGACCGTCAGGCGCGCTGGTGGTCCTTGTTGTACCCACTCTCGCGGCTGTTGTTCAGGACCGTGCCGATCAGGTTGAAACCGGACAGGTGCGAGATGCACTGACGCACATCGTCGGCAAAGGTAACGCCGTCGCGGACCACCAGCAGGACGGCATCGACCAGAGGAAGAAAGGCGATGGTATCGTCCTGGGCCAGAACCGGCGGCATGTCGTAAATCACGATCCGGTCGGCATAGCGGGCCTTTAACTCGCGGGCCAGCGCCGCCATTTTCGGCGTTCCCAGAATTTCAGAGGAATTGTCGAGCGGGGTAACGATCGGCAGCACCATCAGCCGCTCGATCTCGGGGCGGACCAGACAATCGGGCACCGTCGCTTCGCCGGTGAAATAGTCAGTCAACCCGATTTCAGGAACGATGCCCAGAAAGCGGTGGATGCTGGGATTGCGCAGATCGAGATCGACCAGCAGAACCGTTTGCTTAACGTCGAGGGCCAGACTCATCGCCAGATTGATCGCGACGGTCGATTTGCCATCCCCGTAATTCGGGCTGGTCACCGCCAGCGTCGTCGCCCCCAATCGCGACATCTGCTGAAGGATCTTCGTCCGCAGAATCCGAAAGGCATCGGCGTTGATATCGCGGGTCCGCCGGGCGACGATGCGATTGCGCTCCAACGCCCCCGCCTCGACCGGTTGGGCGGGACCAGACCGAAGCGCCGAGTGTAACGGTGGCAACGGCGGCGCGACGGCGGGGGACGCATTAGCGACGGCCATCGCCTCGGTTCGCTCCTGGCGCGCCTTCAGCAGCGCCTTTTCCAGCTTGTCCATGCAATGCCTTTCCTCTCCGGTCCGCCGTCAGCCCAGCCCGAATTTGCGCAGCACCGTGCTCCACACCACGTCGAGCGGAATCACCAGGGCATTGATGAGAACGGCCGCCAGCACCAGACCGCCGCTGACCAGTCCGGCTACAAGCACCTGATGCCGCCGTGCCGCCGCCTGTTCGTCATGGGTAAAGATGTGCGAGATAGTCACCAGCGGAGCCACCCCGGTCAAAGCGGCAAGATGGCTGGTTCCGTGGACGCTTCGGCTCAGGCTTTCGGTCAGCCCGATCATGACGATCCCGGCGACAAGCGACAGGAATAGACCGGCGGCCAGAAGCAGGCTCCGCTTGGGCCGGGTGTCGGTCGGCAATTCCGCCGGATTGAGCAGGACCAGACGCTCGCTTTTGCCGTTTTGTTCGACCGTCGCGCTCATATCCGCGGCCATTTTCTTGGCATTCAGTTCGCGGTAGCGCAATTGGCTGTTGTCATAATCGCGGGCCAGGGCGGCATATTGCTGCTCGACCGCCGGTGTCTCGGCAATCGCCTGCCGCAGCTTGGCCAATTGACGTTCCAACGTCGTCCGCTGAACCAGCAACGCCGCGTGCTGGTTTCGAGCGGAGTTGCTCTGCGCCACCAGCATCAGATAGGCCGGATTGTCGGCATCGGCCTTCAGCGTCTCGTGCCGGAGCGGCTCGCGCGAGGCGACGGCCAGCCGCGTTTCCAGTTCGGCCTTGCGCCGCTGGTAGGCCCGGACGTCGGGATGGTCGGGGCCCAGGGTCGTTTCCGCTGCGGCCAGACCGGTCTGGGTATCAATGATCTGAGCATTCAGGTCGGCGGTTTCCGGGCTTTGCCCCATCTGGCTGCGCAGCCCCTCGATCTGGCGGCGCAGCTTGATCACGTCGGGGTGGAATTCGCCGTATTGGCCCAGGCTGGTCGAGTATTTGGCCTGAAGCGCCTTCAACTGGATCGCGGGCGTGGTCAAAATCTGACCGTCGGCAATGACGCGGGAATAAGGATCGACCACGGCCAGTTGCGCCATGATGTCGCCCCGGGTCCGTTCGATCTCGGCGATCCGGGTTTCGACCGACTGGATGCTGATCGCGATGTTGGCGGCATTCTGCTGATTGAGCGCCAGCGCTTCCGGCCGGTTTTCGGCATGAGCGGCGCGGAAATCGGAAATCGCTTTTTCCTGCACCAGCATCTTGGCATCCAGCTCGGTTACCTGCCGCGCCAAGAATGCCGATGTTTCGGCGGCCTGCTCGCGCCGCTGCTTTGCATCCTCGTCAAGGAAGCGGCCGATCAAATCCGAGACGGTCAACTGGGTCTTCAGCGGATCGGCATAATCGAAACTGACGGTGAAGGCGATCGCCGCCAACTGGCCCGATTGCAGCCGCTGCGCCGCCGCCGGATTGGCCATATCGGCGCTGACCATCTCGAGCTTGATCTTCTTGCCCATCGCTTCGACGATTTCTGTCATCGGCTTCGAACGGCGGGCAGAGGGATAAAGGTCGAACTTGGTGATGATATCGACCAGGGCGGCGGTCGAGGTGATCCGTTGCTGTATCTGGTTAATTCTCTGATCGGCCAGGGCCTGGATCTGGCTGGCGCTGGGAACCCCGGATGGAGTCGCGACGCTTTCGGGGATATCGGGCTGCTGAATCTGCACCATCGCCGTCGAACGGTAGCTCGACCACAGCGACGTAAAGATCACCGACAAGGTAAGAACGGCGAAAAAGGTGACAAAGAACGGAAGCCGCCGCCGCTTCAGAATGGCCAGATAATCGTGAATACCGCTCTCGTCCATGATCCGTGCCTTCGGTCAGATGCCGGTAACGGGCGGCGGCGCGGGACGCGGAACGCTCACCAGTTAAAGGCCAGTTTCGTCGGCGTAAAGATGATCCGGGCCAAGACGACATTGCCCAGGGCACGGCCTTCGCCCGGTTCGGCCATCCGTTCCCGAATGCGGTGTTCGATCCCGAGATCGACGGTCTCCGTCGCGTGATAGGTCAGACGGTTCTGTAATCCGAGCGAGGTGGAATCGCTTACCACCCCGCCATAGCTCGATTTCGACCGCTGATGGGTGAAGGTCACGCCATAGGACAGAGTCGGCGTCAGGGTGTGGGTCTCGGCCAGACTGAGCGAAGTGGTTTCGGCTTGGGTTCCGGTGGCAAACGGATTGGGAGCCCGCGCCGCCGTGAAGTCGATCACATCCTGCTCGCCCCGGTAGGTCAGCGACAGGGAATAGCCGTAATTCCACGCATCCTTGGCGACGGTGCGTGACGACGGGTCGAAGGTTGGCATCGTCCGTCGGATTCCAGCGGTTACCGAAGCGGTCAGACGCTCCGACAAGGCCGAGCGCCAGCCCAGCGCCGGACCGATATTGTCGATCACCGTGCCGGTGCCTTCGGTCTGGAACCGGCTGGTCTGCAAGATCACCTGACCGCTGTTGCGACTGTCGAATTGATGTTCGTAGGTCGGATTGGCCGAATAGACGCTGTAATTGGTGTAGCGCCGCTTATCCTCATAAAATGAGCGCATCAGCGACGGATCGACGGTCAGGGAATCCGTCTCGGTCAGCGCCAGCTTCACCCAGGGGGAAACGCTGAACCCGGTATGACGGATACCGGCGATGTTGAGGCCAGAGGCGTCCTGTTCACTGGTCCGGGTGGTATCGTAATCGAGACTGGCACGCAGACCGGCCTCCCACACCTCTCCCTTCGTCGTCGCGGTGGCGCGGGTATGCAGATCGGTCGAGCTGAAGCCTTTGACGTCGTAGAAGGAACGGTCGAGACGGACGTTGAGGCCAAGATGCTCGGTCGCGGTATCCTCGCTCAGCCGCAATTCCGGTGATGTCACCGAGCCGTTGACCGCCTGGGCATCGTGGCGCTGCATCAGCGGATTGCTATCGTGCTCGACCCGCTCAAGGATCGACAGCTCTGCCGCGCCGTTTCCGGCCTGAGCCGGGACAGCGATGACCAGGACGGCAAAAGCCCCCACCCCGCCAACAGACGACGCGCTTCGCTCCGGCCAGGCATCGGCTAGAACAGGCTGGCGGCGGGAACCACCACGACATCGCCCGGCGTCAGGACGATATCGTGTTCGAGCGAGCGGCCCCGAATCACCTCGTCATAGGGAAAGGGAATCGCGATCTCGCCGGCCTCGGATCGGCGCAAGATGATGATGGCGCTGTGGCTGGCATAAGGCGTTACCCCGCCGGCCATGCTGAGGGCCTGCATCACCGTGGTGCGACGACCGACCACCAGTTCGCCCGGCTTGTTGACCTGACCGATAACGTTGAAGGCGTTGCCCAGCGGCGATTTGACCGCGACGGTCACGACGGCGTCACGGACATAGGGAGTCAGTCTGGCCACGATTTCCTTGCGGACATCCTCGGTCGATTTGTTGCGAACCGCCAAGGTGCCGACCAGGGGAAAGCTGATCGTATCGTCGGGCAGGACCACCACCTCGCGGTCCATCCCGTCTTCTTTCCAGACCGTGATCTGCAACACGTCCCCCGCCGTCAGGGAATAGGGGGTGTCGGTGGCCAAGGCCGGACCGACAAAAGCGACGGCGCATGCGCCGAGCGCGACGGCATAAAGACGTCTTCTCATCCTACCCCCCTGGCAGCCGAAGATGAAAATCCATCAAATCGACGCGAAGGAGTCTACATCCGTCAGATTGAGACCTGAAAGTAACTTTTTTATATAGAAATGGACTTTTATTGACATTAACAATAACAGAAATTCAATTCTTTATTTTTATGCCGCAAAGAATGTAGTTCTTATCGACTCCGAACCATAATCGCCGATCGGACCCGAAGATGTATGAGAGCTACTACGGACTGAGCGGCAAGCCCTTTTCCCTGCTTCCCGATGCAGACTTCCTTTATCTCAGCCGTCGTCACCGTCTGGCGATCAATCTGCTTGAGTACGGGATGCTGACCCAGGCCGGATTCATCGTCATCAGCGGCGAAGTCGGCGCGGGGAAAACCACCGTGATCCGCCGCTATCTGAAGGACGACCGCCCCGACGTGACGATGGGGGTCATCGCCAATTCCAGTTCCTCGTTCGGCAGCCTGCTGACCTGGGTGGCGACGGCGTTCGATATCGAGCGTCAGGGCTGCGACGATGCCGAACTGCACGACCGCTTCATTCATTTCCAGCTCGAACAATATGCCAAGGGCAAACGAACCGTCCTGATCATCGACGAGGCGCAGAATCTGACACCAGCGGCGCTGGAGGATTTGCGAATGCTGTCGAACATCAACAATGAAAAGGACCAGATTCTGCAAATCATCCTGGTCGGTCAGCCCGAGCTTCTGGAGACGCTAAGCCGCCCCGCTCTCCGTCAGTTCGTTCAGCGAATTTCGGTTCATTGCCATCTGACCCCTTTGTCGATGAAAGACACTACCGGATACATCCGTCATCGCCTGAGCGTCGTCGGCGGTGCGCCGATGCTGTTCGACGATGAGTCGTGTGGAGCGGTTCATTACTTCAGCAAGGGGGTCCCCCGGCTGATCAACCTGCTGTGCGATGTCGCCCTTCTTTACGCTTTTTCCGACGAGTTGCCCCAGATCGGCTTTGACACCGTGACCGAGGCCGCCGCCGACCGCAATCGCACCGGCCTTAGCCCATTCCGCCCGGTGCCCGAGGGTTGGTGCCGCGAGACACTGGGCGCGGCAATCGAAGCGGTGACGGCCCCCCGCGCTGCGGTCGCGCCGGTGCCGTGACGGATGGTCTCGATCTTGCTTTTCCCCAGCGATGCGGCAATGCCCGCGGTGCGAACACGGAAGGTCTCTTGATGGCTGCGGCAGATATCATCCGAACCGGCCTGTTGTGGCACACGGTCGGACACAACAATCTGGGCATCGACGCCCTGACCCGCGCCAACATCCAGATTCTAGGCCGCGCCGCCGCGCGCGCCGGGCGTCGGATTTCCTTTGTCACCCTTGGCACCGAGCCAAAGGCCGATATCGGCAACATCCCGGATGGAGTCGAGATCGGCCCGCGCCTCAGCCTGACCGATGCGTTGCGACGGCGCTCGTCCGTCTTTGCCGATATCGGCGGCTGCGATCTGGTTGTCGATATCGGAGAGGGAGACAGCTTCTCCGACCTGTACGGCTCCCGCCGCTTCGTGATGCAGATCCTGAGCAAGATGGCGGCGATCCGGCGCAACATCCCGTTGGTCCTGGCCCCCCAGACCATCGGTCCGTTCGCCTCGCCGCTGGCGCGGGTGGCCGCCCGCCACGTCATCAACCGCTCGACCGCGACCTTCGCCCGTGACCACAGATCGATGCGCGTCCTGTCCGAGATGGGGATCACCGCCCCAACGGCAGAGGCCATCGACGTTGCATTCCGGCTTGGCCATTCCCCGGTGCGGCACCCCGGCTCGAGCCTCAAGGTCGGGCTGAATGTCTCGGCCCTGCTTTATCACCAGGGCTATACCGGCAAGAACCAGTTCGCGATGACAATCGATTACCGCCAGATGATCGAGACGCTGATCGACCGTTTCACCGCGATGGAAGGGGTTGAGTTGTCCTTGTTCGCCCATGTGCTGGAGTGGCAGACCCCAATCAACACCACCGTCAGCCCGGAAGACGATTACACCACCAGCCGCGACATACAGGCCCGCTTTCCCAAGGTGCGGCTTGCCCCCGCCTTCACAAGCGCGATCGCGGCCAAAAGCTGGATCGCCGGGATGGATTTCGTGATCTCCGGTCGGATGCATGCCTGCATCGCCGCCTATTCGACCGGGGTTCCGGTCGTCCCGATCGCCTATAGCCGCAAGTTCAACGGTCTGTTCGAATCGCTGGGCTATCCCTTCTTCATCGACGGCAAAACCGCCACGACAAAAAGCGCTGTTGAAACGGTGATGACGTGGTTCGACGAACGTAACGGCCTGCGCTCGGCGATCGCCGCCGGGCGGGAATTGGTCGAAGACAAGCTGAACCTGTACGAAGACAGGCTGGTCGAGATTCTGCGATCCGTGCCGGGGTCCGACGCATGAGCGGCGACGCATCATGAGCTTTACCGTCCACGTTCAATTGCCCTATGGGCTTGACGCGACCAAGACCGCGCAGGAATTCCGCCAAGGACTCTGCCCGGATCGCGTCGCCTATGGCTTTCACCATGCCGAGGGTTTGTGCGAAACCGTGACCTATTCGGTCGATGCGCCGGAAGGCTGGCTCGAATCGCTGCTGCGCAAGGCCCTGTTCAAGGCGCTGGGCTTTGACGTCATGCATGCCTGGCGCAATCGCGAGCAGATCGAGCGGGCCGATATCGTCTGGACGATGCTGGAATGCGATTATCTCGGCGTGCTGCTGATCTTCGCCCTGCGTCCCTGGGTGACGGCAAAGCCGGTGATCGCGCAAAACGTCTGGCTGTTCAACGATATCGCCAGGATGGGAGCGATCAAACGCTGGCTTTCGATGACCCTGGCGGCACGCGCAGCGGTGCTGACCACCCATTCGCGGACCTATCTCGGGATCATGCGGCACCACCTGCCCCGGTCCGACATTCGCCTGATGCCGTTTGGCATCTCGCGCGAGGTCTTCTCGGCCAAGGACGTCCCTGCCCCCGCCGACACGGATGGGCCGATCCGTCTGTTCTCCGCAGGCAACGACCGAACGCGGGATTGGCAAACGCTGTTCGACGCCTTTGGCAATGACGACCGCTTCCGCCTGACCATCGTCTGCGATTGGGTCAGCGACGAGGCACTGAAGACCTACCGTAATCTTGACCTGATCCGCCGCCCGACGATGGAGCAGTTCCGCCAGCTTTACCGCAGCGCTGATTTCGCCATCGTCTCGATGGTGGAGAATGGCTATTCCGGGATTACCGTCGCGCTGGAATCCGTTGCCCTCGGCGTTCCCGTCGTCTCCTCTCGCACCGGCGGAGTGCCGACCTATTTCAACGAGGACGAGGTGCTGTATGCCAGTCCAGGCGATCCGGTTGATTTGCGCGAGAAAGTCGTGTCCTGCTCAGGGCAACAACGACGCGACATGGCCGAACGAGCCCGCCAACGCTTTGTCGCCTGCGGTTACTCGACCGAGGAGATGATCCAGCGTTACATCACGTTGTCGCGGGAAATCCTGGCCGCGCCGCATTAAAACGACCAAGCACGGCAGCCCCACAGCAATGATCCCGATGAGACGGGCTCACCGGGATCAGGGGGTAGGTCTGGGGGGGGGGGGACCGGACCCCGATACGTCGATAAATCTGGCGATGCAGAGGAAAAGATCGGTTTGGCTGGGGCGACCAAACGTTAACAGACGTCACCCTTAGCGCAGGAGCGCGGCCACACAGATAACCAAAGAAACCGCCATCGTCGCCGTCAACGCGATCTGTCTGCCACTATCTTCGACCGCGGCCACAACTCGGGATTTTTGCTGTCTCATAAGTCGGCCTCCTGCAGAAACCCTGTTAAGGTTGATATGGGGGTGTCCGTATCCGGATCAAGGGGCCACGGTTTTTTTCCAGCCATCGCGCATCGTCCCCCGGTGCGTTGCCCTTGCATTTTCCCGACCACCCCTGTAAGTTCCGCCGACATTCAGTGCCGGCGTAGCTCAGTTGGTAGAGCAGCGCATTCGTAATGCGCGGGCCGAGGGTTCGAATCCTTTCGCCGGCACCATTCTTTTCAAGGGCTTAGCGGGAAACCGCTAAGCCCTTGGTCGTTTCCGGGGCTATTTAGGTAACGAAATAGGTAACATTCGCGGAAATCGTTACCTCTTGCCCCGTGCTGGCTGTCCGGCACCCCCCCTTCCCCTTGGCGATGTTACCTATTGGCCGCCGCCTGTTACCTATGGCACGCAAGCCCTCGACTCCCTCGAAGGTCGGTTGTAACCTTTTCGTGCCTACCGGTGCGGCTTTTCCACCGAGGCATCGCGATGCCTCCCGAAAGGGAGATATCCGATGACTCAGTACGACAAGCGGCTCGTGTCGAAAAAGGAGCTGAAAACACTGTGCGGCATCCCGTACACACCCCAACACATCGGGCGTCTCGAAGCGGCGGGCAAATTCCCCAAGCGGGTACAGCTCGGGCCGAATCGGGTCGCGTGGCTGTTGTCGGAGGTGGATGCGTGGGTGGGCGAGCGCATCGCTATTCGCGGTGCGTCCGTTGACGATCCGGCTTCCTTTTGACGGGGCGGGGATGGCCGGTGTGCACAACCGGCCATCCTTTTTTAATAATTACAGTCAACCTAAAGATCACATCACTACCAAACACTGAGATTGATCCGGGCATAATTTCTGGTTATTAATTTGCATTGATGGCACATCATGATTGAGGCTGAACAATGGGTGTTGGCGAAGACTTTCAAAGATTCTGTTGCGCTATTCGCCTTTCACAAGGAGAGCGTTCAACTATATCTGGACGCACCGCCGCCATTTCGAAGCGATTAAACCAAGATTTTTGGAATATTTACTCTGAAACAGATCACAGATTCTACTCTGGTTCGTACGGTAGAGGGACTGCCATTAGCGGAGTTAGTGATATTGATTTATTAATGTGTCTACAATATAGCACATATATACAGTACAGCAATTATAGCGGAAATGGTCAGTCTTCTCTTTTGCAGGCCGTAAAGTCATCCATCGCTAAAACATACCCTACAACATCGCTAAAGGGGGATGGTCAGGTCGTAGTTGTCGCATTTGGTAATATGTCTTATGATGTTGTCCCGGTTTTTCTAAACACTGATGGCAGCTACACCCACCCCGATAGCAATAATGGAGGGAGCTGGAAGGTAACAAAACCAAAAGAAGAGATTTCAGCTTTTGAGCAAAAAACAATGGAACAAATGGAAATCTGCGAGAGCTTTGCAGAATGGTTCGGGCCTGGAGAGATCGCTGTGCCGTTCCCATTAGCGGAATGCTGATCGACACTCTCGCTTATAATTTTATCGGGAGTTGGCAATATAGAGATAAGTCTTACCTTTATTACGACTATATGAGCCGCGTATTTTTTTGAGTTCATGAGTTTACAAAACGCGGCGCAATCCTACTGGCACGCCCCCGGAAGCAATCAATGCGTTTATCCATCTGGTAATTTTACCTACAAAGCAGGGCTGGCGCATAGGGCGTCATTAGAAGCAATTTACTACGCCGAGAAAAGCAACACATGGTCTTCGCGACAAAAATGGCGAGAAATATATGGAACAGCCTATCCCGAATCAGATTGAAGATGAGTCCATTCGAGTTCTTGAAGCTCAAATTCGAGAGCTTTATGGCAGAATATGCTACACTCACAAGACTCATGAAAAGGCTGCCGAGGCGAGTTATAAACTCGGAGCGTTTTTAAAATTCATTCAGATCGGACTTTCTGCGGCGGTAACTGTCGGTGCATTTACCGCTATTTTCGAGAAAAATTGGGCTGCAATTGTAACAACAATTGCATCTGCAATTTTAACTGGCGTATCTGCATATTTAAAAAATACTGATCCAGCATCTGTAGCCCAAAGGCACAGATCGACGGCAGCAGAGCTTTGGACTGTCAGGGAAGCTTACTTTTCTTTGCTTTCTGATATCGTGGCTGGATTAATTACTACTAATGACATTCAACAGCGCCGCGATGAGCTACATGAAAGATTAGGGGCTATTTATAAAACTGCCCCCGCTACAGATAGTGCCGCATACACTGCTGCAAAAAAAGGGCTAAAAAGAAACGAAGAACTAACTTTCTCTGATTCAGAAATTGACGCATTCTTACCCGAGATTATCCGCGTTTCATCACGCAACCTTAAGAGGGCTATTGATTCTGCACATAGGGATCAGGGGAAGTAAATTATTAAAAACTCGCTCCGGATAATGGCACTATTATCGCAACAGACTTATTGAGATAATGGATTGCTTCCGCTCGTATTATCGGATCGGCGCACCACGTCTTCCCGCCCTTGAACCGCGCGGCGACAATGGCGGGGACAGTTCCGGCGAGGTGTTCCCGGAAGCCCTGTTCGAGGGCGTGGCGCTCGTCGTCGGGCAGCCCGTCGATAAATGCCATGATGGCAGCTTTCTCGCGGGCACTGTCTGCCTTGCGTCTGTTCGTCGTCTTGGCCTCAAGCTCTTCGCGCTCACGGTCGGCGTCCCGCTCGGTTTCGCGGGCGTGGGCTTGCTCTTGGGCGAAGAGGGTGGGCTGTGGTCGCCAATCCTCCTCAATGGCCTTCCGGAGCCATCCGGCGGGGTTGTCGATCTTCTCCTTGCCCTTGAGGCGGCGGGCAAGATCGGCGGTTGCCCAGTCCACCAACTCCGGCTCGTGATCCCGGACGAGGGCGCGGGCGGCATCTTCGGCCATGCCGTGGGATTTGAGGCGGGCGACCAGACGGGCAAGCCGGGGATCGTCGCGCAGGGCGTCCGGGGTGTCGGTGCGGGCGTTCTTGGTGATGAGGAAGCGAAGCGCCGTGACCTTGCGCCCGGTCTTGATCTCCTCATAGTCAAAGGCAAGGTCGGTTTTCGCGTTGATCTCGCGCCGCGCCCGATCGACCACCCGAACCCGCAAATCCTTGTAAAACGGGTAATCGTCCGCCCCGATGCCGCAGAATCACCGCAGCTCGGCCAAGCTGACGAGGCGCGAGCCGATCCCGGCATATTGCTTCAACAGCTCATAAATGCGGATGGCATACGTGCTTTTCATGCCGATGGCGTATTTGAGCGCGACGGTGGTGAAGTTCTTTTTGAGGTCGAGCAGGTAGGGCATGAGCGCCGGGGCAAGGCAGATTTCCACAAGCCCTTCGTTCCAATGGTATTCCGCCGACGCGATCCAAGTGGCCTGTGTGGTGACGTTGCGCCCGATGTCTTCAAGATCGATCTCGCGTTTGCGCAAGCGCCCGGTCACCTCGGCAATCTCGCGATAGAGCCGCCCGCCGCCGTCCGAGATGCCGATGAATTTTGCGAGGTCGGCAATCCGC
Source organism: Magnetospirillum fulvum MGU-K5 (assembly GCF_000442515.1). Lineage (GTDB taxonomy): Bacteria > Pseudomonadota > Alphaproteobacteria > Rhodospirillales > Magnetospirillaceae > Phaeospirillum > Phaeospirillum fulvum_B. Next base: position 8,031 of record NZ_AQPH01000047.1, on the reverse strand, counting down.
ACCCGGTAGCGCTTAAAGTCCTTGTCCTCCGGGCCGATCTCGGAAAACAGCCACAACAAAATCCGTTGCTCTTGCAGAGTGAGACGATACCTCGCCTCGATCAAATTATTGTGCCGGGTCACAAGCGCCTTTTCGGTTGGCTTGGTCACGATGATGTCCGACATGGGGATGATTTAGAGAGTAATACGGCCATGATATGAATAATGGGACGCGAGTCAAATTGATGTCCCATTATCCGGCTCTTTGGCTTTGCATCGCGCTTTCCATCGTGACGGCGGATTTGTCCTATTTCGCGGGGAATTTGTCCCACTTCGCGGGGAAAACGTCCCAGTTCGACGGGGTTTTTGTCCCACTTCACGGGGAATTCGTCCTATTTGGCGTGACGGAAAGGCTTGCACAAGCGGAAAGCCGGGGGCGGAAAACATTTAAAACATTGTAAAACAAGAACAACATCGCGCGGACGTGCCGCGCTCTTTGCTGTTGTTTTTGAAAAATTGGGTTCTCCCGCCCCCTGACGGGGGGGCGCTCCGTCTCGATCCTTTGTCCGGGGAAAGGACGCGCTCGCAATGGCCTAAAATCGGGCGGTAGCGGCGTTTGTCGCCCGCCCCGGCTATATCGCGGCCCCCGAAGATCAAACGCCTCACTATGGGGCAAAAAACAGCACATTAGCTGAATGAAAACTAATTCCAAACATTGGAGAGTGCCAGATTGAGTTGACAAGGTTCGGGCATGAAGCCCGTGAACGCGGGATCGCCCATCTCATCGGCAATGATTGACCATAGGTTGCGCCTGCGTCATTATGATAATCGTCATGGGAGGTGTTGCATGGATATTTCGTTTAATATCAAATACGATGATGGGGTGCGCCGGTTTAATGGCTTAGATGCTTATTATGGCGCTCAGTCATTATTTGCTATTACTCAGATTATGCTTATCTGTTTTAATGCTTTTCTTAACAAAGAAATTGTAACAAAAGCAACTGCGGCAAAAGGTTTCTGGCTGGTTGCTGGCCCTGCGAGGAAGGGAAGCTGGGAACAATTACTCCATATGGTCATTACTGATCCTCATCTAATATCTCTTGCAGAGGAGTATGGAAAACAAGCTCTTTACGACCTAACTAAATGGGCTATGGGCGGTGCTGTTGGTATTCCTTTCATCTTGAAGAATCGAAAAGCTAAAAATATTATCAAAGAGTTGCGTAAGAAGAACGAAGACCTTTTGGAAAAGCTTGATGATGCTGTTTTGCGCGCTCATGCTCCCGTAAAGCACCAAGGGCTAAATGTTCACATCATGTCTGGTCGGACAGTCTTGATGTCATTTAACCATGAAACGCTCGAATTTATTGAGACAGAGGTGATTGAGGATGAAACATACGTTATTTCTCTTGCTGTAAACAGATTTAATGCTCGGACTGGAACTGGACGTTTTATTGAGGCGATTGATTCAATATCAATACCATTTTGGCCTTACGAAGAATTGTCGGAAAGACAAAAAGTGGCTCTGGCTGATAACTTGGCGAAAGTGGCGCGTGGGGTATACGACCCTCTCAATGTCATTGTCTCTAATGTGGTGTCGCGCGACGGTCGGCTCAAACGATACCGGCTACACGGGGTTGCCATTTGACGCAAATACCTTCAAGTAATTTTAGTAATTAATGGCAATATAATTCTTAGGTTATGTTGTCCTGTGTCCCGATAGGTTTTCGTGTCACTGCCTATGATTTAATCGCCTCGCTATGGGGCAAAAAACGCCCTATTTCCCGAACATCCGCCGGAAGAATCCGCGGTGCGAGTCCGGTGCGGGCGGCAAAAGCCGGGTCACAAGGTCGGCATTGGCGCGGCGCAGTTCGGCAAGCTCGCGCTCGTAGCGTTCGGCGCGGTCACGCTCGGCGCGTTCGCGTTCTTCCGCCTTTCTGGCCCGCTCCCGGAGCTCTTCGATCAGTTCAGCCCGAATCGGCTCCGCCGCAGCTTCGGCGGGGGTCGCGTCGATCCGCGTGGCGGGCGTCTCCGCTGGCTGGTGCTTCGGCGGTCAGAACACCCGGATCAATTCGGACATGTAGAAATACCGCTTGCCGCCTTCGAAGTAAATTTGAGACTCGGCAAGAGCGCCGGAGGAAATTTTGCGCTCAAGCGTCCGCTTGCTGATGCCGAAAACCTGTGTCACGTCATGGGCGGAAAGGGAATGTGTCCTTTGCTGTGTCATGCTGTGCCAAATGAAGAAATAAAAGTCGGCGTGGCACTGTGCCACCGATGCCATTGTATTGATTTATGCGGAAAATCAAGTGCGACAGGGTGTGACATTGGCAGGGTTTGGCACTGTGCCGCCTGTGCCTATTCAAAAAAGCCCGCCGGGGAGCGATCCGCCAGCACCCACCCGCCACCGAAATCGGCTTTGACGCTGTCGATTGTATTGAACGCGATCAGGTTGAAAGCCCGGCTGCCCCGGAAGCCCGGCACGGCAAGCATCCGATCCATCACCCGGACGGCAAGCCCCGGATCGCTCGATATCGACAGCACTCGCCCCGCCGCGTCATGGCCGAAGGTGCGCGACGCCGCATCCGTCACGATGTCTTCGATGTATTCGGCGAGCTGTTTGACGATCCGCCCCACGTCGGGGAAATTGTGGAGTTCGAGCGCCACGGCGCGGCGCTTGGCTCCGGTGTCGAAATAGGCCAGCCCATCCGGAATGATGAAGCGCCCGCCGGGGAGGTCTACCCGGCACACCGACCGCATCCGCGTCGTGCCGCTGCGGTTCGCCCCGGTCTTGTCGAAATAATGCCGGGTGGCGAGGCATTCGCGCCGCTCGTCGGCGGCAATCCAAGCATCGAAGGCGATGCAGCAATCCACATAGGCCGCCCGGTGGTCGAAATCGTTGGCGTATTGCACGCCCCCGACCGGATAGACGATCTCCGATGGGTCGCGCCGCTCCATATCCGCCACCACCTCCGCCCCGGTCTTGGTCAGGGTGTAGACGCGCGGCAAACGCCCCTTGGCGCTGAATCGGGGGAAGTCGTGGACGTCAACGAGATTGTCCCCCGCCCGGCGGCAGAGACGGGGCAGCACGTCGGCGCGGATATGGCTGTCGTTCTTGGCCACCCCGGCGGCGATCATCTGCGGCACGGTGAGATATCGATAGCGCGCCAAGGCTAAAAGCGCCCGCTGCTGCGGGGCGGTCAGCACGTCAAGCGGACGCTCCAAACTGCGGCGCTGGCGGTGCTTCTCGGCATGGGTTGGGGGGCTTTGGCTCATTGGATTCAGTTAATCGACAGGGAGGGGCTGATAGGACGCCCCGGCGGCGGCGGTACGGTGCGAGGTGGGGGCGCGGTAGTATCGGACAACCTGGCTGTCGCGAAGCCGCTCCCACGCTTCGGGCTTGATCGCGCCCTTGTCCTTGACCCGGTGCGACGGCATGCGGACGACGATTCCCTTTCGACTTCCCGCCTTGATGTGGAAAAAGCCGGTCGAGAGGGCTTGCAGCTCGTCAAGATCGGCTCCGGTTTCGTCGGCGATCTTTTTGAGGGTGTGGAGCGCGTTCTTGCCGGTGATCTTGACGGCGGTATTGCCGAGGATCGCCTTGAGCAAATCCGGGCTCATGCCGTCGCCCAAAATCTGCTGCGCGAGGGTGAGATGCACCCCGTATTTCCGCGCCTCCTTCAAGATGATCTCGACGCTCTCGGACAGGTAGTTTTGGCACTCGTCCACGAAGACATGGACGGGGATGCGGTCGGCTTCGGGGAGGCGTCCCTGTTTGAAGGCGAACGCCTTGAGCCGCGCCATGATGAACTTGCCGATCAGGTTGCTCGTGGTTTCGCCGATGTCGCCCCGACCCAGCCGGAAAATCACCACCGCCCGGCGGTTCAACAGCTCTTCAAGGGAAAACGAGCTTTTCCCCGCGATCATGCGGAAAAACGCGGGGTTGCCTTGGAGCGCTTCATAGAGGCGCATCCGAACCCCCCGCTTGCTGATATCCATGGTCTTGTCGGTGAATTCGCGGCGGAAAAAATCGTGGTACAGCGAACCGGCCAGCACCTCGCCCGCGATCCCGAGCCAGCGGGCGTTTTTGGTGTCGTCCATGAACTCCATGAGGTCGGCCAAGGTCGAGCCGGGCACATGCAGAAGCACCGTGAGGCAAGCCCCGATCATCGTGCGCATTTGCGCGGTGAATTCGAGGCCGTCGATCAGCTCCGGGAACACCTCGATCAGCTGCTTGACCACGATGGCGATGTCATCGGGGTTGCGCTCCGCGTCGGGGATGTCGAGCGGATTGAAGACTGGAGTCTTGCCCGGCGACAAAGCGGGATCGATGTAAACGAGGCGCTTGCCGTCCGCCAGCTCCGGCCACCGCGCCACCTGTTCGGCAACGTCGCCATGCGGATCGATCAGCACCAAGGCCGGGGCGCTGTTGCGGGCGATGTAATGGAACATGATCGCCTTGAGGGCTTCCGACTTCCCCGACCCCGCCCCACCAGTTATGTAGGTGTGCCGTTTGCGGCTTTCCTCGGAAATGGGAAGCGTCCAAAATCGATCAAAAAAAAGCTCCGAGCCTGCGGAAGTGCCGCACACAAGAAACGTATATAGCCCACGTCAGAGTTTTCGTGATTCTGTTCGAGGTTGTCGCGTTCTTTGCGCTTCGCTTCATAGTCGGAAAGTTTAGCGTAATAAACTTCGCCTAATTTGTGCGTCAGCAATGCGACGACATAGGGGCGCTTTGACGGATCGCGCTCGATGGCGCGGGCTTCGGCTTCGATCAGTTCGGGGGAGGGCTTGGCGGGCTTCTGGATGTCGCGGAGCGCGAACCGGCGGCGAAACTCGTCCCATCCGGGCAGGCCATGCGCGAGCGCGACCGTATCGGCCACCTCCCGACCGAAGGCGGGCGAGTCGGCAAGACGGAACTCCCCGAGCTCCAAGCCCGCCCCGGTGTCGTCGCCCGTCTCGGCGAGGTGATGGGCAAGGGCGACAGTCAGGGCGTCAGGCATGATTTCGACCAAGGGACACCCCCACCGTTAAGCCCAACGTATAAGCCATTTTATGCACCAAATATGAAAAGTCAAAAAGGTTCATAAATTCAAAGTGTTTAGCTGCCTCCGCCGAATTCGCGTCCCTCCTCATTCTCTGCTTTCTGTTGGATCGGCCCGGCGGTCTGTATTTTGGCTCGTTCGTCACTCACGCCCCGAATTACCGTCCGCCCGCGCTCAACCGCGCCGAATGCGTCGGGAAACCAAACCCGGACACTGCCCCCCGACAGGATCGCCGGTTGCGCCAGCTCAAAACGCCCCGCGCCCCTTCAACGCCTCAATCCAAGAGTCCACCTCTTCCGGTGTCGGGGGCGTCGGGGCGCTGTTCGCCCGTTCGATCATCCGCACCGCGAAGCGGGTGGCTTCCTCGTGGGTGAGTTCGTCCTTGCGGAGTCGGCTTTGCAGGCACGCCATGACGATTTCATGGGATCGCTCGTTCGCCCGGTGGCGCTCGGTCTGGTCGGCAAGGTGTTCCGAGATTTTGCCTTGCACCTTCGCCGTCAGGATATTGCCGAGAGCTTGGGAAAGGGCGTGGTCGCTGTCCTCGCCCCGTTTGAGGACGGATTGCGAATAGTCATAGGGGAGACTGCGGGCACGCTTCGAGATATCCGCCGACACTTGGGCGTTGACCAACCCGACCGCGTTCGAATGTCGGAGCCGTTCAAGGCTCATGCTGCCGCGCTGCTCGATCATGGCTTTCTGTTTCGCGGCGTCCCGGTCGCGCTCGTCTTTTTCCCGCTCGTAATCGAGTTTGGAATAGGCAAGCGTCATGTCGTCGGAATGGTGGCGCTCGTTCTGATCCAGCCTTGCCCCTTCGAGACCCATTTTATCGGAATGATGGCGTTCCTGTTGGTGCAGGGTCGCCCCGGCGATCTCCGCATTGAGGGTGAGTTTATCGGCCTTGAGTTGCCGATCCCGAGCGCCTGCGGGGTCGGTGAGGTCGGCAAGGGTGATCGGAAAACGCGCCATATCGTCCCCCTACATGCTCTTGATGAGTTCGATGCGCCGCCGCTCGCGCTCCTCTTCTTCCTGCCGAAGAAGCCGGGCGGTTTCCATGGCCGCTTCCTGTTCCCGGATGGAAAGGTTCGCCAAGGCGAGGCTCTTTTTCAGTTCGATATCGGCAAGGGCTTGCGCCGCCCGGACTTCCTGCGCGGCGGGCGAAGCCCAATAGGCCGCCTCTCTTTCCGCGTTCGCCCGTTCCAAGGCTTTCCGCTCGCGTTCGGGGCGTTCCTTCTCCTCGCGCCGTCTCGCCGCCGCTTCCCGTCTCTTACGGAAGATATAGCGGAAAAGGGCAATGAATGGGATGAAGGGAAAAAAGAGTATTTTCAAGATGAACGGGACAAGCCTCAATCCATCACCATCGCTTCCACCGAAGGCGATCCAATTTAAGGCGAGGAGAAGGAAGTGGCCGACATATCCGATGAGAACAAAAAACATAGTTATGAAAACAAAATACTCGGCTCGTTTTCCCTCGAAGCTGTCGATTAATATAGAAGCGCTTGCGGAGGCAACGATTGCAAGCAAAAGAATGATGCGAAAAACCTTTTTATCGTCCATTTTTACCGCCCGCAACGAATCTGTCGCTAATAAGGAAAGAAGACAGCACCAGCCTTTCCGATTGGTAGCAAGGATATGATGGGGTGGCATCCGGCGCAATGCGTTGGGCGTCTCTCACGGTTTATTCTTGCGGATGATCCACGCCACGCAATCTAAGGCGTAAACATTATATATTATTTATCTATCATAGGTAGAAAGTCGAATGCCGTCCGCTGGCTAAATTTTGATTCCATGCTGGCAATAATTACTCCAGTATTTTTTGATTTTTTCGAATCCATCCATACACTGTCCAAAGTCCAAAGGGACGTTTAGACCTTGTACAATTTACCTATGAACCCGCCTCCAGCTTTACTTTTCGTCGCCTATTTCCGCGTTTCCACCGACCGACAGGGGCGCTCCGGCCTCTGACTCGACGCCCAGCGCGAGGCAATTTCCCGGTATCTTGCCCGGATCGGCGGGGCGCTCGCGGGCGACTTTACCGAGGTCGAAAGCGGCAAGCGGGCTGATCGTCCCGAGCTCGGCCGGGCACTCGATCTCTGCCGCCGCAAAAAGGCAACGCTGCTGATCGCCAAGCTCGACCGGCTTTCCCGCTCGGTGGCGTTCATCTCGAACCTGATGGAAAGCCGGGTGGACTTCCGTGCGGTCGATATGCCGGAAGCGTCCCGCCTCACGATTCACATTCTCGCCGCCGTGGCCGAACACGAACGGGCGATGATCTCCGAACGCACCCGCGCGGCGATGGCGCAAGCCAAACTCCGGGGCGTCAGGCTCGGCAATCCCCGCCTCGACAGCGCGGAGGCGGCACGGGCGAACGTCCGGGCGGCGGATGCCTTCGCGCTCAAGGTCTGACCGGCAATCGAGGAGATGGCACTTGCGGGCATGTCCCTTCGAGCGATGGCGCGGGAGCTGAACGAGCGGGGCATAAAAACCCGCACCGGCAAGGCGTGGGGCGCAAGCACGGTGCGGAATCTGATCGTCTGGAACGGGCGGACGGGATAAAGAAAAAACCGGCGGGAAAGCCGGTTTTCTTACTATTGCACGATGATGTACACCGCCCCGGCGTTGAACACTCCACTCGGATCGGCAATATACGCCCCGACAACGGCGGTGTTTCCATCCGAGGAGAGGGAGACGGAGCTGCCGAACCAGTCGCCCACCGCCTTGTCGGATGCGGTGAGCTTCGTTTGCTCCGTCCATGTTCCGCCGGATCGCACGAAGACGTATGCCGCTCCGGCGCCGGATATTCCTCCCGGATCAGCTTGATACGCCCCGACAACGGCGGTGTTGCCGTCCGAGGAGAGAGAGACGGAAAAGCCGAACCAGTCGTTTGCCGCCTTGTCGGACGCGGTGAGCTTCGCCTGCTGTGTCCATGTCCCGCCCGACCGCGTGAAGACGTAGGCTGCTCCGGCATTGGATATTCCTCCCGGATCGGCAGCATTCGCTCCGACGAGGGCGGTGTT
>NZ_AQPH01000046.1 GCF_000442515.1 Magnetospirillum fulvum MGU-K5 | reverse complement strand
GTGGGCGTTTGACCGCCCGACCCTGATCCTGGTCACCCACGATATCGAGGAGGCTCTGTTCCTGGCTGACCGCATCGTGGTGATGGAACCCAATCCCGGCCGCGTCCGGACCGAGGTAACCCCGCCGCTGGCGCGGCCGCGCGACCGTCTCGACACCGAATTCCTCGACTGGAAAAATCGTCTGCTGGTCGAATTGGGCCATGCCGGTCGCCGCCCGACCAGTGACGAAGCCTTCCCCGCCGTAGCAATCTGATTTCGCCCTCTCCCCCCTTCTTACGGTGACACAGATGAACGCTGAAGACCTCCGTTCCCTCCAGGCTCCGCTGAAAGAAGCCTATAAAACCTCGCCCGATTCCGCCCTGGTCACCCTGTCGTCGCGGGGCGATCTCGATGCCGACGATGTCGTCTGTCGCGTCGAGACCGGGCGCGCCCTGGTCGCCGCCGGGCTGCACCCCGCCACCGGCGGCACCGGCGCCTTTGCCTGTTCCGGCAACATGCTGCTGGACGCGCTGGCGGCCTGTTCCGGGGTGACGCTGAAAGCGGTCGCCACCGCGATCGGCTTCGAACTCAAAGGCGGCTCGGTCAGCGTTGAAGGCGATCTCGATTTCCGTGGCACCCTGGGGGTGGCCAAGGACGCCCCGGTCGGCTTTGCCGCGATCCGGGTCGGCTTCGAGATCGACACCACCGAACCGCCGGAGCGGATCGAGCAATTGATCCGACTGACCGAACGTTATTGCGTCGTCTACCAGACCCTGGCCCATCCGCCGATCCTGTCTTTGAAGAGCAATCGTCATGAGTGAATCCTCGTTACGGCCGGAAACCCTGGCCGCCCATGCCACCGGAGCCATCGATTCCCAAACGGGCGCGATCATTCCGCCGATCCATCCCTCGACCACCTATGAGCGCGATGCGGATCTCAGCTATTCGCGGGGGCGCTGCTATTCGCGCGGCGACAACCCCACCGACGAGTCCGCCGCCCAGACGCTGACCGCGCTGGAAGGGGGCGCGCAGACCCTATTGTTCGCCTCGGGGATGGCGGCGGCAACGGCGGTGTTCCAGGCGCTGGAGCCGGGCGACCATGTCCTGGCCCCTCAGGTGATGTATTGGGCGCTGCGGTCGTGGCTGGGCGGCTTTGCCACCCGCTGGGGTCTTGAGGTCGAACTGGTCGATACCAGCAATCTCGACGCGGTCAAGGCGGCGCTGCGTCCGGGCAAGACCCGGCTGCTGTGGGTCGAAAGCCCGGCCAACCCGTTATGGTCGGTCAGCGATATCGCCGCCCTGGCCGAATTGGCGCACGGGGCCGGAGCGCGGCTGGCGGTTGATTCCACCGTCGCCACTCCGGTCCTGACCCAGCCGCTGGCGCTGGGGGCCGACATCGTGATGCATTCGGCGACCAAATATCTGAACGGCCATTCCGATGTGGTGGCGGGCAGCCTGACCACGGCACGGACCGACGATTTCTGGGCGCGGATCAAGGCGATCCAGGTTCAGGGCGGCGGCATTCTCGGCCCGTTCGAGGCGTGGCTGCTGCAACGCGGCCTGCGCACGCTCTATCCCCGCGTTCGCTGGCAATCGGCCTCGGCCCTGGCCCTGGCCGAGCGTTTGGCCGCCCATCCCGATGTGCTGGAAGTGCTCTATCCCGGCCTGCCCGGCTTCCCCGGTCACGATCTGGCCAAACGCCAGATGAAGGGCGGCTTTGGCGCGATGCTGTCGGTCCGGGTCAAAGGCGGACGTGACGCCGCGATTGCCACCGCCGCCCATGTCCGTTTGTGGAAGCGGGCGACCTCGCTGGGCGGGGTCGAAAGCCTGATCGAACACCGCGCCAGTATCGAAGGCCCGACCTCGCCGGTGCCCGACGATCTGCTCCGCCTGTCGGTCGGGATCGAGGCGGTCGAAGATCTGTGGGCCGATTTCGCCGCCGCTCTGGCGGCAGCATCCACGGCACGGGGAGCGTAAAAGATGGCTGTCGCCGCGAAGAAACCGAAAGCCGTTGCGGTCTCGGACGCCGAGGCTCTGAAAGACTCGATCCGGGCCGAGGCGATCGCGCTCGGGGCCGATCTGGTTGGCTTTGCCCCGGTCGGACGCTGGGCCGAGGTTGGCGAGGTCCCGCCCGATTACCGGCCCGAAGCGATCTATGCCAAGGCCCGCTCGGTGATCGTGATCGGGGTACCGATGGTGCTGCCGATCATCGAATCGACGCCGTCGATTAATTATCAGGAGATGTACGACACCTCGAACCGGCTGCTCGACGAGATCAGCTTTCGGATCGCTAACTGGCTTAACCGCACCGGCCACCCCACCTTGTGCATGCCGCGCGACGGCTATGCCAGCCTGGAGGCGCTGCTCGATAATCCGTTCGGATCGTTCAGCCACACCTACGCCGCCAAATATGCCGGGCTGGGCACGGTGGGAATGTCGCGCAACCTGATGGTGCCCGAGTACGGCCCCCGGGTCCGGCTCAACTCGATCATCACCTCGGCCGAGCTGCCGCCCGATCCGATGCAGCCCGAGGAATTGTGCACCAAGTGCCGCATCTGTGAAAAAGCCTGCCCGACTGGGGCGATCCGGGCGCGCAAGGACTCGATCCTGGGCGATCTCGACAAGGATGAATGCACCCGTCACCACATCCTGCTGCGCGACGAGGGGCACTGGCCGTGCGGAATTTGCGCCAAGGTCTGCCCCGAGGGAGCCGACCGCAAATTCTTCGACTGCCTGAGCCCAAAACGCTACCTCGACGAGCCCGCCGCGTTGGAAAAAGATCCCGACGATCCCCGTTACAAGCGGCTGGTCCATCTGCGCCGCCATGGATCGAAGGGCAAGCGGCTGTCCTGACGTCGGCAAAGCTTATAAGCTCCCCCCTCTTTGACGAGCGGGGAGCGAAAGAGTGGAAACGGGAGCAAAGCCCGCCGAGGCCATGGTGATCGGCGGCGGCCCAGCCGGGTTGATGGCCGCCGAAACCTTGGCCAGCCAGGGTTTCGCGGTCGCCCTGTTCGACGCGATGCCCTCGCCCGGCCGCAAATTCCTGTTGGCGGGCAAGGGCGGGCTGAACCTGACCCACAGCGAAGCGGCCCCGGCTTTCCTGGCCCGGTTCGGGGCGCGGGCCGACCGCTTTGCCCCGCTGCTGGCCGGGTTCGGTCCGGCCGAGTTGCGCGCCTGGGCTGCGGGTCTAGGGATTGAAACCTTTGTCGGCAGTTCCGGCCGGGTCTTTCCCGCCGAGATGAAGGCCGCCCCCTTGCTGCGCGCGTGGCTGCGCCGGTTGAAGGCGGCGGGCGTCACCCTTCACACCCGTCATCGCTGGCAGGGCTGGGACAGCCACGGTGATCTGGTCTTTGCCACCCCCGACGGTTGCCTCACGCATCCGGCGGCGGTGACTGTACTGGCGCTGGGGGGCGGGTCGTGGCCGCAACTGGGATCGGACGGAAGCTGGGTCGAACCGCTGGCGGCGCGGGGCCTTGCCATCGCAAAGCTGCGCCCGGCCAATTGCGGCTTTGATCTGGACTGGAGTCCGGTGTTTGCCGAACGGTGCGCCGGAACCCGGCTTGCCACCATCGAACTGCGCTTTGGCGAATTGGTCCGGCGCGGCGAACTGACCCTGACCGCGACCGGGATCGAAGGCGGATTGGTCTATGCCCTCGCCGCCCCGCTACGTGACGCGATCGAGCAAGACGGGATCGCCCGCCCGACCCTGGATTTGATGCCGGATTGGAGCCGCGAGCGGATCGAAGCGGCGTTGCGCCGCCCGCGCGGGTCACGCTCGCTCTCAACCTTCCTGCGCAAGACCCTGCCACTTGAGTCTAACGCGGTGATGCTGCTGCGTGAAATCGTTCCGCCCGCCGAGCTTGACGATCCCGCCGCCCTGGCCGCCGCGATCAAGGCCGTGCCGCTGACGCTGGTACGGCCGCGGCCGCTGGCCGAGGCGATCTCGACCGCTGGGGGGCTGTGCTTCGAGGAGGTGGACGAGCGCCTGATGCTGCGCCGCCTGCCCGGCGTGTTCGTCGCCGGAGAAATGCTGGATTGGGAAGCACCGACCGGGGGCTATCTGCTCACCGGATGCTTCGCCAGCGGCCGCACCGCCGGTCTGGGCGCCGCCGATTGGCTGCGATTAAAAAGGTGAAAAATGACCCATCCCCAGGCGGCAGAAGCCGCCCAGGGATGGGGGCCGGGGCGCAAGCACGGCGAGGTCCCCCCGAACCCGCCGAAAGCTACGCCCCTTCCTTACGCAGATCCCGCACCCGCACCGCTTTACCTTCCGAACGGGGCAATTGCCCCGGCAAGCGGACCAGAACCTCACACGACACACCAATCGTCGATTTGACGTGATGGCGAACCTGATTGGCGAGACGGACCCGGTCCTCTTCGCTTGAGGGGGAAACGGTTTCGATCTCGACGGTCAGATGGTCGAGCCAGCCCTGGCGGGACAGAATCAATTGGTAATGCGGCGCAACCCCAGGCAAACCGAGCAACACCGATTCGATCTGACTAGGATAGACGTTGACGCCGCGGATAATCAACATGTCGTCGTTACGCCCGGTCACTCGCAGAATCCGCAGATGGGTGCGGCCGCAGGCACAGGGTTCGTCGGTAATCATCGAGATGTCGCGGGTGCGATAGCGCACCATCGGCAAAGCCTGCTTGGTCAAGGTGGTGATGACCAATTCGCCCGGCTGGCCCATCGGCAACGGTTCCAGCGTTTCCGGATCGATCACCTCGAACAGGAAATGATCTTCCCAGGCGTGCATCCCGTTGCGCTGGCAACATTCCATCGCCACGCCCGGCCCCATCACCTCGGACAGGCCATAGGAATCGATCGAGCGGATACCGAGGCGACGGTCCAGTTCGCCACGCATCGTCTCGGACCACGGTTCGGCCCCGAACACGCCCACCCGCAAGGTGCCGGCGGCGAGATCAACCCCCATCCGCTCGGCGGATTCGGCCAGATTGAGGGCATAAGACGGGGTCGCATTCAGGATCGTCGCGCCGAAATCGCAGATCAGCCGGATTTGCTTTTCGGTCTGCCCGCCCGACATCGGGACCACGGTGCAACCCAGCCGCTCGGCCCCGTAATGAAAGCCCAGCCCGCCGGTGAACAGGCCATAGCCCAGCGCGTTATGCATCACGTCGCCGGGCCGTCCCCCGGCACAGGCCAGCGAACGGGCGATCAGACCAGCCCAGGTGTCCAGATCGTCGGCGGTATAGCCGACAACGGTGGGACGGCCGGTAGTGCCGGAGCTGGCATGCAGTCGCACCACCTGCTCGCGCGGAACCGCGAACAATCCAAAAGGATAGGTGTCGCGCAGGTCGGTTTTGACGGTGAAGGGAAACCGGGAAATGTCTTCAAGACGGGTCAGATCCTCGGGCCGCACGCCAGCACGGTCGAACGCCTGACGATGATGGGGGACGCAGGCATAGGCGCGGGCCAGCGTTTCCTTCAACCGATCAAGCTGCAACCGGCGCAGGGACGAGCGGTCGAGACGCTCGATCTCCGGCGCAAAATAGAACGGCGCGGCACCGACTGCCGACATTCCCGACTCTCCCTCGCGACCAATGCCGCGTGCGCGTGGCACACCCGGCTCCAAGGGGGAAGACATCCCTCGATTCGGCAGCAAAGACAAGCGCGAATCTTACACCACAGTATAATTTCGCCTACCCCTGCTCGCCCTATCGCCACTCCCTACCGACTATTGGGTAGAGGGGGGCACTCAGTGCGTGTACCCGGCCCGGGTCAGGATCACCAGCCGGAGCGCCCAGCCCCCAACCGCCACGGCCAGACCGGCCGCCGCCAATGCCGCCGAGGCCAAAGCGGGGATTGTTCCCGCCACCATCGTCAGAACCAGCGGAGCGACATTGCCCCCCAACGTCGAAAGGGGTCGAGAACGCCAGCAGCACCGCGGCAGTCGCGGCGGGAACACTCTCTCCGGTCAAGCGGCGGCGATAGGCCATCCACACCAGCAACCGCGCCGCGACCGCAGCGATCAGCACTCCCGCAACCCAATCCGGAGCCGCCTGGGACAGCGCCAGCGGTGCCAGCAGCAGCAGCAGGCCACTTCCTTCGGCGAACGCGCTGGTCAGCAGCAGCGGCAGATGCAACGGCGCGCTCCAGGCCGGAACGGCCCGCACCGCTTCGATCCGGCGGCCCTGGGCGTACAGCAACACCATTGCCGGCAACCATAACAACCTGGCCAGATCGGGCCAGCCCAGCACGGCCCCGCTCAACGGAAACAGCGCCAACCCGGCCAGAACAGCGACCCAGCGCCACGCCCCGCCCTCGCCCGGAAACGTGGGCCGCAGCCACATCGACACCAGCCCCAGCCCGATCAGGGCCAGACCGGGCAGCACCAGCCCCACCCCAGCCTCAAGACCGGCATAGCCGCCCAGCGACAGAATTGTCAGCAACCCTGCCCCCGACCCGGACAGTACCAGCCCGACGGCGGCGAACAGATCGGTCTGGGTCGGCTCCGGTATCGTGACATTGTTCGGTTCAGTCATCGCCCAGTCCTTGTTGTCATGACGCCATAAAAAACCGGGGGCGCGAACGCCCCCGGTTCAAGCTTGCCCCGGTCGGATTTACTGGCCGCCTTCCTTGCGCGCCTTGGCGTAACCGACGCTTTCGAGCGATTCCTCGATTTCGTCGAGGATCGCCGGATCGTCGATCGTCGCAGGCATTTTGAAGTCCTGGTTATCGGCGATCTTCTGCATCGTGCCGCGCAGAATCTTGCCCGAGCGGGTCTTGGGCAGACGGGCAACGACGGTGCAGGTCTTGAAGGCGGCGACCGGCCCGATCCGTTCACGGACCAACTGGACGACTTCCTTGATCAGCTGATCGTGATTCTTGGTCACGCCCGCTTTCAGGCAGACGAACCCAAGCGGCAACTGGCCCTTCAACTGATCGGCAACGCCGATCACGGCGCATTCGGCGACGTCGGGATGGCTGGCCAGCACTTCTTCCATCGCCCCGGTCGAGAGACGGTGACCGGCGACGTTGATGATGTCGTCGGTGCGGGCCATGACATAGGCATAGCCGTCTTCGTCGATATAACCGGCGTCGGCGGTCTTATAATAGCCGGGGAATTCAGCGTAATAGCTGTCGTGGCACCGCTGATCGGCGTTCCACAGGGTGACCAGGGCACCCGGAGGCAGCGGCAGCTTCACCACCAGCGAGCCGACCTTGCCCGGTTCGCACGGCTGATGGCTTTCGTCGAGCACTTCCAGACCCCAACCGGGAACCGGCTTGGTCGGCGACCCCGGCTTGACCGGGAACTGATGCAGGCCCATGCAATTGGCGGCAATCGCCCAGCCGGTCTCGGTCTGCCACCAATGGTCGATCACCGGCACCTTCAGATTGGACGCGGCCCAATTGATCGTGTCGGGGTCCGACCGCTCGCCCGCCAGGAACAAGGTGCGCAGCGAGGACAGATCGTACTGCTTCAGCAGCGTCGCATCGGGGTCTTCGCGCTTGATGGCGCGGAAGGCAGTCGGCGCGGTGAACAGAGCCGACACCTTGTATTCGGCGATCACCCGCCAGAACGCACCGGCATCGGGGGTTCCAACCGGCTTGCCTTCGTACACAACGGTGGTGGCACCGTGCAGCAGCGGGGCATAGCAGATATAGGAATGGCCAACGACCCAACCCACGTCCGACGCAGCCCAGAACACTTCGCCCGGCTTGATGTCGTAAATGGCGCTCATCGTCCATTTCAGCGCCACCATGTGGCCGCCATTGTCACGGACGACACCCTTGGGCTGACCCGTGGTGCCCGAGGTGTAGAGGATATAGAGCGGATCGGTCGCCTTCACCGTGACGCAGGCATGCGGGGCCGAGGCGGCACACAGCGCGGTCCAGTCGAGATCGATGCCGGGCTTCAGTTCGGCGGCGACCTGCGGACGCTGATAGACCACGGTGTGGCCCGGCTTGTGGCTCGACAGATCGATCGCCTGATCCAGCATCGGCTTGTAGGGAAGGACGCGGCTGCCCTCGATCCCGCACGACGCGGTCAGGATCACCTTCGGCGCGGCATCGTTGATCCGGGTAGCCAACTCGCTGGGAGCGAAGCCGCCGAACACCACGGTGTGGATCGCGCCGAGGCGCGCCATCGCCAGCATCCCCACCACCGCTTCGGGGATCATCGGCATATAGAGCAGAACACGGTCGCCCTTGGTCACGCCCAGATCGGCCAGACCACCCGCCAGCCGCGACACCTGATCCTGCAACTCGGAATAGGTGATGATGCGCTTGGACCCGCTGACCGGGCTATCATAGATGATTGCGGCCTGATCGCCGCGCCCGTCGGCGACATGACGATCAACCGCATTGAAACAGGTATTGGTCTCCGCCCCGACGAACCAGCGATAGAACGGCGCCTTGCTGTCGTCGAGAACCTTGTCCCAGGGCTTGTCCCAGTGAATGCCCTGCGCCGCCTCTCCCCAGAACCCCTCCGGGTCCTTCAGCGACATGTCAAAGGCTTGTTGATACGGATTGGTCATATCGAACGTGTTCCTCTCTGTTTTCTACCAGTCGGCGTCTTTTTTCCTCGGTCGTGGAGACGCCTTCCCCCTCTGGGCGAGTGGGTAAGATGCCGCAAACCGGGCGGTTTTGCAAAAGGAGGGTTCAGAGGGCGAAAAACCAAGCAGGATGCCGCTCTGACCCCGGGGGCCAACGGATCACTCCGCCGGCCGAAGCCACACTTTGGGGTGGGATGAAAAAGCGGGCCGCCTGCCCGAATGGATTGGGCCACCACCCGGCCATTTTCGCGGCAGGATGATGTGGGCGGCCCACCCGTCGATTAGTGGATCGGGGAGCCGATACGGCTCATCTCATCCTTGATGAGAAGTTTTCTGCGTTTCAGGTCGTGAAGATGAGCATTGTCGGGAATCGGGCGCTTGACCTCGGTCTCGATCGCGGACTCAAGCGCGGCATGCTTAGCTTTCAGGGACTCGATACGGTTTTGAACGCTCATCAAAGCCCTCCCTTCACGATGGGTAACCGGGAAAGCTTATGCTCCGCGCACCGGGGTTGTCAGCAGGGAAATTGCCCTAACCGATCATGAGGGCTAATCTTATTCACCAAGCCACAGGAAAGACCCTACCCTATGCAGGAATGTCGGCCTTGACCCCTCCCCCTCCCCGCCTGATCGTGGGACTGAGCGGCGCCTCGGGCACCATCTATGGAATTAGAATCCTAGAGATGCTGCGACGAATAGGCGTGGAATCTCATCTGGTGATGAGTCGCGCCGCCGAAATCACCCTGGGCTATGAAAGCGACCTGACCGCCGATCAGGTCCGGGCGCTGGCCACCTTCGCGCATTCCGTCGACAATATCGCCGCCCCGCCCGCGTCGGGATCGTTCCGCACCCTGGGGATGATCGTCGCACCCTGTTCGATCAGGACGATGAGCGAGATCGCCAGCGGGGTGACCACCTCGCTGTTGACCCGGGCCGCCGACGTCACCTTGAAGGAACGCCGCCGTCTGGTCCTGATGGTGCGGGAAACCCCACTTCATGCCGGTCATCTGCGCACGATGCTGAACCTGACCGAAATGGGAGCGGTGATCGCCCCACCGGTGCCGGGGTTCTATGCCCGGCCGCAAAACCTGGACGATCTGGTCGAACACACCGCCGGGCGGGCGCTCGATCTGTTCGGACTGGATTGCGGCACCCTGCGCCGCTGGGGAGAACCGAGCGGAGAATAATCCGCCGGGCCACCGGATCGTGCACGTCTGCTCCACTCATTTTGCCTCTGGCGATGAATTTTCGCCGGAGCGATCCCATATGGCATAGAGTATTGGGGGGTCGCACAATAGCGGCCCGGAATTCGGAGCGTGTTGGTTCGATGTTCGAGACGAAAGAACACTTGGCCCAGGGCGTGGCGAGCATTTTCCGCATTCTCGATCATTGGCGGCTGTCCGAACCCGAACTGCGCGGCATTCTGGGGTTTCCTTTTGGAACTCAATTGACCGATTGGCGGGCGGGCGAGTTGGGCGGGATGACCTCCGACGTCATCAAGCGCCTGGGGGCGATCGCCTCGATCTTCAAACAATTACGCAACACCCCGGAAGCGGGCACGGTGTGGCTGCACCAGCCGATTCCCCTGTTTGGCAATCGCACCCCGTTGGCGCGAATGGCTTCGGGTGATCTGGCCGATCTGATCGCCGTTGATGATTACCTGAAACTGCGCACGGCGGCAGAGCCGCCTAAGTCGCCTTAACATCTGAGATTTTTCGTTAACGGGTTCCGCATGGGGGACATCATGACCAAAAGCACCCCGTTTCAACTCAGCCGCATCTATGCCAGCGGATGGCGGGCGGGTGGAAATTGCACCGCCGACAATCCGGTCGAGATCGCAGCGGCGGGAGAACGGCTGAACCCCCACCTGGCCGAGGACGAGCGGGAACGCTGGAGCCAGGGCTTCAAGGATGCCGCCCTCAACCACATCGCGCCATCGGCCAAAGCCCGGAAATAGTTTTCGCCCCGATCGGGCGAGCGCGGGGTTGTTCCATGCTGTCATTGCAGATTCACCACCGCACCACCTATCGCTACCGCCGCCCGGTTGTACTTGGACCGCATCGGCTGATGCTCCGGCCACGCGAAAGCTGCGATCTGCGCCTGCGTTCGCTTGAGCTGACCGCCACACCGGCCGCTGCGGTGACCTGGGCCGAGGATGTGTTCGGCAATGCGGTCGCGATGGCCAGCTTTACTGCCCCCAGCGATACCCTGTGCATCGAAAGCCATCTGACGATCGAACTGCACGCCGTGCCCTTCCCGATCTTCACGATTGCCGCCGAAGCGATTTCCTATCCCTTTCTCTACACCGATCAGGACTGGACCGACCTTGGCGCGCTGACCGTGCGGCAATCACCCGATCCGGGCGGACGGGTGGCCAATTGGGCGCGCGGCTTCATTCACAGCAATCCGACCGATACCCTGTCTCTGCTCAAGGATCTGTGTTCCGGAGTGTCGGCCTGGGTCGCCTATCGCAGCCGTGACGACGAGGGCACCCAGACACCGATTGAGACACTGGAGCGCGGCAGTGGGGCCTGCCGCGATTTCGCCGTGCTGTTCGCCGAGGCGGCGCGCTGCCTGGGATTTGGCGCGCGGATCGTTTCGGGCTATCTGTTCGATCCGGACGGCTGCCTGATCGGATCATCGGGGAGCGGATCGACCCACGCCTGGGCGGAAATCTATGTTCCCGGCGCGGGCTGGATCACCTTCGACCCGACCAATCGCGGCGTCGGCGGCCATAATCTGATCCCGGTCGCGGTGGCCCGCGAGATTTCCCAGGTCGCCCCGATTGTCGGCAGCTATCAGGGGCTGCCCGAAGTGTTTGTTGGGATGAGCGTCGATGTCCGCGTCACCGCCTGACCAACCCTCTTGACTGAACGGTCAAACAGGCTATATCAATAGCAACGAGATGATCTCAGGAGGTCCGCCATGGGCCGGCCGTCGCCCAATACCAAGCAGACGTTGATCGATACCGCGCTCGAACTGATCTGGACCAACAGCTATGGATCGGTCAGCGTCGATGACATCTGCAAGGCGGCTGGGGTGAAGAAGGGCAGCTTTTACCACTTCTTCCCGTCCAAGGTGGATCTGGCAATCGCGGCAATGGAAGAATCCTTTGCCGAGGCAAAGCCGATCTATGACAGCATTTTTTCGGCCGACACCCCGCCGGTGCAACGGTTCGAACGACTGGCCGACTTCATCTTGGCCAAGCAGATCGAAGCGACACAAAATTACGGTCAGGTCTGCGGCTGTCCCTGCGCCTCGCTTGGATCGGAAATGGCCGGTCAGGAAGTGGGAATCCGCGCCAAATTCGATGATATCGCCCACCGGCAGGAGCGGTATTACGAGAATGCGCTGCGCGATATGGTCGCCGATGGTCTGTTGCCCGCGACCACCGACGTCAAGACCAAGGCCCAGGAAATATACACCTATGCCTTGGGCCAGATGATGATCGCGCGGATTCAGAACGATTTGTCCGCGCTGGAACGCGATCTGAAGCCCGGTTTGCTGCTGTTGCTGGGGGTCGAAGGATCGACGACCAAAGCCGCCTGAGTCCCCCTTTCCCCCGGCCCCAGCCGGGACGAGAGTCCATTTAGGTCACGTCGGGGAGCCCCCTCCCCTGTGTTGAGAACCGCCGCGAGGCGTTTTTTTTAGCCCCTTAATTAGACCGACTGGTCAACTACATAACGCGAGTCCCCCCTCGCTCCCGACCTGTCCTTTTGGAGGAGAGAGCCATGCGCAAGTTTCACACCGTCGATCGAAAGCGGGCCCTGCTCCTGGGCTCGGTTGCCCTGATCGCCCTCGTCGGTGCCGTGGCGGCGGTACGCGGCGGCGACCCAGCCCAGGCCCAAAGCGTCGTCGCGGCGGCCGCTCCGGCGGTTCCGGTAACGGTACAGACGGTGGCGTCCCGCCCGGTTCAGGTCTGGTCGTCGTTTTCCGGCCGGATGCGGGCGGTCGATTTCGCCGAAATTCGTCCCGAGGTCAGCGGCCGCATCACCTCGGTGCGGATCAGCGACGGTCAGACCGTCAAGGCCGGAGACGTTCTGTTCGTGATCGCGCCGGCTCCTTACGAAGCGGCGGTGGCGCGGGCCGAAGCCAATTTGGCCTCGGCGCGGACCAATGCCGCGTTTGCCCGGACCGAGTTGGACCGCGCGGTCAATCTGGTCAGAAATCAGGCGATCGCCCAGCGGCTGTATGACGAGCGCGCCAATGCCGACAAGGTCGCCGCCGCCGCGATTCTGGTCGCCGAGGCCGACCTGAAGCAGGCCCGGATCAATCTGGAGCACGCTTATGTGAAGGCACCGATTTCGGGGCGGGTCAGCCGCGCCGAAGTCACCTTGGGCAATCTGGTCCAAGCCGGGGCCGGAGCGCCGGTCTTGACATCGATCGTGTCGGACAACGGGATCTATGCCGACTTCCAGGTGGACGAACAGACCTACCTGAAAAGCATTCGCGGCCAGACCGCCAACCGGAGCGAAGAGCGCACCATTCCGGTTCAGGTGACGGTGCAGGGAGATGACTCCCATCCCTATGTCGGCACCATCGATAGCTTCGACAACCGGATTGATACCGCCTCGGGAACCATCCGGGCCAGGGCCCGCTTTGCCAATCGCGACGGCGCGCTGATGCCGGGGATGTTCGTCTCGGTCAAGGTCGGCAGCGGTGCCGCCAAGGAAGCCCTGCTGGTACAGGAACGGGCGATCGGCAACGACCAGAGCAAGCGGTTCGTCTATGTCGTCGGCCAAAACGACAAGGTGGCCTACCGCGAGGTTTCCCTGGGCGCTCAGGTCGATGACCAGCGGATCGTCCTGGGCGGCCTCACCCCCGGCGACCGGGTGATTGTCGATGGGCTTCAGCATATTCGCCCTGACGTCAC
This sequence comes from Magnetospirillum fulvum MGU-K5, assembly GCF_000442515.1. Lineage (GTDB taxonomy): Bacteria > Pseudomonadota > Alphaproteobacteria > Rhodospirillales > Magnetospirillaceae > Phaeospirillum > Phaeospirillum fulvum_B. Next base: position 15,135 of record NZ_AQPH01000046.1, on the reverse strand, counting down.
CGTCGCGGTCAAGGAAGCCGCCCTGGCCGTGCCGAAACACGCTCTGGCGACCAATTTCACCAGCCGACCCTAAACAGCAGCCCGTGCCGGTTCCCCTGTGGCGGAACCGGCATCCCCCCGGCTCTCGACCCCTTGCGGATCAGACACGCCATGACTCTGTCCAAATTCTTCATTGATCGCCCGATTTTTGCTGGCGTGATCTCGATTGTTATCCTGCTCGCCGGGCTGGTTGCGATGGTCCAATTGCCGATTTCGGAATATCCCGAGATTGTGCCGCCATCGGTGGTCGTCAAAGCCCAATTCCCCGGCGCCAACCCGAAGGTGATCGCCCAGACCGTCGCCACCCCGCTGGAGGAGCAGATCAACGGCGTCGAGAACATGCTCTACATGTTCTCGCAGGCCGCCAGCGACGGCACCTTGACCCTGACCGTTACCTTCAAGCTCGGCACCGATGCCAATCTGGCCACCCAATTGGTGCAGAATCGGGTCAATCAGGCCTTGCCGCGCCTGCCCGAGGTAACCCGTCAATTGGGCGTGACCACAGTCAAAAGCTCGCCCGACCTGACGATGGTGGTCCACCTCACCTCGCCCAACGAACGCTACGACATGCTTTATCTGCGCAATTACGCGCTGCTGAACGTCAAGGATCAGTTGGCGAAGATTCAGGGGATCGGCAGCGTCAACATGTTCGGCTCGGGCGATTACGCGATGCGCATCTGGCTCGACCCGCAAAAGGTGGCCGAACGCGGCATGACCGCCGACGAGGTCGTTACCGCGATCCGCCGTCAGAACGTCCAGGTGTCGGCCGGTGTCATCGGCGCGCCGCCCTATGGCGACAGTGTCGAGTTGCAATTGCCGATCAATGCCGAAGGCCGCCTGACCGATGCCGAGCAATTCGGGGAAATCGTCATTCGGCGCGAGGCCGGAACCATCACCCGCCTGAAAGACGTCTCGCGGATCGAAATCGACGCCGCGCAATACGGCCTGCGCTCGCTGCTCGACAACAAGCCCGCCGTGGCGATCCCGGTGTTCCAAGCCCCCGGCTCCAACGCGATCGAGATTTCCAATCAGGTTCGCGCCACCATGGCCGAACTGAAGAAGCATTTCCCGGAAGGACTGGATTACCGGATCGTCTATGACCCCACCGTGTTCGTCCGTGGCTCGATCGAGGCGGTGGTGCATACCCTGCTCGAAGCGGTGGCGCTGGTCGTGCTGGTGGTGATCCTGTTCCTCCAGACCTGGCGGGCGTCGATCATCCCGCTGCTGGCAGTGCCGATCTCGATCGTCGGCACCTTCGCCGTGATGTATGCGTTCGGGTTCTCGATCAACGCCCTGTCGCTGTTCGGGCTGGTGCTGGCGATCGGCATCGTCGTCGATGACGCCATCGTCGTGGTCGAAAATGTCGAACGCAACATCGAGGCCGGGCTGTCGCCCCGCGACGCCACCTTGAAAGCGATGCGAGAAGTCACCGGCCCGATCATCGCCATCGCGCTGGTGCTGTGCGCGGTGTTCGTCCCCATCGCCTTCATCAGCGGATTGACCGGGCAGTTCTATCGCCAGTTCGCCCTGACCATCGCCTTTTCCACCGTCATCTCGGCCTTCAATTCCCTGACCCTATCGCCCGCGCTGTCGGCGATCCTGTTGCGCGGACACGATGCGCCGAAGGATTGGCTGACCCGTGGCATGGACCGGGTACTGGGCCGGTTCTTCCACGGCTTCAATCGCGTCTTCCAAGGCGGGTCGGTGCGCTATGGCCGCAGCGTCACCGCGATCCTGGGACGCAAATCGCTGGCGCTGGTGGTGTATGCCCTGCTGCTGGGGGCGACCTATCTCGGCTTCCAGCAGGTTCCGCCCGGCTTTGTCCCCACTCAGGACAAGCAATATCTGGTCAGCTTTGCCCAATTGCCCGATGGGGCGACGCTGGAGCGGACCGAAAGCGTGATCCGGGAAATGTCCGAGATCGCCTTGAAGGAGCCGGGGGTCGAAAGCGCGGTTTCGTTCCCCGGCCTGTCGATCAACGGCTTCATCAACAGCCCGTCGGCGGGCATCGTCTTCGTGATCCTGAAACCGTTCGAGGAACGACAGACGGCCGATCTGTCCGGCGCCGCGATCTCGCAGCGGCTTCAGCAAAAATATCTGGGGCTTCAAAACGCGTTCGTCGCGATCTTCCCGCCGCCGCCGGTCCAGGGACTGGGCACCATCGGCGGGTTCAAGCTTCAGATCGAGGACCGCACCGACCAGGGCTACGAAGCCCTCGACGCCGCCCTGAAAGCGGTTCAGGCCAAGGCGGCCCACGCCCCCGAACTGTCGCGAGTGTTCTCCAGCTACAAGATCAGCGCGCCTCAACTCTATGCCGATCTCGACCGGACTCGGGCCGCCCAGCTTGGCCTCGACGTCCAGGATGTGTTCGACACGATGCAGATTTATCTGGGGTCACTTTACATCAACGATTTCAATCGGTTCGGACGCACTTATCAGGTGATCGCTCAGGCCGACCGCCAGTTCCGCTCGAAGCCGGACGATATTCTCACCCTGCAAACCCGCAATTTCGAGGGACGGATGGTGCCGTTGGGCTCGGTCGTCCGCGTTTTGGAAACCACCGGCCCCGACAGTGCAATGCGTTACAACGCCTTTCGTTCGGCCGACCTCAACGGCGCCCCCGCTCCGGGCTATTCGACCGGGCAGGCCCAGATCGCGATCACCCAGATTTTGAACGACACCCTGCCCAAGGGGATGAGCTTTGAATGGACCGAGCTGACCTATCAGCAAATCCTGTCCGGCAACACGACGATGCTGGTGTTTCCCATCTGCGTTCTGCTGGTCTTCCTGGTGCTGGCCGCGCAGTACGAAAGCCTGTTCCTCCCCGCCGCGATCATTCTGATCGTCCCGATGTGCCTGTTGTCGGCGATCGCCGGGGTGTGGCTGACCGGCGGTGACAACAACATGTTTACCCAGATCGGTCTGTTCGTGCTGATTGGTCTGGCCTGCAAGAACGCGATTCTGATCGTCGAGTTCGCCCGTGAACTCGAGATCGGCGGATTGGCGACGCTACCCGCCGCGATCGAGGCGGCCCGGCTGCGGCTGCGTCCGATCCTGATGACCTCGATCGCCTTCATCATGGGGGTAGTGCCGCTGGTGCTGTCATCGGGCCCCGGTGCCGAGATGCGGCACGCGATGGGGATCGCGGTGTTCTTCGGAATGCTGGGGGTCACCGCATTCGGATTGGTCCTGACCCCGGTCTTCTACGTCCTCCTGCGGGCGCTGGAAAAGCGCGTCACCAGAACCGAAAAGGTGCACCACCATGTCTGATCGGATCCACGCGCCGCTGGCGATGCTGTTGACCGCCCTTGTGCTGGGCGGCTGCACCAGTCCGGTTGATCGTCAAGAGTCCGGGATCGCGACTCCGTCACTCTGGAATCGACTGACCGGAAGCCCGGCCCGGGGAACCGATCTCGGCGCCCCGCTGGCCTCGGCCCCGGAGGCCGAGGTCGAACAGGCCTGGTGGCATCATTTCAACGACCCGACGCTGGACGCGCTGATCGCCGAAGGGCTGGCCAACAACCGGACGCTTCAGATCGCCAAGGCCCGTGTCGAGGAAGCGCGGGCCCAGCGTGGCGTCGCCCAGGCGAAATTATGGCCGAATGTCGAGATCGTCGGCAGCAGCCAGCGCGCCAACCAGGGCACCGCCACCAACGGCAAGAGTATCAACAGCTCCGATATCGGTCTTCAGGCGACATGGGAACTGGACCTGTTCGGCCGCGCTCAGGCCCGGACCGCCGAAGCCACCGCCATCCTGGAGTCCGAAGAGGCCACCAGCCAGGGAGTCCGGGTCGGTCTGCTGGCCGATATCGCCCGCAGCTATTTCGATCTGCGCAACGCCCAGCGCCAGATCGACCTGACCCGCCAGAACCTTGAGACCCAGAAACAGACTCTCGACCTGATCAAGGTTCAGCAGCAGGGAGCGATGGCCAGCGATTTCGACGTTCAGCGGGCCGCCGCCCAGGTCTCGGCGACCGAAGCGATGGTCCCGGCCTGGGAAACCGCGCGCGACGTCGCCCTTAACCGCCTCGCGGTCTTGCTGGGGCACCCCCCGGCAGCCGCGACGCGGTGCTGGTCCCGACCCAAGACGCGCCCACGCCCGACCCCCGGATTGTGGTGGCGGCTCCGGCCAAGGTGCTGGCCAGCCGTCCCGACATCCGCGCCGCCGAGCGCCGCTACGCCGCCAGCCTGTCGGCCCGCGATGCCGCCAGCGCTGAATTGTTTCCCGATATCTCGCTGTCCGCCCTGTTCGGGATTCAGACCGCGACCCAATTGACGACCAATCCGTGGGGACTGGGCGTTCGTCTGGTCCAGCCGGTGCTGAATTTCGGCCGGATCGAATCCCAGATCGACGCCGCCGACGCCGTTCAGAAACAGGCGTTTCTGACCTATCAGCAAACGATTCTCAATGCGCTGGAGAACATGGAAAATGCCCTGTCCGGCTATGGTCACGAGTCGACGCGCAACCTTTCCCTGACCCGAGGCGTTGCCCAGAACCGCCGCGCCGTCGATCTCGCCCACAACCAATACGCCAACGGCTATACCGGCTTGCTCGACGTATTGGTCGCCCAACGGAATCTGCTGGAGGCCGAAGCCGCCCAAGCCACGTCTGACGCCGATCTGCGCCGTGGCCTTGTCAGTATCTATGCCGCCGCCGGAGGCGGCTGGCGTGAGGACATCACGACCCCATAATTCCAAGCTGCACAGATCGGCGGGCGGAGATCGAAGAAACCCTTGCCTCCAGCGCCATGGGGCGCGCGCCAAAATCCCGGCGAGATGAAACTATCTCGCCGGGATTCGGTTAGTGCCGTGACACGAAACGGTCGTAGGCGATCAGGAGGGGGATGGCACCCCGGTCCATTCATAGACCTCCTGCGGCTTGGCCGCGCAGCAGCAGGAAGCCCCCGCCTTGCCACACGTACCGCCCTGCTCGCTCCGCCGCACCTTGCCCTTCGCTACCCATTGGTCGAGAACCTGCCGAGCCGCTTCGGGCGAGGATTCGAAATGAACGGCAATATCGCCAAGCGACACCTGCCCGCTTTCGGCCAGATAATCGCGCACGGACCGCATCGTCAGCATCGGACGCCCTCCTATTCCGCCGCAGCCATGGTCAAGCGGCGGACCTGACGCCGCCCCGCCAACCACATCAACGTGATCCCGGCCGTGATCGTCACCCCGCACCCGACCAGCCAGCCCGTCGCGGTCACCGGATCGCGCGCGAAGGTCGCCGCCTGATAGAACGCGACCGCCGAGACATAGCCCAGTGTCGTCGTCCAGACGGCGGCGAACGCCGTCCACGCCCCGCCGGATTCGTGGCGGATCGCGCCCGAGGCGGCAATGCACGGGGTGTACAGCAGGATCAGCAGCATGTAGGCAAAAGCACCGGCGACACCGTCAAAGCGGGCGACCATCGCCCCGAACACGCTGCCGGTGACCTTCAGTTCGGTGGCGGCGGCTTCGGAATCGCCGACATAGGAAATGTTGATGCCCAGCGGATCGGCGAGCGAATCCGCGACCTTGGCCAGCTTGTGCGGAATGGTCATCACCGCGCCTTCAAGCTTCTCGGCCAGGGTCGGGGCCGGCGGCGCCTCGGCCGGGGCGGCCTGATCGCCGTCGATCTGGGAATAGAGCGCGTTCAGAGTTCCGACAATCGCTTCCTTCGCGAAAATGCCGGTGAACAGCCCCACCGCGGCAGGCCAATTCTCGTCGTTCAAGCCAATCGGATGGAACAACGGGGTAATCACCTGACTGGCCGAGGCCAGCACGGACTCGCGGGTGTTTTCTTTGCCAAAGCTACCGTCGGTTCCCATCGTGTTGAAGAAGCTGAGGATCATCACCATCGGCACGATGATGCGGCCGGCCCGGAAGATGAACTCGCGCAGGCGCTGCCACGCCTGGATCACGATGCCGCGCAGGGTCGGCATATGATAGGGCGGCAATTCCATCACGAAGCGGGTCGGCTCGCCCGGCAACAGGGTCGATTTCAGCAACAGCCCGGTCATCACCGCAAAGACCAGTCCCAGCAGATACAGCCCGAACACCACGTTCTGACCGTTCTCGGGGAAGAACGCGGCGGCAAACAGGGCAAACACCGGCAGACGGGCCCCGCACGACATGAACGGCGCCATCATGATCGTCAAGATACGGTCGCGACGGCTTTCCAGGGTGCGGGTCGCCATGATCGCGGGGACATTGCAGCCAAAGCCGACGATCAGGGGCACGAACGACTTGCCGGGCAAGCCGATCGAGCGCATCGCCCGATCCATCACAAACGCGGCGCGGGCCATATAGCCCGAATCTTCCAGGAACGACAGGAACAGGAACAGGCAGGCGATCACCGGGACAAAGGTTGCCACCGTCTGAATACCGCTGCCCAGACCCTTGGCCAGGGCGATCACCAGATCGGGGGTTCCGATCGCGGCCAGCCCCTCCGACACCTCGTCAACCAGCACCGCGGCGAAGGTCTGATCGAAGAAATCGATGAAGGAGCCGCCGATATTGATGGTGAACAGGAACATCAGATACATCGCGAACAGGAAGACCGGCACGCCGAGATAGCGGTTCAGCACCACCTGATCGATCCGGGCCGACAGGGTCTTCGACATCCGCCGCTTGCGCGTGACCGCCGCCGCCATGATTTCGGCGACAAAGGCAAAGCGCCCATCGGCAATGATGATGTCGGCTTCGTCGCCGCACGCATCCTCGATCGCGGTCCGATGCCCGATCACCTCGCCATCCAGCTTGCCCCCGGCCAGGGCTTCGGCGAAGGCATCGCCTTCGATCAGCTTCAACGCCGCCCAGGACGGATCGACCTTGCGCGCCGCCGCCGCCTCTGCCAGCGATTTGGACAGCTCGTTCACCGCCTGCGCCACCGCCGCGCTCTGCCCCGGGCGGGCTTGGGGAATCCGCTTGGCGTCGATTGCGCGGGCAATCGCCCCCTTCAGATCGGCGATGCCTTTCTGACGGCTGGCGATCAGCGGCACCACCGGGCAATCCAGCACCCGCGACAGCGCCGCCAGATCGACGGTGATGCCGTGGCGGGCGGCAATGTCCATCATGTTGACCGCCACCACGACCGGCACCCGCATTTCTAACAATTGGGCGGTGAGGTACAGGTTGCGTTCGAGATTGCAGCCATCGACGATATTGACGACCAGTTCCGGCTCGCCGGACAGGATGTAATCGCGGGCAACCCGCTCATCCTCCGACCCTTGGGTCACTCCGCCGACCATATAGACGCCGGGCAGATCGACCAGGGTGTAGGTGAGACCGTCGAAACGATAGGACCCCACCTTCTTTTCAACCGTCACCCCCGGCCAATTGCCGACTTTCTGGGTCGAGCCGGTCAAGGCGTTGAACAAGGTGGTCTTGCCGCAATTGGGATTGCCGGCAATGGCGATCACATGATCCATGCTTATGCCCTCTCGACCTTAAGAATTGCCGCCTCGTTGCGGCGCAGGGTCAGGGTGAAATCCCGCACCGAGATTTCCACCGGGTCGCCCAGGGGCGCGACCCGCGTCACCCGGAACGACACGCCGGGGGTCAGCCCCATCGCCAGAAGTCTCTGACGGTAGTCGCGATCACCGTGGGCAAAGCCGGTGATTCGAGCGGAATCGCCCGGTTTCAGATCCTGGACGCTGATGTCCATTTTTCAAACTCCCCTGGTCGGCGGCAGCCTTTAGAATGCAAATGATGTTGCGAGTCACACTCATCTTGGCGCGAGGGTATTCCGCAAAGTTTGCAGGGTCAAGACGGTTGCGGGTGCGGCTCACTCGCAATTTTATCGCACGATCGACACTCGCCGCCGACCGAGCGATGATGTCGGGCCGAGAGGATCAAAGAGGGGGAAACGCTATGCGCGCGATTGCAATCGGACTAGCCGCTGTGGCTCTGGCTGCGGCACCGGCGGCGGGGCAGGCCCAGGACCTGCGGGAATTGGTGACAATGCCGCCCCAAGTTCAAGAAAGCCTGCTGATGAACATGCAAGACCATCTGGTCGCGCTGGACACGATCATCTCGCACGTCGCGTCCGAGCGCTTTACCGAAGCGGCCCGGGTCGCCGACCAACGGCTGCGCTTTAGCAATCCCGAGGGGGAAGCGGCGATCACCGACTGGTTCCCCCCCGAAATGCTGGGGGCAAAGGATGCGCTGCGGGCCGCCGCAACCCGGTTCGCGAACGCGGCGAAAAAAAGCCGACCACGCCCGAGATTACGCCAGCATGCGCGAAGTCGCCTGGGCGATCAGCGACATCACTGTCGCCTGCACCGGCTGTCACGGACATTATCGGATCAGATAAAAAAGCGCTCCGCGCTCAGAGCGCCGTGCCTCAAATATGAGACACGGCGCTCAGGCTTTATCATTGCCCCTCGCCGGGCGCGGGCATCCGCCCGCTTGGCCGCGGCCGCAATGGCCGCTGATCGCGCATGCGTCACATTTGACGCACGCGGCTAATGCGCCTCGTCCCAACTGGGGGCGGCGGCGGCTTCGACCAGCAGCGGCACCGACAGGCAGGCCGCTCCTTCCATCACCCGACGGACCACGGCAATCGTCGCCTCGGCTTCGGCCTCGGGCGCTTCCAGCACCAGTTCGTCATGGACCTGGAGCAGCAGCCGCGCCGTCATCCCGGCCTCGACCAGCGCGGCGGGCAGACGGACCATCGCCCGCTTGATGATATCGGCGGCCCCGCCCTGGATCGGTCCGTTGATCGCGGCGCGCTCGGCAAAGGCACGGGCGGCCCCGTTCTTGTCCTTGATCCCCGGCGTGAAGACCTTGCGGCCGAACGGGGTGCGGACAAAGCCATGGGTCCGGGCTTCTTCCTTGGTCTGCTCCATGAAGGCGCGGATTTCGGGATAGCGGCCGAAATAGGCCTCGATATAGGCCTTGGCCTCGCCCTGGGGAATCCCCAGTTGCGCCGCCAGCCCGAACGGGCTGATCCCATAGATGATGCCGAAATTGATCGCCTTGGCGCGGCGGCGCAGCGACGAATCCACCGCCTCCAACGGCACCCCGAACACCTGGGACGCGGTGATGGCGTGGATGTCGCGGCCCTCGGCAAAGGCGGTGCGCAGCCCTTCGATCCCGGCGACATGGGCGACCAGTCGCAACTCAATCTGGGAATAATCGGCCGAGATCAGGCAGAAGCCCGGTTCGGCGATGAAGGCACGGCGGATCTTGCGCCCTTCCTCGGTCCGGATCGGGATGTTCTGGAGATTGGGATCGGACGAGGACAGCCGCCCGGTGGTGGTCGCCGCCAGCGAGAAGCTGGTATGAACCCGCCCGGTCGCCGGATTGATCTGGGCAACCAGGGCATCGGTGTAGGTGCTTTTCAGCTTGGCAAGCTGACGCCAGTCGAGCAGCCGGGCCGGGAGCGGATGCAGCGGCGCCAGTTCTTCCAGGATGTCTGCCCCGGTGGCCCATTGCCCGGTCTTGGTCTTCTTGCCGCCGGGCAGGTTCAACGTCTCGAACAGCACCTTGCCCAATTGCTGGGGCGACGCCAGATTGAACGCCTCGCCGCCGTTGAGCGCGATCACCTCGGCTTCAAGATCGGCGAGACGGCGGCCGAAATCCTCGGACAGCGCCTGAAGGAACGCACGGTCGACCTTCAGCCCGGCCCGCTCCATCGCGACGATCACCGGAATCAGCGGCCGTTCCAGCGTCTCATAGACTTCAACCATTTTCTCAGCCAGCAGGCGCGGCTTCAGAAGCTGGTGGAGCCGGAGCGTCACATCGGCATCCTCGGCGGCGTAATCCCGAGCCTTTTCAAGGGGAACCCGGTCAAAGGTGATCTGAGACTTGCCGGTCCCGCACACCTCCGAGAAGCTGATATTGGTGTGACCGAGATGCAATTGTGCCAGTTCGTCCAGGCCGTGACCGTGGCTGGCCCCGTCCAGCACGTAGGACAGCAGCATGGTGTCGTCGATCGGAGTAACCGGCACCCCCAGACTGGCCAGCACCTGCATGTCGTATTTGATGTTATGGCCGACCTTCAGCACCGAAGGATCGGCCAGCAGCGGAGCCAGCCGAGCCAGAATCTGGTCGGCCGGGATCGGCTTTGGCCCAGCACTCTCGGCCGAAGCATCGCCGAAATCGAGGCTGCCCTGCGCCGCTGGCGGATTGTGGATCACCGGGATGTAGCAGGCCCGGCCGGGCGCCACCGCCAGCGAAACGCCGACCAGACGGGCGCGCATCGAATCGAGCGAATCCGTCTCGGTGTCAAAGCCGATAATTCCGGCCTCGATCGCCGCCGCGATCCAGCGATCGAGCGTGTCCAGATCGAGCACCAGTTCGTACTGATCGCGGCTAAATCCCGCCGGAGCCGGGGCCGCTTCCGCTGCGCTCGCCGAGACCGGGACCGAGGCGACGGGCGGACGCGGCGGAGCCTTGAGGTCGAGCCGGTTGATCAGCGAGCGAAAGCCCTGCTCGGCGAGGAAGGCGGCCAGACGCTCGGGCACCAGCGCCCGCACTGCCAGCGCAGAGACCGGCTCGGGCAAATCCATGTCGTCGCGCAATTTGACCAGATCGCGCGACAGACGCGCCATCGCGGCATTGTCGATCAGGGTCTGGCGACGCTTGGGCTGCTTGATCTCGCCGGCGCGGGCCAGCAACGTCTCAAGATCGCCATATTCCCCAATCAATTGGGCGGCGGTCTTGATCCCGATCCCCGGCACGCCCGGCACATTATCGGCGGCATCGCCGCACAATGCCTGGACATCAACCACCCGCTCCGGCCCGACGCCGAACTTCTCGAACACTTCGTCCGGGCCGATGGTGCGGTTCTTCATCGGATCGAACATCGCGACCCGGTCGCCGACCAACTGCATCAGATCCTTGTCGGACGAGACGATCGTGACCGTGGCCCCCTGAAGGGTCGCGGCGCGGGCATAGGCGGCGATCAGATCGTCGGCCTCGAATCCTTCCATCTCGATACAGGCAACATCGAACGCCCGCACCGCCTCGCGCACCAGTGGAAATTGCGGCACCAATTCCTCGGGCGGCGGCGGACGGTGCGCCTTGTATTCCGGATACAGATCGGTGCGGAAGGTCTTGCGCGAACTGTCGAAAATCACCGCGATGTGATCGGCCGCGCTGTCGTTCAACAGCTTCAGCAGCATCGTGGTGAAACCATAGACGGCATTGACCGGGGTTCCGTCGCTCCGCGTCATCGGCGGCAGGCCGTGGAAGGCGCGGAAGATGAAGCCGGACCCGTCGATCAGAACGAGGTGGCGCAGGCTGGCGGCAGACTCAGTCACCGCGCTCAATGCCCCTGGCCGGACGAGGCACCCTCGGCCAGGACGAATTCGCGCGAGCAATAGGGACAAACCGCGCTGCCACCCTGGGGGATGTCGAGGAAGACGCGGGGATGGCCCAGGTCGGACGCGACGTCGCCATCGCAGGCAACCGGAGTGGAAGAAACGGTGACGGCCTCGGTCAACGAGGTGGATTCACGGGCAAGCATGTCAGGAGACCCCGATATCGGTCGGTGGACAGGAACCTAGCCCGAATGATACCCATTGATGGCCATGGTTCAAACAAACTCTCAATCCGCCGCCCCCGTCCCCGCTTTGCCCGACGCCGCGCTCAGCGCCGACGGGCTGGTCAAGGTCTATCGCGGCGGCAAGCGGGCGCTGGACGGCATCTCGCTGTCGGTGCCGCGCGGCTCGTTCTTCGGCCTGCTTGGCCCCAACGGCGCGGGCAAAAGCACCTTCATCAACATCCTGGCCGGGCTGGTGCTGAAAAGCAGCGGAAGCGTCCGGGTGTGGGACCGCGATATCGACCGCGACCCGCGCGGAGCCAAGGCCGCGATCGGGGTGGTGCCGCAGGAACTGAACCTCGACGCCTTTTTTACCCCACGCGAATTGCTCGACGTCCAGGCCGGGATGTACGGGGTACCGAAATCCGAACGCCGCACGATGGAGATTTTGGACATCGTCGGGCTGGCCGACAAGGCGGATTCCTATGCCCGCACTTTGTCGGGCGGGATGCGCCGTCGCCTGCTGGTGGCGAAGGCGATGGTCCACAATCCGCCGATCCTGGTGCTGGACGAACCGACCGCCGGGGTCGATATCGAACTGCGTCAGCATCTGTGGGAAGCGATTCGCGGGATGAACGAGCGGGGGACGACGATCCTGCTCACCACCCATTATCTCGAAGAAGCCGAGCAATTGTGCGACCAGATCGCGATCATCAATCAGGGTCGTCTCGCCGCGCTCGACACCACCGCCAACCTGTTGAAGCGGATCGACGGCAAGGCGCTGCTGGTCACGCTCGACCGCGACCTCGACACGATCCCGCCGGAACTGGCTCCGTTTGCGCCCGAATTGCGCGCCCCGCGCCAGATCGTGATCCGCTATCGTCCCTCGGCCATTCCGGTCGGCCGCATCCTCGATGCCATCGCCGCCGCCCGTCTGACAATCGCCGATCTGTCAACCGAAGAGACCGACCTTGAGGACATCTTCCTGCAACTGACCTCGTCGCGTCCGGTCCAGGGCTAAAGAAACAATTACTCGGGTAACCCCGCACTCGACCCTGTGCCCGATACGGGATAGGGTGTGGCCTGGAGGGATCGGATACCCTCCGTAAGGGAGGCGGCGATGCGGGTGCTGTTTACTTCTTCGGAAGTCTTTCCACTGGTCAAGACCGGCGGGTTGGCTGATGTCTCCTCCGCCCTGCCGATTGCGCTGGCCGAGGCTGGACATGATGTCCGCATTCTGATGCCCGGCTATCCCGCCGCGCTGGCAGGAATTGTAGACCGGCGCGAACTGACCCGGCTGGGCGACCCGCTGGGCGTCGATGGCGAGGCCGTGCTGATCGAAGGGCGGATGCCTGGATCGGGATTGACGGTGTGGCTGCTTGATTGCCCGGTTCTGTTCGACCGCGTCGGCGGTCCCTATTCGGATTCCCAAGGCCGCGACTGGCCCGATAACGGCCTGCGCTTTGGCCTGCTGTCCTGGGCAGCGGCGCTGTTGGCGACCGAGGCCAGCCCCGTCGCCTGGCGCCCCCAAATTCTGCATTGTAACGACTGGCAAACCGGCCTTGCCCCGGCGTGGCTGAAGGCATGGGGATCGGCCAACCGGGCCGGGACGGTGTTTACCATCCACAACATCGCCTATCAGGGCCGGTTCGCCCCCGATCTCGTCACCCGCCTGGGCCTGCCGCCCGAGATGTATGGGATCGACGGGTTCGAATATTATGACAACCTGTCCTTCCTGAAGGCGGGGCTGTTCTATAGCGACCGCCTGACCACGGTCAGCCCGCGTTATGCCCGCGAGATTCAAACCCCGGCCTTCGGTTATGGGATGGAAGGCTTGCTGGCCACCCGCGCCACCGATCTGACCGGCATTCTGAACGGGGCGGATTATCAGGTGTGGGATTCGGCCACCGATTCCCATCTCGCCCATCCCTTCCCGCGCGGCGACGGGGCAGGCAAGGCCGCGAACAAGGCCGCCCTGCTGGCCGAACTGGGGATGCCCCCTCGTCCCGGCGCACCGCTGCTGGTGGTCGTCACCCGCCTGACCGAGCAAAAGGGCATGGATCTGCTGCTGGCGGTGCTGCCAGCGATCCTTGGCCTGGGCGCTCAGGTCGCGGTGCTGGGCACTGGTGACCGCGATCTGGAAGAGGCGTTCAAGGCCGCCGCCGCCGCCCACCCCGATCAGGTGGCGGTGCGGATCGGCTATTCCGAGCAATTGGCTCACCGGCTGATGGCGGGCGGCGACATGCTGCTGATCCCCTCGCGCTTTGAACCGTGCGGGCTGACCCAGTTCTACGCGTTCCGCTACGGCACCGTTCCGATCGGTCATGTCACCGGCGGACTGGCCGATACCCTGATCGATACCAGCTATGATTCGCTGATGACCGGCACCGCCAATGCCTTTGTATTCGAACATTCGAACGCCGGGGCGTTCCAGTGGGCAATCGAACGGGCGGTCGCGTTGTTCGCCGATTCCGACCGCTGGCGGCGGATCGTCGAAGCCGGTCTGAGCCAGGATTTCAGTTGGGGCCGTTCGGCCGAGCGCTATCAGGCTCTCTATACCGACCTGATCGCCGCCCGGAAGGCCCTGTCGGCATGAGGTCGGACGTCTCGCTGGTCGCCGATATCGGGGGGACCCACGCCCGCTTTGCCCTTGTCACCGAAACCGGATTGGTCCGGCCGGAAACCTATCGCTGTGCCGATTATGCCGGTCCGGCCGAAGCGGCCAAGGCCTATCTGACCGACCTTGGCGGCGATGCCGTCCCGGTACGGGGTGCATTTGCCGTCGCCTCGGTGTTGGGCGGCGACCGGGTCGCGATGACCAACTCGCCCTGGACCTTCTCGATTGAGGAGACCCGTCAGGCACTCGGCCTCTCCCGCTTGGAGGTCATCAACGATTTCACCGCCGTCGCTCTTGCGGTCCCGCATCTTGAGCCGGACCATCTGGTAACGCTCGGCGGCGGAACCGCCCTGCCCCTCCGCACCATCGCGGTGTTGGGGCCGGGAACCGGGTTGGGCGTTTCGGCCCTGGTGCCCTGCGGTTCGTCCTGGTATCCGCTCGAAGCCGAAGGCGGTCACGTCACCATGGCCGCCGCCAATGCCCGCGAGGCGGCAATTCTCGACTGGCTACGGCAACGGTTCGACCATGTTTCAGCCGAGCGTCTGCTGTCGGGTCAGGGGCTGGTCAATCTCTATCAGGCGCTGTCGGCGCTATCGGGCCATCAGGCGGTGTACAGCACTCCCGACGTCATCTCCGGCCACGGCCTGGATGGGTCGTGCCCGATCTGTCGCGAAACAATCGACACCTTCTTCGCGATGCTGGGCACCGTCGCCGGAAATCTGGCTTTGACCGTTGGAGCCTTGGGCGGGGTTTATCTGGCCGGAGGCATCCTGCCCCGGATGGCCGAGGCGTTTCGGCATTCCGGCTTCCGCGCCCGCTTCGAGGCGCATGGCCGGTTCCAGCCCTATCTGGCGGCAATCCCGACCCGGCTGATTATCCATCCCCTGCCCGCGTTCGTCGGTCTGGCCGCGCGGGTACGGTCGGACGACGTAGCCTGAAACGGCAGACTGTCGCCGCAGTCTGCCGCGTTCAGACGGCGCTTGGACTCATACCGGCCAACCATCAATTT
>NZ_AQPH01000045.1 GCF_000442515.1 Magnetospirillum fulvum MGU-K5 | reverse complement strand
AACCTGAAGCTGGCTGGCGGTATCGCGCAATTCGTCCAGGAACTCGTTGATGACCCTCAGTTCGTTCTCGTTGTCGGCGCCGTTCAGTGTAGACATGGGGAGGTCTCCGGGGGGCAGTCGCTGACTCCAGGGATACACCGAATCGCACCTAAGCGGAACTGTCTGACGCTATTGCGCCGC
This sequence comes from Magnetospirillum fulvum MGU-K5, assembly GCF_000442515.1. Lineage (GTDB taxonomy): Bacteria > Pseudomonadota > Alphaproteobacteria > Rhodospirillales > Magnetospirillaceae > Phaeospirillum > Phaeospirillum fulvum_B. The sequence goes on along the minus strand of NZ_AQPH01000045.1, from coordinate 28,337 downwards.
TTCCCGCTCGCGTTCCAGCATGTCAGCCAGAGTATATCGGTCCAGTTCGTGAAAGAAGGCGTCCAGACCGGCGGACAAAGCACGGTTGGCGAGGCAATGCCCTTCAAGAAGGCAGCCCTCTTCGCTGTCGCAGCGCATGCAACGGACCAGCGCGAAATCTTCCTCGGTCGCACGGATGAATTCGCCCAGACGGACCTGATCCGGCCGTTTCAGCAACCGCACCCCGCCATGCTTGCCCCGAACCGTTTCCAGAAAGCCGACGCGACCCAGATGATGCACCACCTTGGTCAGGTGATTCTTCGAGATGCCGTGGCACTCGGCGATCTCGGTGATCGTCACCAGATCACCATCGCGCATTCCGACATGAATCATGACCCTAAGCGCGTAATCGGTGTGCAAGGTTAGGCGCATCGGCCTCGCTTTCTGCGTCGTGGAATGGCGGCGCCATGCTGGAGGAATGTCGCGGTCCGGTCAAGCCATCGGACCTCAGTTTTTGCCCCGAGCCTATTGATTTTTAACGCAGGCCAGACCCGACCGCGACGCTGGGCAGCATCGCTACAGCACCCTCTGACGGTCGTGCAGGATACGGGCTATGTCCAAGGTCTTGACCGCTTGGTCGAGGGTGACGATCCCGCGCCCCTCCAACGCCTCGATCTGGCACAACAGGACCGCCGCCGTCACCATCGCATCGCCCAAAGCGGTGTGACGGTCGGTGATCGCGATCCCATAGCGTTCGCAGATGACATCAAGCGAATGGCCCGACTCGGCGCCGTCGAGATAACTGGACAGGATCATCGTATCGAGGACCGGATTGTCGAACCGCAGCCCCAGCGCCTGTTCGTTCATCCGCAGGAATTTAAGGTCGAAGGCGGCATTGTGCGCGACCAGGACCGAATCGGCGACATAGGCATGGAATTGCGGCAAAACCACTTCGGCGGGCGGCTTTTCACGAACCATCGCGTCGGTGATGCCGTGGAACCGGATCGATTCGACCGGGATCGGCCGTCCGGGATTGACCACCCGGTTGAAGCTTTCCCCCGACAGAATGCGACCATTGACGATCCGCACCCCGGCAATCGAAACGATCCGGTCGCCCTGCGAGGGCTGCAATCCGGTGGTTTCGGTATCGAACACGACGAAACTCAGCGATTTCAGCGGACGCGATCCCAGCGCGCCGGTTTCACGGGCCTGCTCCAGCAAAGACAGGTCGTGGAACTCGGGCCGCGACGGCAGCACCGGACGTTCGGACCGCCGCGTCTCCACCGCCTTGGGAACCGGCAGGCGAACCCCGCCGCCACTTTCGGTACGGCGCAGTTCGGGAACCGCTCCGGCATGGTGCAGCAGCACGTCGCGCAAGGTGATCCCCCCCAGCGCCGACAGATGCTGACCCAGCCATTCTTCCAGTTCGGCCAATTCGATCATTCCGCCCACCCAGGTGAAGCCGACCCAGGCGGTCTCTCCCTCGGCTCCGGCCGACAGATCAACCGAGGCAATCCCCAAACGCTCGGCGGTACGGCGCACCAAAGCCTCGATGGCGAGAACCAGCGAATGCGAATCCCCATGCAGCCAGACCGGGAGCCCGATCACCGTCGCGGAAATATCGTTGCCCAACCGCGAACAGACGAACGACAGCAGTTCGGTCGAAACGATATCGGCCATCGGCCACCAGGATGACAGCAAACGGTCATAGCCTTCGGTCAGTCGTCGCACCGCCCGGCTGACGTCGAGACACTCCCGTTGCACCGAAGGGGACTCGCTGGCGGCGACGGCAATGCGGGCCAGCGGAGCCTCGATCGTCGTGGCAGCCTCGCGCAGCAAGTCGGCCCGACCAGCCAGACCGGCCAGTTGCGGGGCGGCATCGACCAGAGTGACGACATAGCCGGTCACCGGCCCGGCTCCGGTCCGGATCAGGCTCATCCGCGCCTGAAACAGCATCCGGTCGTCGATCGTCCCGGCCAGGAACGGAACACCACGGGCCGAACGGTCAAGATGACCGCAAAGACGATCAAAGATATGAACCACCGGCTCACGCGAAAGCGTCTCGAACAGCGAGCGCCCCAGCCCCAATTCTGCCGTGGCGCGCAGCATGTCGAACGCGACTTCGTTATACAAAACCAGTTGATGCCGCTGATTACAGACCAGAACTCCTTCGTGCAGATCGTTAAGGATCGCGGCCAGCCGGTTGGAATTCTCTTCGGAACGGCGGGTTGCGGCCGACAGACCGGCGGCCAGTTCCGACCGGGCCCGGACCATCCGGGCGCAAATCTCGTTGACCGCTTCGGGCAGAGGCGAAATCATCGCGAAGCGTTCGGGATCAATGCCGGATCGCTCGCCGCCATAGGCGATCGCCCGCACCTCGGCCGCCATCTTGCAGATGCTCCGCATCACCAGAAAATCGACGATTTTCCAGGACACCGCGAACAAGGTGGCCGATCCGGCCAGCGTGACCAAAATCAGCGCGGTGAAGGATTCGGGCACCAGCGGCCCACGCGACAGCATCGTGCCCGCGGTGACGATCACCGCGACATTGGCGGCGAACGCCGCGGCAAGCCAGGGAAAGGGACCCCGCCACTTCACCGGCACGAACAGCGTCTCCTCGTAAGGATGGCGGATGGAAAGCTCTGCTCTCCTATCACGCCGATTGCGGGCGGCGGCGTCAACCCCGCTGATCGATCCGCCATCCAACTCTCGCGGGAACGAGAGGGGAGACGACTTGGCGGGATGGCAGCACCAGACTGGCCTATTGACATATTTATCGACTTCACCTCGACGAATGCTATAAGTTCTCTTGCGCGAATGTTGTTAGCCGGGCGGGGGGCAATGGCTATTAGATGCAGTCGACGGGCAGTCTCTGTTCTTGCCCTGTTTTTCTTTGCTGGCACTCCCTTCGCCAATGCGGCAAGCCTGGAGGACGAGCTTCAGGACATCCTTGCCAACCATCCGCAGATTCAGGCCAAGACCAAGGCGGTCAATTCTGCCAAGGAAGGGATTCGCGCTGCCCGTTCCGGCTATTATCCCACCGTCCGGGTCGGCGGCGACCATGGCAACGAATATATCGACAGCCCCGACCGCCGTGCGATCCAGGGCCGGGCATTCAACGACCAGCGCCAGACCGCCAACCTGACCGTGACCCAGAAGATTTTTGACGGGTTCTCGACGGATTCGGCGGTCGATGCCGCCAAGATCAGCCAGGACATCTCGACCTCGGACCTTGACGCCACCCGCCAGACCACCCTCCTCGAAGGGGTGACCGCCTATCTCGACATCTTGCGGCAAACCCGTCTGGTTGCGTTGTCGCGCGAAAACGAGCGCAAGGTCGCCGAACAGCTCAACCTCGAAGATGAACGGGTCCGCAAGGGATCGGGCATCACCTCTGACGTACTGGCGGCCAAACAGCGCCTTCAGATCGCCAAGGAACGGCGGGTCAATTTCGAAGGTGGGTTTCATACCGCCGTCGCCCGTTACACTCAGGTCTTCGGCCACGCCCCGGACGTTGCTGGCCTGACCGAGCCGCCGATGCCGCTCGATCAGATTCCCGACCGCATCGACGACGTTCTTGCCGCCGCCGAAAAGAACAACCCGACCCTCGAATCCGCCAACCGCAGCATTGCCCTGACCGACGAACGGCGACGCGGGGCCGAGGCCGGCTATTGGCCGACCCTCGATCTGGTGGGAAGGAGCGATTACGAGAACGGCAAGAACGCGGTAATCGGGGTGCGTCGCGACTGGTCGGTGCTGTTGGTCGCGAATTGGGAACTGTTCTCGGGCTTCAAGACCAATGCCCAGGTCGCCCAGGCCTCGTGGGATCATGCCGCCAGCCGCGACAACCGGCTTCAGACCAGCCGCAAGATTTCCGAGGCGGCCCGCACCGCCTGGTTCAAGCTGGAAACCGCCCGCCAGCGTCTCGATCTGCTCGAGAATGCCGCCAATATCGCCGAGGAAGTCTGGGAAGCGCAGAAGCGCAAGCGCGAGGCCGGAAAAGCCACCGTCCAGGAAGTGATGGACGAAGAAACCCGCATCAACGACGCCCGCATCAATTACACCAGCGCCTATTTCGACATGTATCAAGCCGCCTATGAATTGCTGGCGGTGATGGGACGGCTGGAGATCGACAGCCTGAAACGGGACAAGCCCCCGGCCCCGGTCGACCGAAACGCGATGAATTCCCCGCGCCGACCCCCCGCCTCGGCCCAAGTCAATGCATCAAATTCGGCGATGCTGGAACGGGTCCGCAGCCTGATGGCCGACCGCGCCGATCAGTAATGGGGATTGCGCCCCGAAGCACGGGCTGCTGCCCGCGCTTCGGAGACGACAGCCTACAAGGCCCGCCAGATCTGGCGGGCATATTCCGCGACGGTCCGATCCGACGAGAACTTCCCCATCCGGGCGACGTTCAAAATCGCCTTACGGGTCCACTCATCGGCATCGGCATAGGTCCGGTCGGCCCGTTCCTGCGCCGCCACATATTGGGCAAAGTCGGCGGTCAGCAGATAGTGATCGCCGCCGACAGTCAGGGTATCGATCAGGGCACGATAGCGATCGGGGTCGTCGGGAGAGAAGAACCCGTTCGCGATCATGTCCAGCGCTGCGGCCAGTTCCTTATCGGCCCGCACCGCGGCGCAGGCGTCATAGCCGTCAACGCGATGACGGGCGACTTCCTGCGCGGTCAGCCCGAACAGGAACATGTTGTCTTCGCCGACTTCCTCGCAGATCTCGACATTGGCGCCATCCCAGGTGCCGATGGTCAGGGCCCCGTTCATCGCCATCTTCATGTTGCCGGTCCCCGACGCCTCGGTCCCGGCCGTGGAAATCTGCTCAGACAGATCGGCGGCGGGCATCACCAGTTCGGCGGTCGAGACGTTGTAATTGGGCAGGAACACCAGACGCAGCCGCCGCCCCACCAACGGGTCGTTATTGACGACTTCGGAGATGTCGTTGACCAGCTTGATGATCAGTTTGGCAAGGTGATAGCCGGGGGCTGCCTTACCGCCGATGATCACGGTCCGAGGCTGGGATTCCAGCAGCGGATTGGCGCGAATCCGGGAATAGCGCACGACGACATGCAGCAGATTGAGCAACTGGCGCTTGTATTCGTGGATACGCTTGACCTGGACGTCGAACAGCGAGGTAGGATCGACCTCGATGCCGAGGCGCTGGGCGATCATCACCGCGACATCGCGCTTGTTGGCGTTCTTGATCTCGGCGAAGGCGGCGCGGAATTTGGGGTCGTCGACAAACGCCTCAAGCTTACGCAACTGATCGAGATCGGTGTACCAGCCGTCGCCGATCTTTTCGGTGATCAGCGCCGACAGACGCGGGTTCGAGGCCAGCATCCAGCGCCGGGGCGTCACGCCGTTGGTGAGGTTGATGATCTTGCCGGGCGAGAGATGCTCGAAATCGGAAAAGATCGTGCTTTTCATCAGGCCGGTATTGATCGCGGCGACGCCGTTGACCTTGTGGCTACCGATCACGGCAAGGTGAGCCATCCGCACCCGGCGGTCGTCGCCTTCGGCGATCAGCGACACCCGGCCCAGCAATTCGGCATCGCCAGGATGGCGATAACGGACGCCTTGCAGAAACTCGTGATTGAGCTGATAGACGATTTCGAGGTGACGCGGCAGAACCCGCGAGAACAGATCAACCGACCAGGTTTCCAGCGCCTCGGGCAACAAGGTATGGTTGGTGTAGGCGCAGCAGCCCCGGGTAATCTCCCAGGCTCGCTCCCACGGCAATTCGTGCTCGTCAACCAGCACCCGCATCAGTTCGGCCACCACCATCGCCGGGTGGGTGTCGTTGAGCTGGATTGCCACCTTGTCGGGCAGCTTCTCCCAATCGCTATGACTCTTGCGGAAGCGAGCCAGGATGTCCTGGATCGAGGCGGCAACGAAGAAATATTCCTGCTTGAAGCGCAGTTCCTTGCCGCGATCGGTCGTGTCCGACGGATAGAGCACCTTTGACAGCGTCTCGGACTCGTTTTTGTCGCGAACGGCCTCGATGTAATTACCGGCATTGAAGTATTTGAGGTCGAACTCGCGGGTCGACTTCGCCGACCACAGCCGGAGATTATTGACTCTCTTGCCGCCAAAGCCGGGAACCGGAACGTCATAGGCCATCGCCATGACCTCTTCGGCATCGACCCACTGGCTGCAATTAAAGCCCCGGCTGTCGCGGAAATGGATCACGCGACCGCCGAAGCGGACCGGAAAAATCACGCCCGGACGGGGAAATTCCCACGGGTTGCCATAGCGCAGCCAGTTTTCCGGGCTCTCGACCTGCCAACCATGCTCGATATGCTGGGTGAACATGCCGTAATCGTAGCGGATGCCATAGCCGAACCCGGCGACTCCGATCGTCGCCATCGAATCGAGCAGGCAGGCGGCAAGACGGCCCAGGCCGCCATTGCCCAGGGCGGCTTCGACCTCCCAGGCCGCGACTTCCTCGAAATCCTGCCCCAGTTCGGCCAGCGCCTCGCGCACCGAATCGTACAGACCAAGATTGATCAGGCTGTTGACCAGGGTGCGACCAATCAGGAATTCCATCGACAGGTAATAAACCCGCTTCGAATCCTCGCGGTAATACCCGTTCAGGGTCGGCATCCAGCCCTGGGTCACCCGATCGCGCACCGCATGGGCCGCCGCCAGGAACCAATCGCGCGCGGTCGCGCTGACGGCTTCTTTGCCAACGGTATAAAGAAGATGGCTGCTGATCGCCGTCTTCAGGGCTTCGACATCGTCGCGTGACGAATGCGCCACCGCAGGCTTAACTTTATTCATCGATTTTTTCCCGCCCGCCATATGATCCCCAATCTCCGCCCGTCCCTACAGGAATGCGCGGATTAAAGCATAGTGTGGTTATACGCTATCGTCACTCGAAGGCGACAGATTGCGCCGTCCGTTGCGTGCCGAAAAACCCGCCGCCAGCGAACGGAGGCGCTCATCGGCGAGAATCTGGGCCACATCCTGCGGATAACGATGCCGCCAGTTCGGATGTTGCGTCGTGGTTCCCGGCAAATTCATCTGGAGATCGAGACCCAGAACGTCCTCGATCTGGACCATCGCCAGCCGCGAGCGCGACTTCCCAAGAAAAGCGTGGGCGGCGGCGGCCAATTGGACCGCCCGGTCGTCGGCAAGATCGCCCGTTGTCGGAAAATCGCTGGGAAGCACCCCCTCGCCCACCAAGGTCGTGACCAGGGCGACACGATCATGGGCACGCTGGCCCCGCTCCTCGTCCGCCTGACCCGGCCGGGGGTACAGGTCGAGCGCCTCGCGCCGATCGATATCGTGCCCCTGCCACCACGCCCGCGCCGACGGCAGATCATGGGTGGCGAAAATCGCCAGCGCCTGCTCGTCGAAACGGTCGGAGGACCGGAAGCGGTCGGCGTTTTCCTTTTCGAACACCATCACCCGATAGGCAAAAATCCCGGTTCGCTCCATCCGCTCGCGGAATCCGTCGGGAACCGTTCCCAAATCCTCGCCGATGACGAGGCAGCGGTTGCGACGGCTTTCCAGCGCCACCAGCCGGAACAGATCATCGACCGGATAGCGGACATAGGCGCCCTGATCGGCAGGCAGACCGGGCGGCACCCAATAGAGGCGCTGCAACGCCATCGCGTGATCCAGCCGCAACGCCCCGGCATGGCGCATGTTGGCCCGCATCACCGCGATGAACGGGGCATAGGCCCGTTCGGACAAGGCCAGCGGATTGAACGGCAGCAGCCCCCAATCCTGGCCTTTGAGCGCCAGCGGATCGGGCGGCGCACCGACCGAGACGCCAAGCGCCAGGCTGTCTTGTTCCAGCCAGGATTCCCCGCCATCCCCGGCGATACCCACCGCCAGATCGCGATAAAGCCCGATCGCCGCTCCGGCATCGAGACCGGCGCGATGCGCCCGCCCCAACTGCCGGTCGGCCACGAATTGCAGCCATTGGAAAAAAACGATCCGCTCGCCATGCTCGGCGGCAAAGCGGATCACCCCCGGTGCGTCGGGACGGCGTAGATCCTCGGGCCAGGTCCGCCAATAAGGCGTCCCGGCTTCGATCATCCGTTCGTGCAGCGCCTCGAACAGAGCAAAGCGACGGGCGCGCTCGCCCCCAGCCTGACGGAACGCCTCGAACGCGGCCTGATCGTCCGATTGACGGAAGGCGCGGAACAGCGCCTCCAGGATCGGGCGGGACAGCCGTGCCGCAGTGTCGTACTCGATCAGACCCGGCTCACGCACCCGGCCCAGCATGGCCTGGAACGCCGGAGCGGCATATAACCGTCGCGCCTCGCGGCAGGTGGCGAATTCGGGAATCGCCTCGATGTCGATATAGGCGGTGTTGAGGAACATCCGGCTCGACGGCGCATAGGGGCTGAAGCGCTCGGGCTGATTGGGAAACAGCGCGTGGAGCGGATTGACCCCGATGCAGGATGCCCCCAACGTCGCCGCGCCCTCGGCCAGTTCGGCCAGGGCGTCATAGCCCCCCAATCCCCAGTCCCGCTGCGTGCGCAGGGCGTAAATCTGGGTGGCGATGCCCCAGCCCCCCGGAGCCTGGGCCAGCACCGGCGGAACATAGGCCCGCATCGGCGCAACGATCAGCGATTGCTCGGCTTCGGTCCCATCCGGTCCAATCAGGACCAGACGGTGATAGCCGATTGGCGGCAAGGCGGGCAGCGAAAGGAACCGGCGGCACAGGACAACGCCTTCGACCTCGCGCACCTCGCCGTTCCCCAGGTCGGCGGGGCGGAAACGGCCAGTGTGAACGATCCCCAATTCTTCTTCGAGCCGCCAGGAAAAGACCTGCCCGTCGGCGGCGACCGGCAAAGCCACCGCAAGCGACGGCGCGCCCGACCCTTCCTCCAGCACCCGGACCGGCTCGATCCAACGCCGCCACGGCCGGGTCTCCAGCACGGACAGGCTGGCCTCAACCTCGGTGGGCGTAGCAGCGGGAAAGCCCATCGCCGCCAGAAATACCCGCTTGGTCTCGGGTGGAACCACCCGCCACTGACCGAAGAAGTCCCACCATCCGTCCTCGATACCGGCAAGATTCGCCAGCCGGTCGAGGGCTGAAATCCCGGTCATGCCCCATATCCTTCCTGTATATCGCGGGCAAATCCCCGCCCGCTGCTGACGCTGCGCAACACGGCAAGCGACCGTGGTCTCAACGCATAGGTAATTCCTGCGGCCCAGGTGCCCGAGGGCAATCCTGCCTGGGTCTCGAAGGTATCGAACACCACCTCCCACGCCTGCCCTAAAGTTGCGGGCGGCAGGACATAGGGAACCGATTCGTGGTAGGCGTTCATCAGAACCAGGAAGGTATCCCCCGCTTCTTCCTGACCTTTGGGTTCGTCAATCCCCGCGACGCCGCCGCCCAACACGAAGCCCAGCGAGCGGGCATAGGGAAGCGTCCAATCGGCCTGGGTCATCTCGCGCCCTTCGGCCGTGATCCAGATGATGTCTTTCAGAACCAGATTGGGCAGACGCTTGCCTTCAAGGAAGCGGGCGCGGCGGAACACCGGATTCTCGCGCCGCAGCTTGATCAGGATGCGGAAGAAGGCCAGCATATCCTCGTCGACATTGCCCCAATCGACCCACCCGATCGCATTGTCCTGGCAATAGGCGTTGTTGTTGCCGTTCTGAGTCCGGCCCAGTTCGTCGCCGGCCAGAATCATCGGCACGCCCTGCGACAGCAGCAAGGTGGCGATCAGATTGCGGGCCTGACGCTGGCGCAAAGCGGTGATCTCGGGATACGGGCTTTCGCCGTCATGGCCGCAATTCCAGGAATAATTGGCGTCGGTGCCGTCGGCATTGCCCTCGCCATTGGCTTCGTTGCGCTTGCGCTGATAGGTCACCAGATCGCGCAGGGTAAAGCCGTCATGGCAAGTGACAAAGTTAAGACTGGCCGACGGACGGCGCCCGCCCCACGAGAACAGGTCGGCCGAACCGGTCAGACGGCTGGCCAGATCGCCGATCATCCCCCCCTCGCCCGACCAGAAACGGCGAACAGTATCGCGGTAGCGCCCGTTCCATTCCGACCAGCCGGGCGGGAACCGTCCCAAGCGATAGCCGTCACCGCCCAGATCCCACGGCTCGGAAATCAGCTTCACCCGCGACAGCACCGGGTCCTGGCGCACCGCGTCGAGAAAACTGGACCCCCCGGAATCGAAGCCGTTGCGACCCCGCGCCAGGGCTGCGGCCAGATCGAAGCGGAACCCGTCGACCCGCATCTCCTCGGCCCAATAGCGCAGCGAATCCATCACCATCTGCAACACGCGCGGATGGGTGAGGTTCAGCGTGTTGCCGCAGCCGGAATAATTCTCGTACCAGCGCGGATTGCCGGGGCGCAGGATGTAATAGCTGGCATTGTCGATGCCACGGAACGACAGGGTCGGCCCCAGATGATTCCCCTCGGCGGTGTGGTTGTAGACCACGTCGAGAATCACCTCGATCCCCGCCTCGTGCAGGCGCTGGACCATGCTTTTGAAATCGCGGTGGGCACTGGTGACGTAAAACCGCGGATCGGCGGCGAAAAAGCCGATCGTGTTATAGCCCCAATAATTGCGCAGCCCTTTTTCGACCAGATGCCGCTCGTCGACCATCGCCTGAATCGGCAGCAATTCGATGCTGGTCACCCCCAGCGACTTCAAATGGCCGATCACACCGGGCTGGGCCAGCCCGAGAAAACTGCCGCGATAGGCTGGCGGCACCCCGGGATGAGTCATCGTCAGACCGCGAACATGGGCCTCATAGACGATGGTCCGCGACCACGGCACGGTGGGACGGCGGTCGTCGCCCCAGGTAAAGGCGGTGTCCAGCACCCGGCATTTCGGCATGAAGCGGGCATTGTCGCGGCGGTCGGCCACCAGATCCTGTCGCGGCCCCCCGACGCGGAAGCCGAAATGGGCATCCGTCCACACCAGTTCGCCGCTTAACGCCTTGGCATAGGGGTCGAGCAACAGCTTGTGCGGATTGAAGCGATGGCCGGCATTGGGGTCATACGGCCCCCACACCCGATATCCGTAAAGCTGGCCCGGCCGCACGTCCTGAAGGTAACCGTGCCAGATCTGGTCGGTATATTCGGGCAGAACCACCCGTTCGATCTCGCGCTGACCGCGACTATCGAACAGGCAAAGTTCCACCCGTTGGGCGTTGGCGGAAAACAGCGCGAAATTAACGCCGTTGCCGTCCCAGGTGGCGCCCAGCGGGTTCGGAGAGCCGGGTAAAAGGCGGCGGGCGTTCATGCAATCCTCGACGGTCTTATGGAGGGAGAAACGGAAACCTTGATGCGGCACTCCTCTAATCAGACGACAAGGGTTCTCTTAACAAAGTCCGGGCAGGGCTATCCTACCCTTATCCGTCACGCTTGAATACAGAGACCGACAGCGGGGGCAGCCGCAGCAGAATCGACCATGCATGACCGTGCCAGGGAATATCCTCGGCCTCGACTCCACCATTGTTGTGAATGTTGGCGCCACCGTACCATTCGGAATCGGTGTTCATGATCTCGCGATAGAACCCGGATTCGGGAACCCCGATCCGATAGCCTTCGCGCACGACAGGGGTAAAGCTGCCGACGACGATGATGCAATCATGCGGATCGACACCACGGCGCAGCCAACTCAGGACGGAATTGTCGCGATCATTGCAATCGATCCAGGCAAACCCGCGCTGATCGTTATCGAGTTGATGCAGGGCCGGTTCGCTGCGGTACAGCCGGTTGAGGTCACGGACCAGACGGCTGACGCCAAGGTGACGGGGCTGGTCGAGCAAATGCCAATCGAGACTGCTATCGACATTCCACTCGCGTTCCTGAGCGAACTCGCCGCCCATGAACAGCAGCTTTTTGCCCGGCTGCATCCACATGAAGCCGAAATAGGCCCGCAGATTGGCGAAACGCTGCCAATCGTCGCCCGGCATCCGCCCGATCAACGAGCCTTTGCCGTGCACCACTTCGTCATGGGACAGCGGCAGCACGAAATTCTCGTGGTAGGCGTAAAGCTGGGCGAAGGTCAGATCGTCGTGATGATAGCGACGGTGAATCGGGTCCTTCGAGAAATAATCCAGGGTGTCGTGCATCCACCCCATGTTCCATTTGAAGCCAAAGCCCAATCCGCCCAGATGCACCGGCCGCGACACCATCGGCCAGGCGGTCGATTCCTCGGCAATGGTGACGGCACCGGGATGCTCGGCATAGACCAGTTGGTTCATCCGGCGCAGGAAGTCGATCGCTTCCAGATTCTCGTTGCCGCCAAAGCGGTTGGGCAGCCAATCGCCGGGATCGCGCGAATAATCGAGATACAGCATCGACGCCACCGCATCGACCCTCAGCCCGTCGACATGGAATTCTTCCAGCCAATAGAGGGCGTTGGCGCACAGATAGTTCATCACCTCGGTGCGGCCGAAATTATAGATCAGGGTGTTCCAGTCGCGATGGACGCCCAGACGCGGGTCCTGATGCTCGTACAGATGGGTTCCGTCGAACCAGTGCAGACCGTGCGGATCGCTGGGGAAGTGGGCCGAGACCCAGTCAATAATGACGCCGATGCCGCGCTGATGCAGCCGTTCGATCAGAACGCGGAAATCGTCGGGCGAGCCATAGCGCGAGGTCGGGGCAAACAGCCCGACCGGTTGATAGCCCCACGATCCGCCGAACGGATGTTCGTGAACCGGCAGAAACTCGACATGGGTAAAGCCCATCTCGGACACGTAATCGACCAGCTCGTCGGCCATTTCCAGATAGGTCAGCGGCCGGTTGCCGTCACCGGGATTGCGACGCCACGAGCCCAGATGCACTTCGTAGATACTGACCGGGGCATAGCGGTCGTTATGACGCTGGCGGGCCTGCATCCACTCGGTGTCGGACCATTCCCATTTCGGCTGGCTCCACACCTTCGATGCGGTCTTGGGCGAACGCTCGGCCCAGGTGCCGCACGGATCGGCTTTCAACGGCAGCATCACGCCGCCATGAGCGACGATCTCGTATTTATAAATTGCGCCATGGGCCAGACCGGGCAGGAACAATTCCCACACCCCGGCATCGTGACGCAACCGCATCGGATGGCGGCGACCGTCCCAGGAATTGAAGTCGCCCACCACCGAAACCCGTTCGGCATTGGGGGCCCAAACCGAGAAAAGAACGCCCTCGACACCATCGATGGTGCGCAAATGCGCGCCCAGAACCTGATAGAGACGCATATGCGTCCCTTCGGCCAGCAGATGGATGTCGAGCGGACCGAGCTGGGGCGGGAAGCGGTAGGGGTCTTCGATCTCCTCCACCGTCCCCTCGGGACAGATCACGCGGAGACGATACCGCCCCACGTCGCTCGCGGGCAAACGGACGGCGAACAGTCCGTCGGGATGCACCCGGTTCATGGCAACCGGCTCGCCTCCGGCCAAGACGAAGACCTCGGCCGCGTGCGGCTGGAAGCTACGCAAGACCAATCCGCCATTGTCGGGATGGGGACCAAGAACGGCGAAAGGATCGTTATGCCGCCCAGCGGCCAGGGCATCGGCATCGCCGGGCTTGATCAGAACGGGGATCTCGCGCATGCGGACTCCTTTAACTCGGGCAATAGAGAGGGCCGGAAGGAATACCGGACAGTGCCCTAACGGCTCCATCGTCGAAGTGTCATCGCTTTTATCAGGATTGGCAAAAGCGGATTTCGCAGCCCGGCCTTTCCAATTAACAGTGAAGTCGCAAATGACAAAGAACTTCGATCACTCAGCCTTCAGATTGAGTCCCGCACCTGCGAACGCAGGCGGACCGTGCCGTTGATCGGCCGGGTCGGGCCGGTGCCGAAGTTTGCACGATGGTCGGAAGAAAAATCTGTTATATTTTTCACCGCCTCACTCTGCCATTTGGGAAGGAAATGGAAAGATGAGTGTCTTTGCCAAGGTTGCCGGTCTGGTCGCGATCGGACTGGTATTGATTTTCCTCTATCTCGCCGTCGGCGCGTCCGGAGCGATTTTCGGAGCCGTGGCCGATCCCTCGCCCGGCACCAGCCCGCTGGGTCTGGCCGTCTATGTCGGACTGCTCCTGACCGCGATCTGTGGCGCTTTGGTGATGCTGCTGGCCACCTCGGGCGGATCGGGCAAGGACTGACGTCCAGCCCCGGCCCGTATGCTCACGGCGTCGCCTTGACGCCGTTATCTTCCTTGCGCGCGTCGGTCCCGCTGCCATCGTCAAAGACGTTGAACAGCTTGCGAAGGAATCCGGGCGTCAGCGCCGACAGCGGATTGACCGTCACCGACGGATCGGCGGCCGCTCCCTTCATCGTGTAATTGAAGGCGATCACCCCGCCGCCCTTCTCTCCCCCGGTAATCAGCCAGCCCAGCACCGGAATCCGCCCCAACGCGCTGTTCAGCACATAGGCCGGGACCACGGTCCCCTCGATCGCCAGACGCGACTTGTCCAGATCGATCTGACCCTTGGCGGTAATCCCCAACGCGGCCCCCCAGGCGCGGGCATCCTTCAGCTCTAGCAAGCCGTTGGAATAAACGAACGGCGCATCCAGCGACGAGAAGCCGACGCCCTCGCCCCGCAGCACATCGACAATCCCGGTCAAGGCGGCGACGGTCAGCAGACGCGCCAGCGCGGGAGCGTTGCGGATGTGGTAATCCGCGATCTTGACCGAGCCGATCAGCGGCTGAGCCGGTTGGTTGTCGTCGATATACCCCTCGACGGTCAGATCGCCGCCGACCAGATCCTCGAACACGTCGAAGGTCCGCGCCACCGCCCCGGCATCTTCCGACGCCACCGCGAAACTGCGCCGCCGCGCCGCATCGCTGGTCAAGGTCGCCGACAACGACTTACCGCCGTCAAGGCCGCCTTTCAGCGACATCGCCCGCCAGTCCTGGGCGTCACGGTGCAGCGACAAAGCGGCGGGTCGCACCGCCCCCTTGTCCGAGACCCACAAGGATTGAACGCTGGCGACGATTCCCATCGGCGGCGGCTTCTTGGGGTCCTTCGAGCGATCCTCGTCCGCGGACAGGACCGGCTGGGCGTCGAAGCTGGGGCCGGTAAAGACGATGTCATAGCCGCCACCCTGGCGCAGGGTCACACTGCCCTCGCCCTGAGTCCGGCCATAAGACAGCCGGATCAGATCGACCCGTCGCAATGTGCTTTCCGGTCCGAATGCGGCCGAACCCCGCGCTTCCAGATCGCCGGACAGCACGACGAAATGGGGGATTGATCCGACCTGACGGCGATCGAGCCGGATCGAGGCTTCGGCGGTGCCGGGCTTGCCCGGCTCCTTGGTCCAGCCCAACCCCGGCAGGGTCAGCCGCGCCGGAGCCAGATCGAGCCGACCGTCAATATCGCCCCGCCCTCCATCGGCAAAGGTGATGATGACGTCGGCCCCGACCGGGCCGGTCAGAAACGATCCGGCATCGAGACCAAGGCGGCGGCGGTGCTCGTCAGTGACGGCAGCGGCCTTCAGATGATAGCGGCTGCGGAACGCCCCGCCCTTTGACGAAAAATTCTCGCGCCAGGTCAGCGTCGCGGGCATCCCGCCCAGGCTGACCGTCCCGGCGGCATCCAGCCCCTGCCCGTCAACGGTCAGGTCAAGCGAACCGCCATCGAGATCCTGCCCCAGCGCGACCTTGGGCAAGGACAGTGACTTCACCGCCGCCTGGGCGCGGATATCGAGATCGTCAAGCCGCAGCGTCTTCAACAACGGGAATTTCAGCGACAGCCGGGTGGTGGCCTCGCCCCCGGTCTTGCCCGGCTCGATCCCCAGCGCCTGGGCATAGCGCAACGGCGGACTGTCGAGCAGACGCAACGCATCGGGGATCGGACCGGCGATGGTCAGTGCGATGTCGGCGAATTGATCTTCCTGATCGAGGCCGGTGAATCCGACCAACCCGTCTTTCAGGCGCAGGCCGAACACCTCACCCGTGGTCAGGGCGATCTGCATCGAATGGGCGTCATAGGTGACGTTGGCCGCCACCCCCCGCGCCACCGGCATCGGGTGAAGATAATTGACGGTGACTCCGTCGGCGCGGATCGTGCCGCCGACATGGCCGAGCACCAGAGCCTCGGGGCTTCCCCCCGGCGGCAAATGGCCGGTCAGGCCCAGGGTCGCCTCGTGAACGATGCCCTTCGACAGGTTGGGAACCACCCAATCGCGGGCGTTCTGCCCCAGCCCCTGCGGCCACAGATCGCGCAGCCGATCAACCGGCAGATCGCGCACCACGGCATCCAGCCGCACCGGCCCGCCGGTAGCTGTCGCCAATCCCTCCAGCGCCCCCGTCGCCGCCAGCGTCGCGCCGCCGCCGAAATCGAGCTTCAATCCGGCAAGGTCGATCCGGCCGCTGGACCGGACATAGCCACCACGCAGCAAAAGCCCGTCGAGATGCACCGTTCCTTCGACCAGCGGCGGCGGCGGGGCGATGCTGCCCGCCCCGCCGGTCAGATCGACATCGAGACGGTCCAGTTGCCCTTCACGATCAAGAATCGCGTGAACCGAGCCGGTCAGCGGCATATCGACCGCCGCCAGCGGGGTCAGAGCGCCGCCGAAACGGGCCAGCAAAGCCGGACGCAACGCGCTGAACCGGGCCACGGCCTCGACCGCCTCGGTCGCCTTGAGGTAGGTCGCTTCGACATCCAGCCCGATCGTATCGCCGTCCAGTTCCAGCCGGGCGCGCCCGGTGACGATTACCCCGGCGTCAGCGCGGCGAAAGGTCAGGTCAGAATCAGGAACCCGCCATTGCCGTCCCAGCACCTGATCGTCGACGATGATCTCGGCCGAACGGATGGTCAGCGATTGCAGGGTCCGCCCTGGCTTGGCCGGGTCGGGATCGCCCAGCAGGGCATCGCGGATCGCATCGGCAATCGCCTCGGATTCCGGGGCTGGTTCGGACTCTTCGGCCCGGCTGTTGATGCCGAGATGAACCCGGCCGTCGGGATCGCGCAGCAGCTTCAGCCGGGGACCGTACAGCCGGATCGTGTTGGGGGCGACGAGTCCCGACAGCAGCGCCCGACCGCTGAGATTGAACGACATGTCGGGCACGGCGGCGATCTGCTGACCGCCGGAGCCAAAGGCGCGAACGTCAAAAGCGTGGATTTCGAGGAGGCGACCGTTATCGCCCTCCATCAGCACGGTGGTCCCCAGCCGAACGACCAGCGACCCGTCGCCAGCGGCCAGGGCGTCCTCGATTGCCGGGGTGAGGAAATCCAGCACGATCGGTCCCTGCGACAGCCGCCAGGCCAACAGGGAGACGCCGATCACCAGACTGACCAGAACCAGCCCCAAGACCCGAAACAAAACGTTGACGGCACCGTGGACCACGCGCCTCCCCCTTACCCGTTCGAACATTGCCAGGATAGCACCGGCACGCTTGACCCCCGGTCAAGCATTCCGCAGTGTTGCAGGCAAGCATAACAACCGAGGTGGCACAAGGTGCGTTTTCCCGCAATTCCCTCTTTGCTTCCGCGTGTTGCAGATCAGTCTCGCGTCGAATTGGGGCTGGCCCGCTGGGCCGAAGCCGCCCAAACGATCGACGATCCCGCCTTGGCCGCGTTGATCCGCGCCCTGCCCGACGATCGTGACATCGGGCCGCTGATCCGCGCCGTGTTCGGCAACAGTCCGTTCCTGTCCCATTGTCTTGAAACCGAACCGGCGTTCGTGAAACGGATGCTCGACCTCGGGCCCGACGCGATGCTGGAGGAACTGCTGGACGGACTGAGCGCCGATCTCGCCAGCGAAAGCGATCAGGTCCGCCTGATGCGGGTGTTGCGGGTAGCCAAGCGCCAGGGCGCCTTGCTGGCCGGTCTGGCCGATCTCGCCGGAGCCTGGAGCCTGGAGCAGGTGACCCACGCTTTGTCGCGACTGGCCGATACCGCGATCTCGCTGGCGCTCGACGCTCTGCTGCGCCGCGCTGGCGACCGGGGTGACCTCACCCTGCCCGATCCGGTCCACCCCTCGGTGGGGTCGGGGATCGTCATCCTGGGGATGGGCAAGCTGGGCGCGTTCGAGCTGAACTATTCCAGCGATATCGACCTGATCGTCCTCTACGACCCCGATCAACTGACCTATACCGGCCGCAAAAGCGTGCAGGAATGCGTGGTGGCGCTGACCCGCGATCTGGTCCGTGTGCTCGACGAGCGCACCGCCGACGGCTATGTCTTCCGCACCGATCTGCGCTTGCGCCCCGATCCCAGTTCGACCCCGGCGGCGGTGTCGCTGGCCGCCGCCGAGACCTATTACGAAAGCTTCGGCCAGAATTGGGAACGCGCCGCGATGATCAAGGCGCGGCAGGTCGCGGGCGATGTCGAAACCGGAACCGCGTTCCTGAAATTCCTCCGCCCGTTCATCTGGCGCAAATCGCTCGATTTCGCCGCGATCGCCGATATCCACTCGATCAAGCGCCAGATCAACGCCCATCGCGGCAGCCGCACCATCGCTGTCGCCGGTCACAACGTCAAACTGGGGCGCGGCGGCATCCGCGAAATCGAGTTTTTCGCCCAGACCCAGCAATTGATCTGGGGCGGACGTCAGCCTGAATTGCGGCTGTCCCGCACGGTGGAGACGCTGGCGGCGTTGGCCCAAGCCGGGCATGTCGGCACCGAGGTCGCCCAGTCGCTGACCGAAGCATACCGCTATCTGCGGCGGCTGGAACACCGGCTCCAGATGATCGACGACAAGCAGACCCAGACCCTGCCGACCGATCCGGCCCTGCTCGACGGCATTGCCGCCTTCATGGGCCACGCCGATTTCGACGAGTTCGCCGCCGCTCTGACGGTGCGGCTCCAGACCGTCGAAGGCCATTACGCCCATCTGTTCGAAGACGCCCCGGCTTTGTCCGCCCATGGCGATCTGGTGTTTACCGGGGGCGACAACGACCCGGAAACGGTCCACACCCTCAATTCAATGGGCTTTGGCAACGCCGATGCGGTGTGTTCGACCCTGCGCGGCTGGCACCATGGCCGGGTCCGCGCCACCCGCTCGACCCGCGCCCGCGAATTGCTGACCGAGTTGACCCCGACGCTGCTGGAGGCGCTGTCCAACACCGCCGCCCCCGACGATGCCTTCCTGCGCTTCGATGAGTTTCTGGGCGGCCTGCCTGCCGGGGTGCCGCTGTTCTCGTTGTTCCACGCCAACCCGACCCTGCTGCAATTGGTCGCCGAGATCATGGGCGACGCGCCGCTGCTGTCCGCCCACCTCGCCCGCCATCCCTCGCTGCTGGATTCGGTGTTACAGGCCGGGTTCTTCGCCCCGCCGCCCGGCCTTGACAGCCTGATCGCCGAACTCGACCGGGCGCTGGAGCAGGCCGACGATTTCCAGCAGGTGCTGGACGTGGTGCGGCGCTGGGCCAATGACCGCAAATTCCAAGTCGGCGTGCTGACCTTGCGTGCGGTGATCAGCCCGGCCGAAGCCGCCCGCGCGCTGTCCGACATTGCCGAGGCGGTGATCGACCGGATCGCGCCCCGGGTCGAGGACGAATTCGCCCGCACCCATGGACGGGTGCCGGGCGGAGCCTGGGTGATCCTGGCGATGGGCAAGGCGGGTGGCCGCGAGATGTCGGCGACCTCGGACCTTGATCTGATCCTGATCTATGACGCACCCCCCGAATCCGAGGAATCCGACGGCACCCGTCCGCTGGCGGTGGCGACCTGGTTCGCCCGGCTGACCCAGCGGATGGTCAACGCCCTGACCGCGAAGACCGGCGAAGGCACCTTGTACGAGGTTGACATGCGGCTGCGGCCGTCGGGCCATTCCGGCCCGATCGCCTCAAGCCTGGCAGCCTTTGCCCGCTATCAGACCGAGGCGGCGTGGACCTGGGAGCATATGGCGTTGACGCGGGCGCGGGTGGTGGCGGGCGATCCCGCCCTGACCGAACGGATCGAAGCGGTGCTGCGCGAGACCTTGACCAAGCGGCGCGACCCCGACCGGCTGGTAACCGACGTCGCCGAAATGCGCGAGCGGATCGCCAACGAGCACAAGGCCACCAGTGGCTGGGAGGTCAAGCATCGCCGGGGCGGGCTGGTCGATATCGAATTCATCGCCCAGACCCTGCAACTGGCGCACGGAGCCGATCATCCCGGTATCTTGTCGCCCAACACCGCCGAAGCGCTGTCCCGCGCCCGCGCTGCTGGTCTGCTCGGGCTGGGCGACGCGGCGGTTCTCGACGAAGCCCTGGCGCTGTGGTCGGCGGTGCAGACGGTGTTGCGCCAGACCCTGCCCGGTGGCTTTGACGAACGCACCGCCTCACGCGGGTTAAAAGATTTGCTGGCCCGCTCTGCCGGGCTGGGCGATTTCAAAAGCCTCGTCGACCGGATGGACGATTGCGCCCAGGCCGCGTTCGAGGTGTTCACCCGGCTGGTGGACGAACCCGCCCGCCGCCTTCGTCCCCCCTCGTAAGGAAGCCCGACCATGACCATCCCTCTGGGCCAACCCGCCCCCGCCTTTTCGCTTGAAACCGAGGACGGCCCGGTCACGCTGGCCGATTATGCCGGTCGGACCCTGGTGCTGTATTTCTATCCCAAGGACGACACTTCGGGCTGCACCACCGAGGCCAAATCGTTCCGCGATGCTTTCGCCGATTTCCAGGCCGCCGGGATCGACATCCTGGGTGTGTCACGGGATTCGGTGGCCAGCCACGTCAAGTTCCGCACCAAGCACGAGCTTCCGTTCCGCCTGGGGTCGGATTCAACCGGCGCGGTCACCGAAGCCTATGCGGTGTGGAAAGAAAAAAGCATGTACGGAAGGACTTACTTCGGGATCGAACGCTCGACTTTCCTGATCGGTCCCGACGGGACGCTGAAGGCGGAATGGCGCAAGGTCAAAGTCCCCGGCCATGCCGCCGCAGTGCTGAAGGCAGCGACAGCGGGTTAACACGGCCTGACGGACGCGCGGAGCCTCCCGTCCGGAGAGCCCCGCTTATTTCCCCGCCGCGTCGGACTTTTTCTTCATCTGCCGCATCAACTGGGCACAAGGGTCCTCACGCTCGGCCCGGCCGGTGAACCACACCGCATCGAACGGCGGGGCCTCGGCGGCGGGATCGGTGACCGCCGCATCGGTTTCGATCAGACCGAGCGAAAACACCGTCAGGCCCGGCGCGATCTGGCGCAACCGCTCCGGCACGCCGCGATCGGTGCGAGCATGCCCGGCCCCGGCGATCAGCACCACCGGGCCGGGGCCGGGACGCTGGGCCAGGGCGGCGACGGTTTCGGCCATCTCGGCATCGCGGGCGCGCTGAACCCGCACCATCCCCGGAATCGCGCTGTCCGGCATCATGTTGCAATGGCTGGAACGGATTTCGTCGGCCAGAGCGGCGGCGATCGCCTCGGGCAACGGAGCATTGAGCCCCAACCGTGCCGCCTGTTCAGCCGGTTCGACGCGGCGGGCGATCTGACGCGTTACGTCGGCGGGCAGATTAGCGGCGGACAGGGTTCCCCCCGCAGCCAGCGCCGCTTCGGCGATCGGGCGATAGAGCGGCCAATCGGGCCAGCCCCGTTCTTTCCAGCGCAGGGCCTCGCCCAAGCCATCAAGATCGTGGACAGCTTCATCAAGATCGGCCTGACGGTCGCGGTCGATCATCTCGAATGCCACCTGCGGCTTTTTCCCGGCGGCAGCCAGGGTACGCACCGCCCAGGCTTGCAACGCGTGATGGTCGGGATTGTCGTGGGTTTCGCCCAGCATCACCACCTGAGCCGAAGCGAGCCGCGTTTCCAGTTCATCAACGCTGAGGAACCGCCCGGTCGCGGGCTGCCATATCCGCCCCGCCAACGGGTGGTCCGACGCGATCACCGGAGTGGGTGGCGCCGAACAGGCCTGAACGGAAAGGATGGGCAGCATCAGCAAAACCAGCAGGACACGAAATGGCATGGGAGGAACCCGCTCTGTCGGACAGTGGGGACGATCAATTGCGGAAGCCGAATTTTGCGGCCTCGCGGTAGAAGGTTTCGAGCAGGTCCTTGCCGACCCGCCCTTCCATCTCGCGATGCACCGGCAGCAGCGCCTTGCGCCACACCGCAAGATCGCTGGGCGTCAGGGTATCGATTTCGATTTTGCCGGACGCCTTCAACGCCTCAAGGGCGGTATCGTTTTCGGATTGGGCGATGGCGTTGGCGTATCGGGTCGTCTCGATCATCGCGGATTCAAGGGTGTCGCGGATATCGTCGGGTAACGCTTCCCAGAACTTGCGATTGACGATCACGGCATAGCCGAGATAGCCGTGATTCGAGACCGTGGCGTATTTCTGCACGTCCTGCATCTGCTGGGTCAGCATATTCGACGGCGGGTTTTCGGTCCCGTCGACAACCCCGGTCAACAGCGCCTGATAGACCTCGGAAAAGGCCATCACCTGAGGCAGCGCCCCCAACGCCCGGAATTGGGCGTCGATCACCTTCGAGGATTGAATCCGCATCTTGAGACCACGGAAATCCTCGGGCGTGCGCAGCGGCCGGTTGGCGCTCATGATCTTGAAGCCGTTATCCCAATAGGCCAGACCGATGATCCCCTTCGGTTCAAGCTTTTTCAGCAGAGCGCGTCCGACCGGACCCTCGGTCACGGCGCGCAGCACGTCCTTGGACGGGAAAATATATGGGAGGTCGAAAATCTCGAATTCCTTGACCCCCAGCGGTCCGAATTTCGCCAGCGAGGGAGCCAGCATCTGAACGGCGCCCAGTTGAAGCGCCTCCATCTCTTCCTTGTCCTTGTAGAGCTGGCTGTTGGGATAGATCTCGACCACCACCCGCCCCTTGGTCCGCTCCTCGGCCAGCGCCTTGAAATAGGCCGCGGCCTTTCCCTTCGGCGCGTCGGGAGAGACGACGTGGCTGAACTTGATCACAATCGGTTTCGAATCGGCCTGGACAGCCGAGATCGAAAACGCCATCACGGCCATCACCGCCGCTATAAAAAGCGACAACCGCTGAAATCGCGGAGAGGATTGTCTCATCCTTTGGCCTTCCTGATCGTTTTGTATCGATTTTTGCCATCACTCTATACCATTTTGCAGCAATAAGTATCGGGATGGGCACGTATGACGGCGACACAGAGTCGAACCGGGACAGTGGATCGGATGCGGGCGGGAACCGGATGGCGCGGCGGACTGCCGATTCTGGCGATGGCGCTGGTGGTGGTGCTGCTGGGCGTCCTGCTGTGGCTGCTGCATCACAACGAGGCCGAAGAACGCGCCGAGACCTTGATCCAGGACGTGCTGTGGGTCGAACAGGATTTGCACTTCCACCTGACCTCTAACGCCGAATCCCTGACCCGGCTCGCCAACCGGCTGGGGCGCGAGGGGCTGAGTTCGGAGCTGTTCTATGCCGAATCCAGTACCCTGATCGCCTCCAGCCCCGATTTGCGCCGGATCGTTTTGCGCGATGCCGCCGAAAAAGTGCTACGCGCCGCCCCGCCCGCCAATCCCCTGCCCGAGACCGAGATCGCGCCGGACTGGCACACCGGGTTCATTCTGGCCCGGTCGCTGGGGCAGCCGGTTTATGGCGCGCCCTTCTGGCTGGGGGGTGAGTCCGGAGTCGCCTTTGACGTCTATGTCCCGGTGTTCAACCAGGGACAGTTCGTCGGGATGCTGATCGCGACGGTCTCGCTTGATGAGATGCTGTCGCAGCAGGTGCCGTGGTGGTTCGCCCAGAAATACCGGCTGGAGATCGTCGATGGCGACGGAATGGTGCTGGCGACCAAGTCGCAGCTAGAGGTCGCCGAACCCGGCCTTAGCCATCAGGTCCGGTTCGAGCCGCCGGGCAAGGGGCTGGCGATTGTCGTCACCGCCTATCGCCAGGATAACGATCTGGTCCGCAATCTGCTGGCGGCCGCAATTTTCGGGCTGGCGCTGACGTCGTTTCTCAGTCTGTGGGCGCTGCGCCGCCATATGCGGCGACGGCTGGAGGCAGAGCAGGCGTTGCGGGTCGAACATGCGTTTCGCAAGGCGATGGAGGAATCGCTGACCGTCGGGATGCGGGCGCGCGACCTTGACGGACGGGTCACCTATGTCAATTCCGCCTTCTGCCGGATGGTCGGCTGGGAGGCGTCCGACCTGATCGGCTCGGTTCCGCCGATGATCTATTGGGCGCCCGAGGAAACCGAAAGCTGCTATTCGATGTTTCGCGCCGTTCTGCGCGGCGACGCCCCGCCGGAGGGGTTCGAACTGACCCTCTGCCGCAAAAGCGGGGAGCGGTTCAAGGCGCTGATTTACGAGGCCCCGCTGATCGACAGCGAAGGGCATCATTCGGGCTGGATGGCCTCGATCCTGGACATCACCGAGCGTCAGCGGGTCGAAGATCTGTCACGCCAGCAACAGGAAAAGCTTCAGCGGACCGCCCGTCTCATCACGATGGGAGAAATGGCCTCGACCTTGGCCCACGAATTGAATCAGCCCTTATCGGCAATCGCCAGCTATGCGGCCGGATGCCTCAACCGGCTGGAAGCGGGCAATGTCCGCGCCGAGGAACTGGAAGCCCCCTTGACCAAGATGGGCATTCAGGCCCAGCGCGCTGGTCAGATCATCCGCCGCATCCACGATTTCGTCCGCAAGAGCAAGCCCTCGGTCGCGCCCTGCGCAATCAACCGGGTAATCGAGGGCGCGGTCGGCTTTGTCGAGGCCGACGCCCGCAAGCATGGGATTCGGGTCACCGTCATTCCCGATCCGACCGATCCCTGGGTCGATGCCGATCGCATTTTGATCGAACAGGTGGTGTTGAACCTCGCCCGCAACGCCGTCGAGGCGATGAGCGCCACCCCCTGGTTCCATCGCGAGATCGACATCTCGATCCGGACCGCCGACGGCCAGGCGGTGGTCCGGGTTGCCGACCGGGGCACCGGGATCACCCCGGAAATGGCCGACGGCCTGTTCACACCCTTTTTCTCGACCAAGGAAGAGGGAATGGGAATGGGCCTGAACATCTGTCGTTCGATCGTCGAATGGCATCGCGGCCGGTTGTGGTATGAACCCAATCCCAACGGGGGCAGCGTATTTCTGTTCACCTTGCCGACCAAGGAGACCTAAGGACGATGACAGGTTCGGTTGTGTTCATCGTCGATGATGACGAAGCGATCCGCGATGCCTTGTCCTGGCTGTTCCAGTCGCGCGGCGTCGCGGTCGAGACCTTTGCCTCGGCCGAGGCATTCCTGGCGCATTGGCACCCCGGCCTGTATGGCTGCGTCGTGCTCGACATCCGCATGGACGGAATGACCGGAATCGAGCTGTTCGACCGGCTGCGCGAAATCGGCGCCGGAGTCCAGGTGATCTTCCTGACCGGACATGGCGACGTACCGATGGCGGTGGCGGCGGTCAAGAAAGGCGCGCGCGATTTCGTCGAAAAGCCGTTCAACGATAATGATCTGGTCGATCGCGTGATCGAGGCGCTGGAATGGGCCGTTCTTCAGCGCGAGTCCGACGCCGCCGGAGCCTGTCTTGCCGCCCGGCTCGACACCCTGACCCTGCGCGAACGTCAGGTGATGGAACGGGTCCTGGCGGGCAAGCTCAACAAGGTGATCGCCGACGAATTGGGCATCACGATGCGTACCGTCGAGGTCCATCGCGCCCGTCTGTTCGAAAAAATGGGGGTGAAGACCGCGGTCGAACTGGCCCAGACCCTGGCCATGCCCAAGCGCCCGACCCCATGAGTCCGCTGCGCCACAAGGGGCTGGCCCTGCTCGCCCTGCTGATCGGCTATCTGATCGTCGAATGGGTCGAGTACGGGCGGGGCCAGGTGCTGATCGGGGTCGAACCGCTTGACCCCTCGGTCGGACTGGCCTTTGCCGCGTTGCTGCTGGGCGGGCCGACCTTCCTGCCGGTGGTGGTGGCAGGCGAGATCGGCTCGGCCCTGTTCCGCTCGGGCGGTCAACTCCCGGCGCTGGTGGCGCTGCTTCCGGCGGCTACGGTGGGGATCAGTTGGGGACTGGCCGCTTTGGTGCTGCGCCGCTTCGCCAATCTGCGTCTGGCCGGTCAGCGCGATCTGGTCCTGCTGATCGTCACAGCGGCAATGGCCGCGCTCGGTACCGCCACCGGGGACGCCGCGTCGCTGTGGCTCACCGCCACCCTGCCAGAGGGCGAGTTCGCCCAGGTGCTGACCCGGGCCTGGATTGGCGACATGATCGGCGCGATGGTGGTAACGCCGCTGGTGCTGGTATTGCGTCCGCCGCTCCCTCTGCCCAGCCGCGCCGTCACGATCGAAGCGACGGTTCAAGGCGCCGTCGCCATCGCGATGCTGTGGGCCTTGTTTCGCCTGCCCGCCGCCGCCGAATGGCAATTGTACGATCTGCTGGTGCTGCCCTCGATCTGGGCGGCGGCGCGATTTGGCATCCGGGGCGCGGTGGTGATCAACATCGTGCTGCAAATCGGGATGGTCGCGGCGTTCGTGATGGTGGTCAAGGATGCCGACGCCGTTACCGCCTATCAGTTCCGGATGCTGGTTCTCACCCTTTCCACCCTGTTCCTGGGGGTGGCGGTAACCGAGCGCCGCTCGGTCGAGGACACCTTGCGGCGGCGCCAGGATCAGTTGGACCGCTTCGCCCGGCTGTCTCTGGCGGGTGAAATGGCGGCGGCGCTGGCCCACGAACTGAACCAGCCGCTCTCGGCGGCGCTGACCTATTCCCGCGCCGCCCTGCGCCTGCTCGATTCCCCTGGCAACGATCAGACCAAGCTGCGGGCGGCGATGAACGGGGCCGCCACCCAGGCCGAGCGCGCCGGGATGATTATCCGCACCTTGCGCGAATTTATCGGTCGGGGCGAGTTGAACCGCCAGCCACATGTACTGCCTACGCTGGTGCGGGATTCGCTGGCGCTGCTGGAGCCGGAATGCCAGCGGGCGGGCATCCGCTTTGAAGCGGTGCTGGACCGGACCCTGCCGCCGGTGCTGGTCGATGCGGTCCAGGTCCAACAGGTGCTGTTGAACCTGCTGCGCAACGCGATCGAGGCCATCGAGCAGACTCCCGGTCCCCGCCGTCTCGTCACCGTTGTCACCCACCCCACAGAACCGGGAACGGTCACGGTCGAAGTCGCCGACAGCGGCCCCGGCCTCGATCAGGATCTGGTGGCGCGATTGTTTCAGCCCTTTTCCACCACCAAAGCCGCTGGCATGGGCTTGGGGCTGGCGATCTGCCGTACTATCATCGAAGCGCATGGCGGTCGGCTGTGGTTGGCTGGCAACGGTCCCGGCGGCTGCGCGTTCCGCTTTACCCTGCCGCTGGCGTCAGGGACCAAGACAGGAGGACAGGCATGACTCGGCCGCTGGTTCATATTGTTGACGACGACCCCGCCGTGCGGGATTCGCTGTCGATGCTGCTGGAGGCGGCCGATCTCGCCCCCGCCGCCTATCCCGACGCCGAAAGCTTCCTGGCCCAGGCGGAACTGGACGCGCCGGGCTGCGTCGTCGCCGACGTGCGGATGCCGGGGATGAGCGGGCTGGATCTGCTGCGTCTGTTGAACCAGCGCCGCCTCGACCTGCCGCTGATCGTCATTTCCGGCCATGCCGACGTCGCGATGGCGGTCGAGGCGTTGAAGGAAGGTGCCGCCGATTTCATCGAGAAGCCGTTCGACGACGAAACCTTCCTGCGCAGCACCCGCGATGCGCTGGACCGGGGCGAACGCAGCTTCCGCCAGCGCTGTCGCCGCGACGAAATCGAAACCCGCTTCCGCACCCTGACCCCGCGCGAGAACGAGGTGATGGATCGGGTCGTGCGCGGGATGCCGAACAAGGCGGTGGCGGCCGATCTGTCGATCAGCGTCCGCACCGTCGAAATTCACCGCGCCCGCGTGATGGAAAAGATGGAGGCCGACAGCCTGTCAGCGCTGGTGCGGATGGCCCTCAGCCTGGAGGATTCCCCCGAAATTCAGCCGGGCTGACTCCCGCCGCGAACGATTGCCGCCAGTCCGTCGCGATAGCTGGGATAGGCCAGGTCGACCCCAAGCGCGTCGTGCATCCGGCGGTTCGACACCCGCTTATTGTCGGCATAGAATCCCAGCGCCATCGGCGACAGGGTTGCCTGTGCCTCGTCCCAGCCGATCTCGGGCGGAGGTTCCAGCCCCAACAGGGTGCAGGCGTACAGGATCACGTCTTGCGGCGGGGCGGGATCGTCATCGCACAGATTGTAGATCGTCCCCGGCGCGGGCCGCTGAAGCGAGGCCAGCACCGAGCGGGCGATGTCCTCGACATGGATGCGGCTGAACACCTGACCCGGCTTGTTGATCCGCCGCGCCACGCCTGCCCTCACCTGCTCGATCGCCGACCGGCCCGGCCCGTAAATCCCGGCAAGGCGGAACAGATGCACCGGCAAACCCGTCGCCCGCCAGGATTCCTCGGCCTCAAGGCGACGGCGCGAGCGATCCTGGGTTGGATCGGGGGGCGTGGTCTCATCGACCCAGCCGCCGCCATGGTCGCCATAAAGGCCGGTGGTC
>NZ_AQPH01000044.1 GCF_000442515.1 Magnetospirillum fulvum MGU-K5 | reverse complement strand
GTCCGTGCATGGGCGACTGGGCGGTCGAGAAATATTTGCTGGAACCCTATGGGGTTGGCTTTCTGCGCACCGTCACCTTTATTCTGGTGATCGCCGCCGCGGTGCAGTTCACCGAACTGACCGTCCGCAAGGTGTCGCCGACGCTGTTCAAGACGCTGGGCATCTATCTGCCGCTGATCACCACCAACTGCGCCGTGCTCGGCCTCGCGCTGCTGCTGGTCGAAGGCAAGATGAGCTTCGTCAACGCCACCTTGTTCGGGTTCGCCTCGGCGCTGGGCTATAGCCTGGTGATGGTGATCTTCGCCGGTCTGCGCGAACGGATCGCGCTGGCCTCGGTGCCTCGCCTGTTTGCCGGTCCGCCGGTCGGATTCATCACCGCCAGCCTGCTTGCCCTTGCTTTCATGGGCTTTTCCGGCATGGCCACCAACTAGGGAGATGACACCATGTTGATCGCAGTCGGAGGTCTGGCCGCCATGGGCGTCACCCTCGGTGCCCTCCTGGGAGTTGCCGCCCGTTATCTCGCCGTCGAGGCCGATCCGTTGGAAGCCGAGCTTCAGGCGATGCTGCCCGGCTCGCAATGCGGACAGTGCGGATTTGTCGGCTGTCAGCAGTTCGCCGCCGCGCTGGCCGAAGGTCACGCTTCGCCTGCCGCCTGTATCCCCGGCGGGCACGCCACCGCCGAGGCGCTGGCCAAGCGGCTGGGCGTCAGCCTTGACGCCTCGGACCATGTCGAAACCGGCCCGACCGTCGCGTTCGTCAATGAGGATCTGTGCATCGGCTGCCTGCGCTGCTTCAACGAGTGCGGAACCGATGCGATCGTTGGCGCCGCCAAGCAGGTGCACACCGTGATCGCCGACGTCTGCCACGCCTGCGGAAAATGCGTCAAGGCCTGCCCGACCGAAGCGATCGAGATGCGTCCGGTTCTGCCGACCCTCGCGACGTGGCATTGGGACAAACCGGGTGCCCACTCCACGCATTAATCGGTTCGACATATCCGATACGCCTTTGCGGCACGGACACCCCGCGCCCGCCGCGCGGGGGCCACGTGCTCCACTCCGATTGTTTTGCAAGCTCTGTAGGAGCGACGGTTCATGAAGTTGTTTCCCATCAAGGGCGGCATTCATCCCGAATACCGCAAGGAACTGACCAGCGAGAAGCCGATCGTCGCGCTCCCGATCCCGTCGGTTCTTTATCTGCCGGTGCAGCAGCACATGGGTGCCGCCGCCAGCACGGTGGTGAAAGTCGGCGATCAGGTGCTGAAAGGTCAGATGCTGGCCCGTGGCCAGGGCGTCGTCTCCGCCCCGGTCCATGCCCCCACCTCGGGCACGATCGTCGAGATCGCCGAGAGAACCGCGCCGCATCCGTCGGGCCTGCCGATGCTGACCATCGTGCTTGAGGCCGACGGCAAGGATCGGTGGGCCGAATTGCCCGCGCCGATCGCCGATCCCTTCACCCAGACGACCCAGGTGATCCGCGCCCGCGTCGGAGAGTCTGGCATCGTTGGCCTGGGCGGGGCGACCTTCCCCTCGGCGGTCAAGCTGGGCCTGGGCGATAAGAACAAGCTGGAAATCCTCCTGCTGAACGGGGCCGAGTGCGAGCCCTACCTCACCTGCGACGACCGGGTGATGCGCGAATATGCCGACGAAGTGATCGACGGTGCGCGGATCATGGCCCACGCGCTGGGCGCGCCCCAGGTGGTGATCGCGATCGAGGACAACAAGCCGCAGGCGGCCGAGGCGATGCGCAAGGCCGCGAGCGCCCAGCCCAACGTCACCATCGTCGGGGTGCCGGTTCAGTATCCGATGGGAGCCGAACGCCACCTGACCCAGGCGGTGACCGGACGGGAAACCCCGGCGCGCAAGCTGACCGCCGATGTCGGCGTGGTGGTTCACAATGTCGCCACCGCCCGGGCGATCCATCATGCCGTCCGCTTCGGCCGTCCCCTGCTGTCGCGGGTCGTCACCGTCAGCGGCCACGGCATCAAGGAACCGAAGAACATCGAAGTGCCGCTGGGCACCCCGATCAACGATCTGATCGGCTTCTGCGGCGGGATCAACGGCAAGATCAAGCGTCTGGTCAGCGGCGGTCCGATGATGGGTCAGCCGATCGTCGATACCGCCGTGCCGGTGGTCAAAGGCACCTCGGGCGTTCTCGCCCTGACCGGCGACGAAGTCAACGAGCGGCCGACCCAGCCCTGTATCCGCTGCGGCACCTGCGTTTCGATCTGCCCCTGTGGGTTGGTTCCGGTCGAGATGGCGGCGCTGATCCGCAATGAACGGCTGGAAGACGCCGCCGCGATCGGACTTCAGGATTGCGTGTCGTGCGGATCGTGCTCCTACATCTGCCCGTCCTACGTTCCGCTGGTGCATTATTTCAACTATGCCAAGGGCCGGCTGAACGCCCTTGACCGCGAGCGCCGCAAGTCCGAGCAGACCAAGGCTTTGGTCGAAGCCCGCAACGCCCGTCTGGAGCGGATCGCCCAGGCCAAGCGTGACGCCGCCGCCCGCGCCAAGGCGCAATCGCAAAACTCTGACGTGAACAAGGCAGACGCATGAGAATCGCCGTCGATAAGAGCGGACCGTTCACCCACGCTCCCACAAGCGTCTCGCGCACCATGACTCTGGTGCTGGCGGCGCTGCTTCCCGCTACGCTGTACGATATCTGGCTGTTCGGTTGGCCTGCGGCGTTGATGTTCCTGGTCACCGTGCTGTCCTGCGTCGGGCTTGAGGCCTTGTGCCTCTACCTGTCGAAGCGTCCGGTCGGCCCCACCCTCGCCGATGGTTCGGCGGTTCTGACCGGCTGGCTGCTGGCGATGAGCATGCCGCCGTGGGCGCCGTGGTGGGTTTGCTTCGTCGCGGCCGTGTTCGCAATCTGCCTGGCCAAGCATGCCTTTGGCGGTCTCGGTCAGAACGTGTTCAACCCGGCAATGGTTGGCCGTATCGCGGTGCTGGTGTCGTTCCCGCTCCAGATGACCACCTTTGTCCGCCCTGCCCCGCTGGGCAGCGCCGGATCGCCCGGCCTGATCGACAGCATCGGCATCATCTTCGGCCATTCGCCGATGCTGGATTCGCTGAGTGCGGCGTCGGCTCTCGGCTACATCAAGACCGAATTGTCGCGCGGCATTCCGGTCAGCCAGTCGATCCTGACCGCACCCGATCTGACCAGTCTGGCCCTTGGCACCCATGCGGGCAGCTTTGGCGAGACCTCGGCGTTCCTGATCCTGCTGGGCGGCCTGTTCCTGATCGCCAAGCGGGTGATCTCCTGGCATATCCCGGTCGCGGTGATGGGAACCCTGTTCCTGCTCGGCACCGTGTTCAGCGCGATCAATCCCGACCGCTTCACGCCGGGAACCTTCCAGTTGCTGTCGGGCGCGACGATCCTGGGGGCGTTCTTCATCGCCACCGATTACGTCACCTCGCCGGTGTCGAAATCCGGCCAGCTGGTTTACGGCTTCGGCATCGGCTTCCTGACCTGGGTCATCCGCACCTTTGCCGGCTACCCCGAAGGCATGGCCTTTGCGGTTCTGCTGATGAACGCGCTGACCCCGATCATCGACCACCACATTCGCCCGCGTGCCTTTGGGCGTACCCGCAAGGGCGAGCCGCTGCCGTTGAACAGGGGGAATAAATGAGCCGCGCCACCTGGATTCACGCCTCGATCCTGGGTGCGTTCTGCCTGGGCTTCGGAATCGTGCTGGCCGTCACCGACCAGCAGACCAACGACGACATCAAGCAGCGCATCCTTGAGGACAAGGAACGCTCGCTGTCCCAGGTTCTGCCGACCGCGATCCACGACAATTCGCCGGTCACCGACACCATCATCCTGAAGGATGCCAAGGGCGAAGACGTCACCGTCTATCGCGCCACCAAGGGCGGTCAGGTCACCGGCGTCGCCTACACCATCGTCGGCACCGGCTATGCCGGTCCGATCCGACTGATGCTGGGCGTCGATGCCGAGGGCAAGATTCTCGGTGTCCGCGTCATCACCCACAAGGAAACCCCCGGCCTGGGCGACAAGATCCAGGTCGATAAGGGAGACTGGATCCTGCGCTTCAACGGCCTGTCGTTCGCCAACACCCCGCTGGAGAAGTGGAAGGTGAAGAAGGACGGCGGTCAGTTCGATCAATTCTCGGGGGCGACCATCACGCCTCGTGGCGTGGTCGGCGCGATCCGCGAAGGTCTGCATTTCTTTGACGCTCAGAAATCCAAGATGTTGGAGGCCGGTTGATGGCTACCCCCTACAAGACGATCATCAAGGACGGGCTGTGGGAAAATAACGGCGTCATCGCCATGCTGCTCGGCATGTGTCCGACGATGGCGGTTACGACCAGCGCCACCAACGGCCTGGGCCTCGGCATCGCCACCGCGTTGGTGATGGCTGCCTCCAGCCTGCTGGTCGCGCTGTTCCGCAACACGATCACCCAGGAAGTCCGCATCCCGGTCTTCATCCTGATCATCGCGTCAATGACCACCCTGGTCGATCTGTGCATGAACGCCTGGATGCACGAGATGTATAAGGTGTTGGGCCTGTTCATCCCGCTGATCGTCTCGAACTGCCTGCCGCTGGCCCGTCTCGAAGCCTTCGCCGCCAAGGAGCCGGTCGGCCGCTCTTTCGTCGATGGCCTGTTCATGGGCATCGGGTTCACCCTGGCGCTGGTGGTGATCGGTGCAATCCGCGAACTGATCGGCAACGGAACCATTTTCGCCGACGCCGCCCTGCTGCTGGGGCCGGCGTTCCACTTCATGGAACTGCGTCTGCTGCCCGCCGATACCGGCGTGCTGCTGGCGATCCTGCCCCCGGGTGGGTTCCTGGTCACCGGGCTGGTTCTGGTCGCCAAGCGGATGATCGACCTTGCCGCCGGCAAGGAAATCCGCATGGCCGGCGCTCATAGCGTCTAAGGAGAAGAGCGATGAAGGTCGGAGTCGTCTACGCCACCCCGGCACGTCAGTCCTGGCTGACCATCGACGTGCCCGACGGCAGCACCGTCAAGGACGCGATCGAGAAGTCGGGCATCCTGCGCCAGTTCCCCGAGATCAATCTGGACGCCCAGAAGGTCGGGATTTACGGCAAGGCCACCACCCTGGAGGCGGTGGTCGAGGATGGGGCGCGGATCGAGATTTATCGTCCGATCACCGCCGATCCCAAGACCGTGCGCCGTCGCCCGCGTGAGGGTGCGGCTCCGGCCAATGGGGGGGCGGAAGGATGAGTGTCGGCGACGATTTAACCATCGCCCAGTCGGTTGCCTTCGCGATTCTGCATGCGCAGGATCACGAAACCAGCAGCGACTGGATCGGTTGGGCGAAAAGCTGGCTGAACGGCGATGACCGTTCCGCCAGCGCCGCCGCCGCGGCCGCCGAAATCGCCACGGCTGCCGCCGCCCGCCATGCCGCCAACGCCGCCCGCATGTTCGATCTGGCTCAGGCCCTGCAAACCGAGGCGGCGATGCTGTCGGCCGAGGGCCGCAATGCGGGCTGGACCCTGGACACGGTCGAAAACCGCAACACCGAATGCTTGGTTGAGGTCGCCGAGGCGATCCGGCTGGCCGATGGTGGCGGTTTGCAGGGTGGTTCGTCCCGCAGTGCCGAATTGCTGGCTCAGGTCGTCCGCGATCACTGATCGCTGACCGGGCCGACGTTTCATGTACGAGAAAGCCGCCGGGTGACAGATCGCCCCGGCGGCTTTATTGTTTTCCCTGCCGAATGCAAGCTGACTCGTCAGGTTGGTACCAGACGGTTTCCGAGACGGAGAAGGATCGTTTGACCGGAGCGGACTACGTCGCCGCCTTTTTGCGGCATCGGGGAGTCGGGCGCATTCATTGCACCGCTGGCGTGTTCTGCGCGCTGATGATCGATTCGATCGCGCGCCAACCCGGTCTGGATTATTTCACCCACTTCACCGAACGGTCGGCGGCACTGGCCGCCGACGCGGTCTGGCGGTCGTCGCGCCGGATCGGCGTCGCGATGGCAGGCGGCGGGCCCGGAGCCGCCAATCTGATCCCCGGCATCGCCTGTGCCTTTCACGATTCGGTCCCGGCCCTGTTCATCATCGGCCAGGGCGAGATCGAACGAACATCGTTTGCGGCGATGGTCGCCCCGATCAGCAAGACCGCCATGACCGTGGCACGGGCGGCCGATCTGCCCCGGATTCTGGCCGACGCCTGGACCCTTGCCGCCACCGGCCGTCCGGGCCCGGTGGTGATCGACATCCCGCTCGCGGTCCAGCAGGAACCGTTCGACCACCCGGTTCTTCCGCCGGACGGGGCCCAGCCGACTCAGAACCCGGACTTGGCTGAAATCGCCAAGACTCTGACCGCCTTTCTCGCCGAGGGGGAACGCCCGCTACTGCTGTTGGGCGGCGGCGTCGGGCGCGCGGGCAACACCACCGCCTTGGCCGACTGGCTGCGCCGTGATCGGGTTCCTTTCGTTGCGACGTGGAACGCGATGGCCTGTTTCGATCACGATTTGCCCAGTTATCTCGGCGCGGTCGGCCGTCACGGCAATCGTGGAGCCAATTTCGCGCTGTGGAACTGCGACCGTCTGCTGGTGTTGGGCAGTCGCCTCGACGACAATCTGCGGGGAAGCGATCACCACTTCTTTGCCCCCGCCGCCCGGATTCACGTCGTCGAGATTGATGTCGCCAACCTCGCCCGTCTTGCCGCCGAGGGCTATCAAACCACCTCGCTGGACCTTTGCCTGCTGCCTCAATTGCTGGAACAGATGAGTCCGCCGCCGCTGACACGCGGCTGGCACGATTATCTGGAAGAGATTCGCGCCCGCTATCTCGGGCGGGATATTTCAACCTTTGCCGCACCGCGCCGGGTGCTGTCGCCTTATGCAGTGGTGCAGCGTCTGTCGAAATGTCTGGCGCTTGATGCGGTGGTGATCGGGGATTCCGGGGCCAATCTGTGCTGGCTGTTCCAGATGTTCCACCGCCGCCGTCATGCCCTGGTCTCCGCCGGAGGGCACGCCCCGATCGGCTATGCCATCCCGGCGGCGATTGGGGCGGTCCTGGAACAGCCTCGCCGTCAGGTGGTAGCCGTATTCGGCGATGGCGGGCTTCTCGCCTCGTTGCAGGATTTGCAGACCCTGGCCTATCACCGGCTGGGGATCGCCTTGGTGGTGTTCAACAATAACGGCTATGGCCTTCTCAAGGACTATCAAAATCAGACGTGCGGTGGCCGTCACGAGGCGACGGGGCGGCTGTACAGCCTTCCCGACTTTGAGCGGATCGCCGCCGCTTTTGATCTCGAATACCGCAGGATCGACCATGTCGAACAGATCGGGGCCGATCTGTTCCTGACCGGCGGGCCGATTCTGATCGAGATCATCATCGCGGAAGAGACGCCGGTCGAGCCGCAAATCCCGCCCGATGGCGAGATCGCCCGGCAAAATCCCCCCTTAAGTGACGTAGAACGGGGATTTGCCAGCCGGTTTGTCCCGCTTGCCCCTGCCCGAATGGACGAACCTAACCGCTCCGGACGATAACCCCAGACCCATGACGGAGGGTATCCCCCCCTAATCGTCATCAGGTCATTACGAGGATTGGTCCGCGGGCTTGGCTGCGCTATTGTCCGCCCACTCCCACATACGGCGATTTTCGATGACGCATCTGCGCCTAGCCATGTTCGACGTCGACGGAACCCTGATCGACAGCCAGCACACCATCGTTTCGGCGATGACAATGGCCTGGGGTCGGCTCGACCTCGGCACCCCCAAGCCCGATCAGGTCCGCCGCATCATCGGCCTGTCGCTGGTCGAAGCCTGCGCGATGCTGCTGCCCTGGGCCTCGGCGGCCACGCATCGCGCTGTTGCCGAAGCCTATAAGAGCGCCTTTCACAGCCTGCGGCTGATGCCCGAGCATGACGATCCGCTGTTTCCCGGCGCGCTTGAGGCGCTGGACCAGTTGGAAAAGGACGGCTGGCTGTTGGGACTGGCCACCGGCAAATCGCGGCGCGGGGTCGAATCCATGCTTGATACGCACGATCTGCACAGCCGCTTCGTCACCATCCAGACCGCCGACGAGAATCCGAGCAAGCCCGATCCGTCGATGCTGCACCGTGCCGCCAGCGAATGCGGAGTGGACCTCGCCAACGTGGCGATGATCGGCGACACCTCCTATGACATGGCGATGGCTAACGCCGCCAGAGCCGCCGCCATCGGCGTCTCGTGGGGCTATCAGTCGCTGGAGGAACTGCGTGGAGCCGGAGCCCACGTGATTTTGGATAGTTATGAAAACCTGACCCGAGTGCTCGACTCGGTCATCGGAGAACGGTCATGCGTCCCGCCACTATCATAAAGATCGTCCTTGTCGCCGGCCTGATCCTGGCGATAGCGGCGATTGCCGCCGCCAAATCGGTGAATACCGAGCGTTACAAGGCGGTTCTGGCCGATCGTGTCCGGGCCGCCACCGGCTTGAACATGGTCTTTAACGGGCCGGTCAAACTGCGCCTGGGCCTGTCCCCTCGCCTCAGCATCACCGGGCTGGGCCTGTCGGTGCCGGGCTCGACCGAGCCGCTGTTGCAGGTCGAGCGGATCGAAGCCCGCGTCGGCTTGCTGCCGCTGCTGTTTCGCCAGTTCCGCACCGAGCGGCTGCTGCTGATCCGTCCCACCCTGCGCCTGACCCCCGCCACCGCACCCGCCGCCGCTGCCGCGATTGCCGCCGCCGCCGGGATCGGCCTCGACCGGGTCCGCGACGACGTCGTTCCCGCGACCAGCTTCGCCCTGGGCGAGGTTCAGCTTGAGAACGCGACCCTGCTGTGGGTTGAGGACAATCGTCGCCCCGAAACCAGAATCCTGCTCTCGCAGGGACGGATTCGCCCGGAAAGCATCGAAGGCGGCCGCCTGACCCTGGAAGCGCGCGGCAATTGGGCCAATACCGGCTTTGAACTGGCGGGGATCGTCGGTCCGGCCGATACCCGCAAGCGGCACCGCCCCTTCCCGATCCAGCTCAAAGGCACGATCAGCGGCGCGGTCGTCGTGGCCCGTGGCGGGATCGCCGATCCTCTGACCGGCGAAGGACTTGATATCGTTCTCGACGCCCGCGGCGACGAATTGAGCAATCTGCTGTCGCGGACCGGGTTGCTGACCATTCCCGAGGGACAGAATCCTCCGGCGATCGGCCCCTATAAAGTCGCGGCGCGGCTGGTTGGCTCGGTCCAGGCTCCGGCGCTCGAGAATATCGATGCGGTACTGGGCAAGCACGACACCCTGCTGGTGGGGGTGCGGGGCTCGTTCGCCGCGCCCTTGACCGGGCATGGGCTGGAGCTCGCTGTAACCGCCGAAGCCGACAGCCTGACCGGGCCGGGGCGGCTGGTCGGTCTCGATGCCACCACCACCGGGCCGCTGCGCGCGGGCGGCAAGCTGACCGATCTGCCGACCGGCGGCTGGCGCCTGTCCGCGATCAAAGCCAATCTGGGCGGCAGCGATCTTGGCGGTGATCTGACCCTGATCCCGCAGCCCCGCGTGAGCATCAGCGGCAAAGTCACGGCCACGACCCTGAACCTGTCCGATCTCGGCCTTGATCCGCTGCGCCTGCTGGATACGGTCCAGTCGGCCCCGTCACGTCCGGCGATTCCGATTGTTGACGAACGGTTGCTGACCAACGAGCCATTGGCGCTGGACCGTCTCGGCGCGGTCGATCTCGACCTCGGCGTCAGTGCTTCCGCCATGCCGGTGGGATCGGCGTCGTTGACCGAGGCCGCCGCGACGCTTCGTCTCGTCAATGGGAAACTGGCGATCGAGGGCTTCACCGCCAAGCTGGGCGAAGGCACCTTGACCGGCGAAGCGATCCTGGACGCCTCGGACCATACCCCGGTGGCGACGCTGAAACTGGCGGGCACCGGGCTCGACCTGAAGCGGATCGCGGGCAACTTCCCCTTCGATGGCGGCCGCGCTGACCTCACCGTCGATCTGCATGGCCAGGGCGCAAGCCCCCGGATGTTGGCCGGGACCCTGGAGGGCCACATCCTGGCCGGTGTCACCGATACCGGACTGGTGGCGGGCACCGCTGGAGGCGTCCCGGCCCGCCTGCTGACCGCGCTGGACGGCGGCACCGGCGATGAAGACCCGATCCGCCTGCGCTGTGCCGCGGTGCGGATCGGCCTCAAGAACGGTCTGGCCAATGCCGAGCGCGGTCTGGCGGTCGAAACGCCACACGCCGCGATCCTGGGCAGCGGCACGCTTGATCTCCGCACCGAGATGATCGACCTCGTCTTTGTCGTCAAGGGTGGCGGCGTGGCCCGGTTGCGGGGGGGGCTGGCCGCTCCCTTGGTCGGCGGCGACAATGCCGGGCTGCGTCCCTTCTCGCAACGCCCGCTTGCCGCCCGGCCGCCGGTCGATCCCACGCCCTGCCGCACCGTGATGGGACGGCGCTAATCACCACCGTTTCGAGGACCGTTTCGTGAGTCTGAACACCCTTCGCCGCTTCTACGACGCCGCCACCGCCGCCGAGAGCGAGGACGGCTTTGTCGTCCACCTTGACGGTCGCCCGGTGCGGACCCCTGGGGGGCGTTTTTTGCTGCTCCCCTCTCGTCCCCTGGCCGAGGCGATTGCCGCCGAATGGCAGGCTCAGGTCGAGACCATCAAGCCCGCGACGATGCCGCTGACCCAATTGTCGAGCACCGCGCTCGACCGCGTCGGCCCCGAGCGGGAGACGATCACCGGCTATCTGATGGCCTATGCCGGAACCGATCTGCTGTGCTACCGCGCCGAATTCCCGACCGATCTGGCCGAACGGCAGGCCCAGGCGTGGCAACCGCTGCTGGATTGGGCCGCCGAGACGCTGAAGGCTCCGCTGGTTTCCACCGTCTCGGTGCTGGCGGTGACCCAGCCCGATCATGCCGTTGCCGCCTTGGCCGCCCATCTTGACGGCCAGGACGCGTGGCGGCTGACCGCGATTCAGGCCGCCGCCGCCGCCACCGGCTCGCTGGTGCTGGCTCTGGCCCTGGCCGAGGCGCGGATCGACGCCGAAACCGCCTGGAGCCTGTCCCAGCTTGATGAGACCTTTCAGATCGAGCAATGGGGCGAGGATGCCGAGGCCACCGCACGCCGCGCCGCGCTCAAGGGCGATATCGCCGCGGCGGAACGGCTGCTGGCGCTGCTGGGCGGCTGATCGCCCGGGCTATTTCCCGCCGAAGGGTCCGGCGGCATTGCGGGAACCGTCTTCTTTTGCGATGATCCGGCCCCGGCCGCCGGGTCATCGTTTCATCGCGTCGAGGAGAATGGGTCATGGGAAGCTGGAGCATCGGGCATTGGCTGATCGTCCTGGTCATCGTTCTGTTGCTGTTCGGCGCCAACAAGATCCCCAAGCTGATGGGCGACATGGCCAAAGGCGTCAAGGCGTTCAAGCAGGGTCTGAAGGATGGCGACGAAGAGGTGACGGCTGCGCCGCAACCCGCGCCGCAGCAGCCCCAGGCCAGCGTCCAGGCCCCGTCTGCCGCTGCTCCGACCGCTGCGCCTCAGGCCGCGCCGCAGCCCGATCCGCTGCGTAAGAGCTAATCGTCTCTAACGGCACGGGAGAGTCCGGATGTTCGATATCGGCTGGGACGAGATGGCGCTGATCGCCGCCGTCAGCCTGATCGTGATCGGGCCGAAGGACTTGCCCGTGGTCCTGCGTCAGGTCGGCCGCTGGACTCGCAAGGCCCGCCTGATGGCCTCTGACTTCCAGCGCGGATTCGACGACATGGTGCGCGAGTCCGAGTTGAACGAGGTCAAGCAGCAGATCGTCAAGGCAACCGATCCCGGCCTGTTGCGCGCCGAGATCGACAAAGCGGTCGATCCCGATGGAGAGTTGGCGCGGGCGATGACTCTGCCGCCGCCGGACGCCCTTTCCCCTGCGGCGGCCGACCCTGTACCCGAGCCGATTCCCACCGATGCGCCGCAATCGCGGCCGCCGGCTCCCTGACCCTGGGCGATCCTGACGTGACCGAATCCCTTGACGATAAAACCATGCCGCTGCTCGACCATCTGATCGAGTTGCGCCGCCGCCTGATCTGGTCGGCGCTGGCCTTCGTCATTGCGTTCGGTGTCTGCTATTATTTCTCCGGCACGATCTACGAATTCCTGCTGGAACCCTATTCGTCGGCGGCGCTGGCCAAGGGCGGCAGCCGCCGCCTGATCTATACCGCGCCGACCGAGGCATTTTTCACCTTCATGAAGGTCGCTGGATTCTCCGCCGCTGCTCTCTGTTTCCCGGTGTGGGCCGGGCAATTGTGGGCCTTCATCGCGCCGGGCCTGTATAAGCACGAAAAGCGGGCCTTTCTGCCCTTCATGCTGGCGACCCCGATCCTGTTCGCGCTGGGCGCGGCCCTGGTCTATTACATCGTCCTGCCCGGCCTTTACACCTATCTGCTCAGTTTCGAATCCCTGGTGGCCGCCCCTGGTTCGTTGCCGATCCAGCTCGAAGCCAAGGTCAATGAATCGCTGTCGCTGATCATGACCCTGATCTTCGCCTTTGGTCTGGCCTTCCAGATGCCGGTGTTGCTGACCCTGTTGGCCCGCGTCGGGGTGATCACCGCGAAGGGAATGGCGGAAAAGCGCCGTTTCGCCATTGTCGGCAATTTCGTCTTCGCCGCAATCGTGACGCCACCCGATATCGTCAGTCAGTGCTCGTTGGCGATCCCGATGGTGCTGCTCTACGAAGTGTCGATTTTGGCGGCCCGGGCGATGGAAAAACAGCGCGCCAAGGCCGAAGCCGCCGCCGAGGATGCCGACGCGATCGAAGAGACCGACTTTAACGGATAGTCCCCGTCGTGGGACCGGCGGCACCGCGTCACGTTCCGCGCCGATTTGCGGCGGTGTCTCGACAACAAAACGGCGCGGGCTTATAAGCAGCGGCTTAACAGATTTTCCCGGATACCGTTCCATGCACGACCTGAAGTCGATTCGCGACAATCCCGCAGCATTCGATGCCGGCCTCGCCCGGCGCGGCGTGTCGCCCCAATCGGCGGCGATTCTGGAGCTTGATGCCCGACGCCGCGCGGCGCAGACCACCTTTCAGGACTTGCAGGCGCGCCGCAACGACGCTTCGAAGCAGATCGGCCAGATCAAGCGCCAGGGCGGCGATTGCGAAGCCCTGATGGCCGAGGTCGCCGCGCTGAAAGAACAGATTCCGGCGCTGGAGGACGAGGACCGGGCGCTGGGAGCCGAGATCGAGACGATCCTGG
Organism: Magnetospirillum fulvum MGU-K5; assembly: GCF_000442515.1. Lineage (GTDB taxonomy): Bacteria > Pseudomonadota > Alphaproteobacteria > Rhodospirillales > Magnetospirillaceae > Phaeospirillum > Phaeospirillum fulvum_B. Next base: position 16,413 of record NZ_AQPH01000044.1, on the reverse strand, counting down.
CTTCGCTGCCCAACCTGCCCGACGATTCGATCCCCGACGGCCCCGACGAAAGCGCCAATGTCGAGATTCGCCGCTGGGGCACGCCGCGCGAGTTCGACTTCACCCCGCTCGATCACGATGCCCTGGGCGAAAAACTGGGGATGGATTTCGACGGCGCTGCCAGGCTGTCCGGAGCCCGCTTCGTCGTGCTGAAGGGTCAGATGGCCCGGTTGCAACGCGCGATCGGCCAGTTCATGCTGGACATCCAGACCGGCGAACACGGCTATACCGAGATTGATCCGCCGCTGATGATCAAGGATCAGGCGGCGTTCGGCACCGGCCAATTGCCCAAATTCAGCGAAGACCTGTTCAAGACCAACACCGGGCACTGGCTGATCCCCACCGCCGAAGTGCCGCTGACCAATCTGGTCGCGGATCAGATCCTCGACGAAAAGGACCTGCCGCTGCGGATGACCGCGTTGACGCCGTGCTTCCGCTCCGAAGCCGGATCGGCGGGCAAGGACACCCGTGGCATGATCCGTCAGCACCAGTTCCACAAGGTGGAAATGGTGTCGGTTGTCCATCCGGATCGTTCGGACGAAGAGCACGAACGGATGACCAAATGCGCCGAAACGGTGCTGCAACGCCTCGGCCTGCCCTATCGTGTCGTTGTCCTCTGCGCGGGCGACACGGGCTTTTGCGCGCGCAAGACCTATGACATCGAAGTCTGGCTGCCGGGACAGCAGCGCTACCGCGAAATCTCGTCCTGCTCGAATTGCGGCGAGTTCCAGGCGCGGCGGATGAAGGCCCGCTTCCGGCCCGAGGGCGAAAAGAACACCCGCGCCGTCCATACCCTGAACGGGTCGGGGCTGGCGGTGGGTCGCACCCTGGTCGCAGTGCTGGAGAATTACCAGCAGGCCGACGGCAGCATCACCGTTCCCGAGGCGCTGCGTCCCTATCTGGGCGGTGTGGAGCGGATCGGCTGATGTTCCCCCCCGTTGCCGACCTGTCGGGCCTGCGCATCCTGATCTCGAACGATGACGGCATCAACGCGCCGGGGATCAAGGTGTTGGAGCGGATCGCCCGCACCCTGTCGGACGATGTCTGGGTGGTTGCCCCCGAGCACGAGCAGAGCGCCGCCGGGCACTCGCTGACGATCCGTCGTCCGCTCCGGGTGCGCGAGGTCTCGCCGCGCCATTATGCCGTCGATGGCACCCCCACCGACGCGGTGCTGCTCGGGATCAACCACATCATCAAGGACAAGCGCCCCGATCTGATGCTGTCCGGGATTAATCGCGGTGCCAATCTGGGCGAGGACATCACTTATTCCGGCACGGTGGCGGCGGCGATGGAGGCGACGATCCTGGGGGTTCCCGCGATCGCGCTGTCACAATTTATCACACCGCCCGCCCCCGTGAAGTGGGATACCGCCGAACATTGGACGGCTGGACTGGTGCGGCAACTGCTGACCCAGGGCTGGCCCCGCAACGTGCTGATGAACATCAATTTCCCCGATGTCGCCGCCGCCGAGGTCAGCGGGATCGAGGTGACGGCTCAGGGCAAGCGCAAGATCGGCGATTCGATCTTGGAACGGAACGACCCGCGCGGCGATCCCTATGTCTGGATCGGCGCGCAACGGTCCGAGGATCGCGGCACTCCCGGCACCGATATCGAAGCGGTCTGTCGCGGTGCCGTTTCAGTGACGCCGTTGTGCTTCGACCTGACCGACCGGCCCACCATACAGGCACTCTCCGCCATCTTCCCATGACCCCCGCCGAATCGCGCGTCCGCCGCCTGTTGTCCGAGCTACACCGACAAGGCGTTGGCGATGCGCGGGTTCTGGCGGCGATTGAGCGGATTCCGCGCCATCTGTTCGTGGCCCCGCCCTTCCTCGATCAGGCTTACGAGAACATCGCCCTGCCGATCGGGCGCGGTCAGACCGTCAGCCAGCCGGTGGTGGTGGGACTGATGACCCAGGCGCTGGAGGTCGGCGACCGGATGAAGGTGCTGGAAATCGGCACCGGATCGGGCTATCAGGCAGCCGTTCTGGCCCCGTTGTGTCGGCGATTATACTCGATCGAACGTCACCGCCCCTTGCTGGCCGAGGCCGAAGCGCGGTTTCGCCGCCTGCGCCTCCACAACATCACCTGCCGCCTGGGCGACGGATCGCGCGGCTGGCCGGAACAGGCTCCGTTCGACCGTATCATCGTCACTGCCGCCGCGCCCGACATCCCTCCGGCCTTGATCGAACAATTGAAACCGGATGGGGTGATGGTCCTGCCACTCGGCGATGTCCGCGGAGTCGATCAGGAATTGGTGCGGATTGCCAAAAGTCCCGCCGGGCTCGACATCCATCCCTTTCTGACCGTCCGCTTCGTTCCCCTGGTCGAAGGGCTCCCAGAAGAATAGGGCCGCCCAGCCGTTTGAAAAAAGAACGATTCATCACTTCCGTATAACTCACGGGGCCGTTACTCTTTACCCCCATGAACGCAGTGATGTACGCCGCTCCACAATCCGGCGTTGTTGTCGCCACCCCGCGGGGGCGTGGCGCTCACCCCAATATCACGGTCAGTGAATGAGTGACGATTTCGAACTGTTCGACGACGCACCGGCCCCCGCCGCTCCCGCTGCGAGTCCGGCCGGGAACGACGCCGATCTATTCTTCGAGATCGACGACGAGCCTGTGTCCAGTGCCGGGCTTCCCCCGACCCTCAGCGTGCAGGAGCGGGTGGCGCAGACCAAGGCATTGTTCGCGGTCGAGGACAAAGACAGCGAGACCTTGCGCTCCGCCACGATTGCGTTGGTCGATGCGATGGGGACGCTGGTCGGCGACAGCCTGACCTGGGTCAGTGCCTTCCCGCCCTTTGGCGACAAGCTGACCGGCGATGCCCGGTCCACCCTGGCCGGCGTGCTGGAAGAACATTGGCGTCACCTTTATCGCGGCGAATTCACCGCTGATTACAACGCCACCGCCCAGCAATTGGGCTTCATGCTGGCCTATATGGATCTTGGCGCGAACTGGTATCAGGCGATGGCCAGTGCCGGAGCCTCGCGGGCGCTGGAGCAGATCGCCGGAACCAAGCGGGGATCGGCCGCTCTGGCCGGAATCGTGCTTCGGGTGGTGATGCTGGATGTCTCGGTGGTCACCCACGATTACTTCGCCGCCGCGACGCAGAACCGCGCCAAGATGGTTCAGGATCTGGCGTCGAATTTTGAACGCTCGATCAAGCAGGTGGTCGAAGAAGTCGGGGCGATGGCCCTCTCATTGAAAAGCCATTCCGACGAAATGCTCAGTCGGCTGTCGCATATGGATTTCGAGACGGTCAACATGGCCGCCGCCGCCGAGGAAGCCTCCTACAGCGTCGATAACATCTCCAGCAACACCTCTCAGCTTGCCCAATCGATCGGCGACATCCGCGACAGCGTGGTCCGCACCTCGGAAGCAGCCGCCCAAGCCGCCGGGACCGCTCAGGCCACCGACGCGGCGATGCGCCACCTGCTGGAGGTCGCCAGCCGGATCGGCCGAATCGGGCAGACCATCGAAGGAATCGCCCGCCAGACCCGGATGCTGGCGCTGAACGCCACCATCGAATCCGCCCGGGCTGGAGAAGCCGGGCGCGGCTTTGCCGTCGTCGCCGACGAGATCAAGAAATTGTCGGAACAGACCCGCCGCGCCACTCAGGAGATTGCCGCCTCGGTCGAGGAAGCGATCCGCGCCACCAACGACGCCGTCAGCACCATTACCAGCACGGTAACCTCGGTCGCGGGGATCAATGTCGTCGCAACCGAGGTCCGCGAGGCGGTTGAGGCCCAGACCAGCGCCACCGCGATCATCGCCAATCACGTCGGCGAAGCGGCATCGGGAGCAAAATCGGTCACCGCTTCGGTCAACAGCGCGATCGAAGCTCTGACCGTCTCCAGTTCCGCCGCAGGTGAGTTGAACCGCTCGGCGGACGCCCTCTCGGTCAAAGCGGCGATCATGCGCACCGAAGTCGACCAGTATCTCGACCGGCTGCGCCATATGGGCTAAAGCTTGATGCGTTCAGCATCCCGCCAGGAGCATCCTGGGGGCGGTGGTTTCAGACTCGTCCGCGAAGCCCCTGCCCCGACTGCCCCGCCCACGGAGACCAGCCCGCCCCATGAATGAATCCGTTCTTCGCCGCCGCGAGATGTTGTCACAAACCTCGTTGTTTTCTGGGGTTCCCTCTACCCTGCTCGACGAACTGGCGGCCAAGACCCGAACGATCCGCGTCGCGGTGCGCGAGCAATTGTTCGCCAAAGGCGACCCCGGCGACCGCCTCTATCTGGTCGCCCAAGGGGTCATCCGCATCAGCGCCCTGTCGCCCGAGGGACGCGAGGTCACCTACGGACTGATTAAATCGGGGGAATTGTTCGGCGAAATCGCGGTGCTGGACGGCGGACGCCGCTCGGCCGACGCCACCGCGCTGGAACCGAGCGAATTGCTGGCGCTCGACCGCCGCGACGTGATCGATTGCCTCGACCGCCATCCCGCCTTGGCGCTGCATCTGCTGCGGGTGCTGTGCGAGCGGCTGCGCCGGGCCGACGATTTGCTCGAAGACGTCGTGTTCCTGTCGCTGCCGGGACGGCTGGCCAAGCATCTTCTGGTGCTGGCGGGAACAATGTCGACCCGCGTCGATCCGGACTCGACCCCGACAATCCGCCTGTCGCAACAGGAACTGGCCGACCATCTCGGCATCAGCCGGGAAAGCGTCAACAAAGTCCTGTCGAAATGGGAACAAGCTGGAATGGTCGCGCTGGGGCGGGGCCAGATCACCCTGACCCGACCGGACTCGCTGCAAGACCTCGCCCAGCCATCGGGATAGGCGGTGCCCCTCCCCGAGTCGGGAGGGACGGCCCCCTTCCGATCAGACTGAACGCGGCAGCGTATCGGCCCCGTAAAGCTGGCGGGCGCGGCGTTCGAAGGCCGAGACCATCAACCGAACCGCTTCGTTGAACAGCGCGCCGATCAGGGTCTGGAGCAGTTTCGAGCGGAACTCGAAATCGACATAAAAATCGATTTCGGTGGTGCCGTCGGGCATCGGGTTGAATACCCAATGGTTATTCAGATAGTGGAACGGGCCTTCGGTATAGGTCACGTCAACGCGGTGGTTGGGGTCCAGGGTAACCTTTGACGTGAAGCGCTCGCGCACCATTTTAAAGCCGATCACCAGATCGGCAAAAAACACGTTGCCCTCTCGCCGACGAATTCGCGACGCCACACACCAGGGTAGGAAGTCAGGATAGCGCTCGACATCGGCAACCATCGCGTACAGCTTCTCGGGAGCGTAAGGCAGGATACGCTTTTCGGCATGAGTGGGCATGAAGTCCTCTAGGATGCGGCCTGCGCACGCAGAGCGCGCAGGGCCTCGAAGTCACGGTCGGCATGATGGGATGAGCGGGTCAGCGGCGTCGCGGCCACCATCGCAAAGCCCTTGGCCCGGGCCTGGGCGGCGAAATCGTCGAATTCCTCCGGGGTCACATAACGTTCGATTGGGGCATGTTTGGGCGTTGGCTGAAGATACTGGCCGATGGTCAGCGCGGCAACTCCAGCGGCACGCAAATCATCCATGACCTGTAACACTTCCTCGCGCGTTTCACCCAATCCGACCATCAGCCCGGATTTGGTGATGATCCCGGGATTTGCCTCGGCGGCGCGCTGCAACAGCCGCAACGACACGAAATAGCGGGCACCGGGGCGGATCGAGGGATAGAGGCGCGGCACCGTCTCCAGATTATGATTGAAGACGTCGGGCCGGGCCGTGGCGACCCGCTCGACCGCATCGCCTTTGTCGCGGAAATCGGGGGTCAGCACTTCGATGGTGCAATCGGGGCTGGCGGCGCGAATCCGCTCGATGCAGGCGACGAAATGACCAGCGCCGCCATCGGGGAGATCGTCGCGATCGACCGAGGTAATCACGACGTGGCGCAGCCCCATCGCCACCACCGAAGCGGCCAGCCGCTCGGGCTCGTCGGAATCGACGGCACCGGGGCGGCCGGTGCGGACATTGCAGAAGGCGCAGGCGCGGGTGCAGATATCGCCCAGGATCAGGAAGGCGGCATGGTGCCGCCCCCAGCATTCGCCGACATTGGGGCAGGCGGCTTCTTCGCACACGGTGTGCAGCCGGTTTTCGCGCATCAGCCGGGCGACATCGACCGCTTCGGTCGAAACCGGGGCACGGACCCGGATCCAGGCCGGTTTGGGCGGGCTGGGACGGTCTGGCCGATTGACTTTCTCGGGATGACGGGGCGGGACAGGATCGCTCATCCCCCCGATATCATCCCTGACCGCCCGAAGGTCAAGAGAAAGAGTTAGCCCCCGCCCCTGCTGCTGCCGACACCTTGTCCTGAAGATGTTCCAGCGGGTTAACCGCCTCGGTGCCACGGCGGATTTCGAAATGTAATTGCGGCAGGGCGGCGTTGCCCGAACTGCCGACGGTGGCGATCACCTGGCCGCGCCGCACCCGGTCACCCCGCCGGACTTTCATCTGTTCGGTATGGGCATAGGCAGTCATCCAGCCATCGGCATGTTTGATGAGAAGAAGGTTGCCAAAGCCCTTCAGCTCGTTGCCGACATACACCACCACCCCGTTTTCCGCCGCCTTGACCTGGGTTCCACGCGGCACCGCGATATTGATGCCGTCATTATGCTGCCCCTTGCCCGGCAACGGACCGAACTCGGCGACCACCTCCCCTTTGACCGGCCACAGGAACGCCCCCGAGGAGCGAGCAGGCGGTGTCGCATCGACCGGGGCTGCCGCCGCGGTTTGAGGCGAGGCGGGGGGCTGGGCGGACGCAGGCCCAGGCGCGGAGGGCTGGAGCGGGATTTGCCCATTGGCCTGATCCCCCGACGCGGAGGGCGACGGGATATTGGCCAGGGTGTCGCGCGGCGGCGGCGGGGGCGGCGCAACCGTCGTCCCTCCCCCCTCGGCATGAGGCGAAGAGATCACCAGTCGGCCCGGAGCAGGCGAGGATGCCGCCGCCGCCGGGGCCGTCGTCGGCGCGGGCGCGGGGGTCGCGGTACTGGCGGTTGCGGTCTGAGGGGACGGTTGACTCGGTGCGCCGTCGCGTTCGCTGCCCGGCAGGGTCAGCCGTTCGCCGACCCGCACGATATAGGGCGGTGTCTTGTTGTTGGTGGCGGCCAGAGAATTGAAATCGACCTTGAAGCGGCGCGCCAGCCCCAACAGGGTGTCGCCCTTCTGCACCACGTAATCGGTGCCACCGCCGGGCAGCCGTAGCACCAGTCCGGGACTGAGTTGATAGGGTGGCTCCAGCCGGTTGGCGTCAATCAGATCGCGGACCGACAGATTATAGCGGCGGGCGATCGAATAGACGGTATCACCCGACACAACCGTCACCGCAGCCGGACGCGACGACGAGGCCGCCCCGGATGGCCCCGATGTCACCGGCACACGAGAATTCCAACTAGGCTCGCAGGCAGCCACCAGCCCGGCCAGGGCCACGAGCACGACCAGCCGCACGGGGAAATGGGCAGGAGAACCGTTCATGGCGCTACTATAAACGCCCCCGCCCGACCGGGGCAATCGCCGCTGCGGGGGAACCGGCCTTTGCGGGGATGGATGACAGGGAAGGCGATCCCGCATAAAATCAACCCAGCGTCGGGTGAAGGTGGCGAGAATGAACAACGACAGGATTTTGGAGCGCAAGGTTTTTTACGCCGGGACCAAAATCCTGAAGGAAGGGGATGAGGGAGATCGCGCCTTTCTGATCCAGGACGGATTGGTCGACATCATCAAGAACGGTGCGATCGTCGCCTCGATCGGCAAGGGTGAATTACTGGGCGAAATGGCTCTGATCGACGACAAACCCCGGATGGCGACCGCGATCGCCCGGACCGATGTGGCCTGTATCGTCATCTCGCGCGATACCTTCCGCGAAAAGCTGGCCAAGGCCGATCCGTTCATCCGGGGCCTGCTCAACATCTTCGTTCGCAATATCCGTAACCTGTCCGACTGAGCCACGATGACCCATCCCCTCGCCGGTCAATGGAGCCTCGATTTCCCCGCTTATAGCTGCGAACAGATGTTCGATATCGCCGTCGATATCGAATCCTATCCCCGCTTCCTCCCGTTCTGTCGTACCGCCCGCATCCGTCGCCGCGACGGCAACGCGCTCGACGTCGACAATGCCTTTGGCGCCGGGCCGATCCAGGCCCATTTCCAGACCCGCGCCGTGCTCGACCGCCCCCATCGGCTGGAAATCACCTCGCGCCAAGCCCCGTTCACCCAGTTCCGCCTGATCTGGAGCTTCGAACCGTTGCCCGGTGGCGGCTGCCGGGTGCACGCCGCCTATCATGTCGCGCTGCGCTCGGCGCTGCTGCAATCACTGGCGCAATTATCGCTGCCCGAATTCGAACGCCGGGTTCTCTCCGGCTTTCGCCATCAGGTCAGGGTGGTGATGGGGCGGTAATCCCGCCACGCGGCCGCGGCTAGGTCGGCCACACCCCAAAGGGAACGATTTTATTGCCGATATCGTGGCCGATATCGGCGCGGCCGAGATAAGGAATGCCGGAGCGGTCGCACCAATAGCGGACGACCTGTTCCTCGGTCTGACCGAACTCGGGATCGTTAGCCGGGATCGCACCACAGCGTCCCAGCCGGATCCCCGCCACCTGACGCAGCGCCGGGGTGCTAACGATCTGACCCAGCGCCCGGTCGATCCGGTACATCGGTTCGGCCACCTCTTCCAGCATCAGGACGTGGCCAGTCAGATCGGGCAGATAGGGGGTGCCGATCAGGTGGGCCAGAATGGTGATGTTGAACGCCGCCTGCGGTACGCCCGGACAGATCGAGGATTCCAGCGTGGACGCATCCCCCCCGGTCAAAAAGGCCAGAGCGCGGCCGATTGCCGCTTCGCCGCCTTGGCGGTTGAGGTCGGCGGGCATCGGGCCATGGGCGACCTGTCCGATCCCGGCCCCATACAGCGCCCCCAGCATCGCGCCCGCATCGCTATAGCCGAGATACAGCTTGCGCCGCGCCGCTGCGTTGAGGCGGGGCAACACCGTTTCGATCAGGCGGAACGCACCATAGCCACCGCGTCCGAACCACAGCACGTCAAAGCGCTCGTCATTGGCGATATCGAGAAACGCGGTGGCCCGGTCGGAATCGGTTCCGGCGAAATGGCCGCTCGACGCGAAGCATTGCGGATGGAACCAGATTTCCGGCGGCCGCTCCGGGCTGAGACGGGCCGCCGCCGCCGCGAGATTTTCCGGCAAAGAGGGGGCAATTCGATTGCTGGGCGCGGCAACGCCGATCCTGATCCGTCCCGGGGTACTCACCGTCGATGTCCTTGGTACAGCTTGCAAAAACACGAAAACCAGAGTGTAGCGTCCGGCGCGTGACCGAGATAGACGCTATTTTTTCGTCGCAGCGCGAGAAGGGCGCGGCGACAGTCCCTGCCACCAATAAAAAAGAGCGGGACCAAACGGCCCCGCCCTTCTTTCGGTCAGACCCAATCGCCCGAGAGCGATCAGATCATCTTATCGAGTTCGCGAACCACGGCTTCGCCCATCACGGTGGTCGAGACCTTGGCCTTGCCGACCTGCATGATGTCGGCGGTGCGCAGACCGCCCTTCAGCACCGCCTTCACCGCCGCTTCGATCATGTCCGCCTCTTCGGCGAGATCGAACGAGTAGCGCAGGCACATCGCAAAGGAGAGGATGGTGGCCAGCGGGTTGGCCATGTCCTTCCCGGCGATGTCCGGGGCCGAGCCATGCACCGGCTCGTACAGAGCACGACGACGGCCCGAGGCGTCGGCAGCCCCCAGCGAGGCCGACGGCAGCATACCCAGCGAGCCAGTCAGCATCGCCGCGCAATCGGACAGGATGTCGCCGAACATGTTTTCGGTGACCATCACGTCGAACTGCTTGGGATTGCGAACCAGCTGCATCGCCGCGTTATCGACATACATGTGCGACAGCTCGACGTCCTGGAACTCTTCCTGCTGGAGCTTGATCATCTCTTCGCGCCACAGCACGGTGCATTCCAGCACGTTGGCCTTGTCGACCGAACAGACCCGCTTGTTGCGCTTGCGGGCGAGTTCGAAGGCGACGCGGCCGATCCGGCGGACTTCCTCGGTGGTGTAGACCAAGGTGTTGACGCCCTTGCGCGATCCGTCGGGCAGGGTCTCGATTCCACGCGGCTCGCCGAAATAAAGACCGCCGGTCAGTTCGCGCAGGATCATGATGTCGAGCCCGGCCACGACCTCAGCCTTCAGGGTCGAGGCTTCGGCCAGAGCGTCGAACACGGTGGCCGGACGCAGATTGGCGAACAGGCCCATTTCCTTGCGAATCTTGAGCAGACCGCGTTCGGGCTTGAACTGGAACGGCAGATTGTCCCACTTCGGCCCGCCGACGGCGCCGAGCAGAACCGCATCGGCGGCCAGCGCATCGGCCAAAGTCCCATCGGACAGCGGCGTGCCGTGGACGTCGTAGGAGGCTCCGCCGATCAACCCTTCGGACAGATCGAACTCAATCTTCCGACGCTTGCCCAGCCAGTCGATGATACGACGCACCTGCGCCATCACTTCGACGCCGATACCGTCGCCGGGAAGGATCAGAAGTTTCTTGGCGGCCATGCTAGACTCCCAAATTATATCGTAAGGCTGCTGCCTAGACCCTTCGTGGGTTGGCGTCAACCTCTGTCATGAAATGGCAGGATTGCTTACAGCCAGGGATAGGACACCCGCCGAGTCTCCTCGAACGAAGCGATCTTGGCATCACGCTGCAACGTCAATCCGATGTCGTCGAGCCCGTTCAGCAGGCAGTGCTTGCGGAACGGATCTATCTCAAAGGAGATAGAGCCGCCATCGGGGCCGGTGATGACCTGCTTGTTGAGATCGACCGTCACCACCGCGTTAGCACCGCGATTGGCGTCGTCCATCAGCTTGTCGACCTGCTCCTGCGGCAATTTGATCGGCAGAATGCCGTTCTTGAAGCAGTTGTTATAGAAAATGTCGGCGAAGCTGGGAGCGATGACGCAGCGAATGCCGAAATCGAGAATCGCCCACGGCGCATGTTCGCGCGACGAGCCACAGCCGAAATTAGCACCCGAGACCAGGATCGAGGCCGAGCGATACGCCGCCTTGTTCAGCACGAAGTCGGCGACTTCCTTGCCGTCCTGGGTATAGCGCATCTCGTCGAACAGGTTCTTGCCGAGACCAGTCCGCTTGATCGTCTTCAGGAACTGCTTGGGGATGATCATGTCGGTATCGACGTTGATCATCGGCAACGGCGCCGCGACGCCGGTAAGAACGGTGAATTTGTCCATGGCGTTAGAGCCCTCTCACGTCCGTCAGCCTGCCGGTGATCGCCGCCGCCGCCGCCATCGCCGGAGAGACGAGATGGGTGCGGCCGCCACGTCCCTGGCGCCCCTCGAAATTACGGTTGGAGGTCGAGGCAGAGCGCTGGCCCGGCTTCAACTGGTCGGCATTCATCGCCAGACACATCGAACAGCCCGGTTCACGCCATTCCGCTCCGGCTTCGATGAAGATCTTGTCGAGGCCTTCGGCTTCCGCCTGTTCCTTGACCAGACCCGAACCGGGAACGACCAGAACCTGGACGCCCGGAGCGACCTTGCGGCCCTGGAACACCGCAGCGGCGGCACGGAAATCCTCGATACGGCCGTTGGTGCACGAGCCGATGAACACGACGTCGATCGGAATGTCGGTGGCCTTCATCCCGGCGGTCAGGCCCATATAAGCGATCGAGCGCTCAACCGCCTTGCGCTTGCCTTCGTCGGCGATATCGGCCGGGTTCGGCACGGTGCCGGTGATCGCAATCACGTCCTCGGGGCTGGTGCCCCAGGTCACCTGCGGCACCAGGGTCGCGGCGTCAATCTCGATTTCGACATCGAAAACCGCGTCCGCATCGGTGTGCAGCGTCTTCCAATAGGCAACGGCGGCTTCGAACGCGGCACCCTTCGGCGCGCGCGGCTTGCCCGCAACATAGGCGAAGGTCTTCTCGTCCGGGGCGATCAGACCGGCGCGCGCGCCCGCCTCGATCGTCATGTTACAGACGGTCATCCGGCCTTCCATCGACAGATCGGTGATCGCTTCACCGGCATATTCGATCACATAGCCGGTACCACCGGCGGTGCCGATCTTGCCGACGATCGCCAGCACGATGTCCTTGGCGGTGACACCGGCGGGGGCCTTGCCCTTCACCGTGATCCGCATGTTCTTGGCGGGCTTCTGCACCAGGGTCTGGGTGGCCAGCACATGCTCGACTTCCGAGGTGCCGATGCCGAACGCCAGCGAGCCGAAGGCACCGTGGGTCGAGGTATGGGAATCGCCGCAAACGATAGTGGTGCCCGGCAGGGTAAAGCCCTGTTCCGGCCCGACGATATGGACCACGCCCTGACGGATATCGTCCATCGGGTAATAGTCGATGCCAAAGCGAGCGGCATTGGCGGCCAGGGTTTCGACCTGGAGGCGGCTTTCGGGATTTTCGATGCCGCGCGAACGGTCGGTGGTCGGCACGTTATGGTCGGCCACCGCCAGCGTCTGACCGGGATGGCGGACGCGGCGGCCCGCCAGTTCCAGCCCTTCGAAGGCCTGCGGCGAGGTGACTTCGTGGACCAGATGGCGGTCGATATAGATCAGACAGGTACCATCATCCTGGACGTCCACCAGATGGGCGTCCCAGATTTTGTCGAACAGCGTGCGGGGCTTGGCCATATCGATTTCCTGAAATACGGCACGGCCTCGACATCGCGTCCGGGACCTCCGGGCAACGAGGCCGCACCCGACCATCGGGCATCCCGACCCCGCCCGCATTCTTTCCTCTGAAAGAAGGCGGGCGGGACGGACGAGGGCCCGATCAGGTCTAGGTTATTCCTTCGCCTTCGCCTTGGCGGCGGCGGCATCGGCACGTTCGGCGGCGGCCACCTTGCCGGAATGACCGGTGGTCTGCTCGGCGATACGGGCGGACTTGCCGCGACGATCCCGCAGATAGTACAGCTTCGCGCGCCGCACGTCGCCACGACGCACCACTTCGATCGAAGCGATGTTGGGCGAGTAGAGCGGGAAAATACGCTCGACGCCTTCGCCGTAAGAAATCTTCCGCACGATGAAGGAGGAATTGATCCCGTCGTTCTTGCGGGCGATGCACACGCCTTCATAGGCCTGGACACGCTCGCGATTGCCTTCGATGACCTTCACGTTCACCTTCAGCGTGTCGCCGGGCGCGAAGCTGGGCACGCCGCGTTCGGCGGTCAGCTTCTCGATCTGCTCCTTTTCGAGCTGCTCAATGATGTTCACCATGGCTCAACCCTCGCTCACGTCAATGGCGGCAACATACCGATCCCACAGATCGGGCCGGCGCCGCCGGGTTATCTCCTCCGCCTGACGCCGCCGCCAGACGCGAATCTTCTCGTGGTGACCGGACAGCAAAACCTCCGGCACCGCCCGGCCATCCCAAATCTGGGGGCGGGTATAATGGGGATATTCCAGCAATCCCCACTCGAAGCTCTCTTCCGCCAGCGATTCGGCCGCGCCCACGATACCGGGCAACAACCGCACCACCGCGTCCAACATCACCAGCGCCGCCAGTTCTCCGCCCGACAGGACGAAATCCCCCGCGCTGATTTCGAGCGCTCCATGAGCCTCCAGCACACGCTGGTCGACCCCTTCGAAGCGCCCGCACAACACCCTGACCCCAGGCCCTGCCGCCAGCTCGTGCACCAAAGGCTGGTCGAGCCGCCGACCGCGCGGGGACATGTAGATCAACGGCCCCTCGCCGCCCGCGCCGCGAATCGCGGCATCAAGCACATCGGGACGCATCACCATGCCAGCGCCGCCGCCGAAGGGAGTGTCGTCGACCGACCGATGACGGTCGGTGGCGAAGCTCCGGATATCGACGGCATCCAATGCCCAAATCCCCTCCTCCAGCCCGCGACCGGCCAGGGACATCCCCAGCGGCCCCGGAAACATTTCGGGGAAGATTGACAGCATCGTCGCCCGCCAGGGCCGCTTAGTCTCAGCGTCCACTGGCTTCTTTTTCCTCGTTCTCGTCGACAGCAGCATAGACCGGGGGCACCGCCACCAGCCGTCCGCCCGCGACATCGACCACCGGAACATCGGCCCGCGAGAAGGGAACCATCATCGTTCCCCCATCCGCGAGCGTGATTTCCAGCACGTCGCCCGCACCGAAATCGCCGACCGAGGCAACTGTTCCCAGACGGGTTCCGTCCGGGGCCTCGGCCACCAGCCCGATCAGGTCGGAATAGAGGAACTCGTCCTCATCCGTCCCGGGCAGGCGGTCGCGATCGACATACAACCGGGTCCCGCGCAAAGCTTCGGCGGCATTGCGATCCGAGATACCGTCCAGCGTGGCAATCACCACGCCTTTGGCCTCTCCGACCACCGCCAACTTCAGCTTGCGGCTGCCGCCCTCATCCTCCACCGGGGAGTACCGGCCGATATCGGCCGGGTCCTCGGTGAAGCTTTTAACGCGGACAGCACCCCGCACCCCTTGCGCGCCAACCACGATTCCGACGCAGACACGAGGCGACATCGGCACGTCTTACTCGGCGGACGCGGCAGCGGCGGCGCGCTCGGCCTGTTCCTTGGCGCGCTGCTGCGCCTTGGCCTTCGGCTGCGGCTGCTTGGTCTGCTCGGCACGCTCGGGCTTGGCAACCAGGCCAAGATCGGCGAAGAAGCGAACCAGACGCTCGGTCGGCTGGGCGCCGACCGACAGCCAATGCTTCACCCGCTCCTGGTCCAGGATCAGACGCTGGCCGTTCTCGTTCGGCAGCATCGGGTTGTAGGTGCCCACCTTCTCGATGAAGCGGCCATCGCGGGGCGAACGCGCGTCGGCGACCACGATCTTGTAGAACGGGCGCTTCTTGGCGCCGCCGCGGGAAAGGCGAATCTTCAGAGCCATCCTTGGGTCTTCCTCTCGTTCGAACCAATAATACGGGCGGAGATCACCGCCCCATTCTCGCACCGGGGGGCAGAAGCCCGGCAATGCCGTGGCGCATCAGCCCTTTTTGACCCAGCTTGGATACTTTTTTCATAACGTCGGACATCATCATGTACTGCTTGAGCAGTTTGTTGACTTCCTGGACGTCGACACCGGAGCCTGCGGCGATACGCTTTTTGCGCGACGCCTTGATCAGGTCGGGATTGCGGCGTTCCGCCATCGTCATCGACAGGATGATTGCTTCCTGACGGGCCAACAGCTTCTCGTCCACACTGGCGTCTTTCATCGCGGCGGCCATCTTGCCGACACCCGGCAACATCCCGATCACGCCCTTCAGATCGCCCATCTTCCGCACCTGGGCGAATTGCTTACGCATGTCGTCCAGGTCGAATTTGCCTTTTTCGATACGCTTGGCGAGACGCTCGGCCTCTTCCTTCTCGATCGTCTCCATCGCCTTTTCGACCAGGGAGACGATGTCGCCCATGCCGAGAATGCGACCGGCGACACGATCGGGATGGAACACTTCGAGCGCGTCGAGCTTTTCGCCCGCGCCAAGGAATTTGATCGGACGGCCGGTAACGGCGCGCATCGACAGAGCGGCACCACCACGGGCATCGCCGTCGATCCGCGTCAGCACGATGCCGGTAACGCCGACTTTCTCGTTGAATTCGCGCGCCAAGGTCACCGCGTCCTGACCGGTCATCGCGTCGGAGACCAGCAGGGTTTCGGTCGGCTGGGCGACGTCGCGGACTTCGGCGACTTCGGCCATCAGCTCCTGGTCGATATGGAGGCGACCGGCAGTGTCGAGAATAACGACGTCGTAGCCTTCCTTGCGGCCGACATCGAGAGCGCGATGGGTGATCGCCACCGGCATCTCGCCCATCACGATCGGCAGCGAGCCGACTTCGGCCTGTCCGGCCAGAATTTCTAACTGACGCTGCGCGGCGGGACGATAGACGTCGAGCGAGGCGAGCAGGACCTTCTTGCGGTCCTTCTTCAGCCGCACCGCCAGCTTGGCCGAGGTGGTGGTTTTACCCGAACCCTGGAGACCGACCATCAGGATCACCACCGGGGCGGTGGCGTTGAGGTTCAGCTCGACGCCCTTGGTCCCCAGCGTGTCGATCAGTTCGTCATGGACGATCTTGACGACCATCTGGCCGGGGCTGACCGACTTGATCACCTCGGTCCCGACGGCGCGGGCCTTCACCCGGCCCATGAATTCTTTCACCACCGGCAGGGCGACGTCGGCTTCGAGCAGAGCGACGCGAACCTCGCGCAGCGCCTCGGTGACGTCGGCCTCGGTCAGCGCGCCGCGCCCCGTCAGGCGTTCGAACACATTGCCCAGTTTCGAGCTCAGGCTTTCGAACATGTGACCCCCACTTTCGACACCAAACCCGCAACCCCAAAAAATATTGCACGCCGGTGCGCGAAACTCGCGGGCCGACGGACCCCCTTAGGGGCGGTGGTTCTTCAGA
>NZ_AQPH01000043.1 GCF_000442515.1 Magnetospirillum fulvum MGU-K5 | reverse complement strand
CGGCCAGCACCCGCACGGTGTGGATCGGCGGCCAGCGTGTCCAGTTTTCCGTCGCCATCGGCGCCACAGTGGCCCAGGTGGCCGAGGGGCTAGCCGCCGCCATCAACGCCAACCTGGATTTGGTGTTCACCGCCGCCGTGGACGGCGTGACCGCGTCCAAGGTCAACCTGACCGCCCGGCACAAGGGCACGGCCTGGAACGGCCTGGACATCCGCATGGGCTATTACCAGGGCGACGTGCCCGATGATGGCCTGACCTTCACCATTACCCCGTTCACGGGCGGCGCGGGCAATCCCGACCTAGTGGCGGGCATGACCGCCCTGGGCGATGCGCAATACCACCACGTCGCGAACCCGTACACCGATGGCGCCAACCTGGCGGCCGTGGTGGCGGAATTCACCGACCGCTGGTCCGCTGGCCAGCAGATCGAAGGCCAGGTGTGGACCGCGCACGCGGGCGACCATGCGGCGTTGACTACGCTCGGCAACAGCCTGAACGCCTTCCCCCTTTCCATCATGCCCACCTATGGCTCGCCGACCCCGGCCTATGAGGTGGCGGCCATTTACTGCGCGGTGGCGGCATCGTCCATCGACATTGACCCGGCCCGCCCGCTCCAGACCCTGACCCTGAAGGGCATGATGGCCCCGGCCGAGAAGGACCGCTTCGATAAGCTTGAGCGCAACCTTCTGCTGTGGGACGGCATCAGCACCTTTACGGTCACGTCGTCGGGCTTGTGCCAGATCGAACGGGCCATCACCACCTATCAGGTCAACGATTGGGGCCTGAACGATCAGAGCTATCTGGACGTGGAAACCCCGGCCACCCTGTCGGTGCTTCGCCGCACCTGGCGCGCCCGCCAGGCGCAGAAGTTCCCGCGCCACAAGCTGGCCGACGACGGCACGAATTTCGGTGTCGGCCAAGCCATTGTCACGCCCTCCATCCTGAAGGCCGAGAACATCGCCCTGGCCCGTGATTGGGAACAGCGCGGGTGGGTGGAGAACGTGGACGCCTTCAAGGCCGCCCTGGTGGTCGAGCGCAACGCCGATGACCGTTGCCGCGCCGACCATCTGCTTCAGCCCGACCTGGTCAACCAGTACCGCAAGGGCGCGGCGCTTATTCAATTCATCGTTTAACGGGGGTTTAAATGACCAAATACCTTGGCCGCGCCGACATCTCCTACGACGGCAAGAAGGTCGGCACCATGCCCGGCGCCTCGCTGGATTTGGGTGGGTGGGAACGCAAGCCCGTTGTTCTGGCCGACGGCACCGTGGGCTATTCCGAAACGCCGAAGCAATCCGAACTGGAATGCGATGTGCCCATTTCCGCCGAAACCCCGGTGGAAGACATCAACAACCTGGTGGACGCCACCGTGACCTTCCGCGCCGACACCGGCCAGACTTGGCTGATCCGCAACGCCTTCCGCGCCGACACGCTGAAGTTCGCCGCCAAGGATGGCGGGCCGATGAAGATCAAGATCAACGGCAATCCGGCCGAAAAGGTCTAAGGGGAGGTGGAAATGGAAACCAAGACCACGACCAGAGAAGACGGCCTGGCCGTCCATACCTTCCCGCTGGTGCGCCCCCGCACCGTGGCGGGCGTTCGCTATACCTCCCTGAGCATGGTGGAACCGCACGTCAATGCCCGCATGCAGGTTCCGGCCGAGGCGGAAGCGGTCGGCCTCAAGGAAGTCGAAACGGCCATGGTGGCCATCCTGTGCAACGTGCCGGTGGAGCTGGTCAAAATCCTCAGCATGGCCGACTACCAGAAGGTGCAGGCGACCCTCTCAAATTTTCCCTACCCGGAGGCCGAGACCTCCGAAGAAACGTCCTCCGCCTCGCCCGTGTAAGCGGCTGGTCGCGGGCTGAAATCGAAGCCATGCCAACCAGGGAATTTCTGGCCTACATGGCCGAAGTCGAAGAACTGGAACATCAGGGGTAAGCCGCCTTGTCTCTGGCCACCAACATCATCATCGGCGCCGCACTGGCGGGGGGCTTTAACAGCACCATCGGCAGCGCGGTCGGCGGTATTGGCCAGATCAACCGGGCCGCCGGAGAACTGAGCGGCACCCTGGTGCAGGTTGGTCAGGCTTGGGCATCGCTGCACGGCATCGGGTCTGCCCTGAATCAAGCCAGCGATTTCGAGCATGAGCTGAAGCAGGCGGGCATCACCGCCGACATGACGAACGAACAGATCGCGGGGCTGAAGGACCAGCTTCGCGGCCTGGCCGTGCCCGAACGCACCAACCAGTCCATGCAAGAGCTGTTGAAGGGCTTTTCCGCCTTGGTTTCGGCAGGCATGGACAAAGACAAGACCAGCGCCATGGTGGAAGCGCTGGGCCGCACCGCCACGGCCGCCCAGGCCAACGTTGACGACTTGGCCAAGACCGCGTTCGTGTTGAACGACACCCTGGGCGTGGCGCCCGAGGGCATGGGCAAGGCGCTGGACCAACTGGCTTTCGCGGGCAAACAGGGGGCCTTCGAGCTGAAGGATATGGCCCGCTATTTCCCCACCCTGGGCGCCGCCGCCAAGGGCCTGGGCCTTCAAGGCACCGAAGCCGTGACCACCCTGGGCGCGGCGCTCCAGATCGCCAAGAAAGGCGCGGCCGACCCCAGCGAAGCGGCCAACAACATGAAGAACTTCATGGCCAAGATCATGGCACCAGAAACCTTGAAGAAGTTCAAGGAACACGGGGTGGACTTGGTGAAGGTGCGGAACGAGGCCATCGCGAAGGGGGGCAATCCTTTCGAGGCGCTGTTGGAGCAGGTTAACAAGAAAACCAAGGGTGGCCAAGTTGACCTTCTCGGCCAGTTCTTCGGCGACATGCAGGTTCAAGACTTCTTGAAGCCCATGCTGGCAAATCTGGAGGAATACAAGCGCCTGAAAGGCGACATCGCGGGCGCCTCCGGCACGGTGGACACCGATTTCGCCCGCATGATGGAGACCAACAAGGAGCTGCTGAAAGGCTTCAATTCCCAGCTTGGCAAGCTGGGCGAAGCCGTGGGTTCGGCGTTGCTGCCGCCGTTCAACATGGCGCTCAAGGCCATCACCCCGGTGGTGACGGTGCTGGGCGACATGGCCAATTCATCGCCCACCGCCACCGCCGCGATTGTCTCCGTGGGCGCCGCCTTCACCCTGTTGCCGCCCGCCATCACCCTGACCACTGTGGCGTGGCGGGTGTTGAGCGCCAGCGTGATGGCCAACCCCATCGGCTTGGCCATCGGTGCCATTGCCGTCGGTGCCGGTCTCATTATCGACAATTGGGGTACGGTAAAGTTGTTTTTCTCCACCATCTGGAACGGGGTGGAGGAACACTGGCGCACCATCCTGGCCTTTACCGGCCCTATTGGCTGGGCGGCAATCAAGATCATCGACAATTGGGGCCAGTTGAAGACCTTCGCCATGGGTATGTGGGAAGGCATCAGCGCCAAATGGGCCGGACTGGTCGATGCCGTGACCCCTGTCGGCGAAGCCATCACCGGCATCTTCACCTCCGTGTGGGGGAACATCACCAAGGTTTGGGACGATGGCGTGGCCACCATCATGGCCATTTGGGACAAGGTGCGCGGCCCCCTGACCGACTTCGCCACGATGATGGGGTGGGTTGCCCCCAAGGGCGAGAGCATGCCGAAGGTCGGTGCTGCCGTCGCAGCCAATGACAACCCCGCCAACGACAATCAAGTGAAACCGGGCAGCGGCATCAAAGCCGCCGAGGCCAAGGGCGCCCAGGTCGTGACTAAGGGTTCCGATACGAGCGCCGCCGGGCAAGCCGGTGGCCAGGCCGTGGCCCAGGCGTCCGCCGCTACGCCCCAGCGCATTGAAGTCGTGTTGACCCTGCCGCCTGGCATGCGTGCCGACGTGCGGGGGTCCACCCCTGGCGTAAGCGTGATCGCCCGCACCGGCCAGTCCATGGCGGGGGGCAACTGATGGCTGCGAGTTGGCGCGACACGCTGCGACCGGCAAGTTTCCGAGGCGTTGCCTTTGAAGCGCGGAGCCGCAAAGGCAAGGGTGGCCGACGCGGTGCCGATCACGAATTTCCCGACCGCGACGAAGGCTATCCCGAAGACACCGGGCGAAAAATGCGCCGCTATTCAGTGGATGCCTTCCTGCTGGCAGCCAGGCTCGGGGGCAATTATTTGCCCACCAAGAACCAACTGATCGAGGCGCTGGAGCAAAAAGGCCCCGGCGAATACATCGACGCTTGGGGCGAGACTTGGCAGGTGCAGGTCCGCGACTTTGAATGGGAAGAACGCATGAACGAAGGCGGCTATGTCGCCTTCACCATCACGTTCGTCGAATACGGCAACAAGGCGCTGCACTCGGTCAAGACCGACACCGCCTATGCCGTGCGCCAGGCCAGTACCGATAGCAAAGCGGCAATTCTGGAGGATTTTGACTCCAGATTCAGCGCGCGTGGCAATGATGACCTGTTGAGCAGGGCGACCACCATCGCTGGCCAAGCCCTGGGAAAGATTGAGGATACTCTGGCCAGCAGCCGCACAGCCAATCGATACAACGGGGGCGTATCCTCGCTGCTGGGTCGGGTGTTGGGCCTGCGAAGATCTTTGTGGGGTGGCACTGGATTCTCTGGGTTCGGATCATCCATCGCCGAGTTGATGAGCTTGGCGCTCGGCCTCCACGACAACGGCTGGCCGCGCTATCAGGCCGCACGTGGTTTTCTGGATTATGGCCAGGATTTCGCCCCCATTGCCCCCACCACCACCATGCGCGCCCGCGCCGCGACCAACCAGGCCGCCATGATTGACCTGGTTCGGGGCCTGGCGGCGGTGGAAGCGGCGCAAGCCTCGGCGGACATGCCCTTTACCGTTTACGACGACGCCGTGACCGTGCGCGACCAGGTGTCCACATCGTTGGACGAACGCATGATGACGGCGCCCGATGCCGTCTATCAACCCCTGGACACCCTGCGCACCGTATCCGTCCGCGACATCACCACGCGCGGTGCCGATCTGTCGCGCCTGTCCGACGTGACCAACGATGCCGACACGCCTGCCCTGGTGCTGGCCCAGCGCCTTTATGGCAATGCCGACCGCGAAAGCGATGTGCTGACCAGGAACCCGACCATCCGCCACCCTGGGTTCATCCCCGGTGGCCTGATTCTGAAGGTGCCGACCGATGGCTGAGGCAGAACACCGCGTGACGCTGTGGGTTGGCGGCCAAGCCCATGAGGGCTGGGAGAACGTCGCCGTAACCCTGAACCTGGACCACATGGCAGGTGACTTTATCTTGCGCCTGACCGACGAATATCTGAAGGACGGCCAGCTCGAACAACACCCTATCGACGCTGGGGCCGCTTGCCGCGTGGTCATCGACGATGAAACGGTGATGACTGGATGGGTAGACAACCCCATCCCTGCCTTTGATGAAAAGTCAAACATCGTCACCGTGACCGGGCGCGATACCACAGGCGACCTCGTGGATTGTTCGGCGGAAGTTAAAGAGTACCTGAATCAGACGCTGGAAGCGGTGGCGCGCGATATGTGCGCTCCCTTCGGCATTAAGGTGGTGGTGACCACCGACACGGGCGCCCCGTTCCGCCGCGTGGCCGTCAACACGGGGGACACCGTGCAGACGTGCATTGAGCGTATGTGCCGCCAGCGCGGCGTCCTGGCGTGGTCTGACGGATTGGGGAACTTGGTGATCGGCCGGGGCACCGTTGGCGAGCCGGTCGCCGCGCTGAAGCGGGGCAATAACGTATTGGCCGCGACCGCGCCCAACAACTTTGCCGCCCGTTTCTCCGAAATCATCGTGCGCGGCACCCGCGAGACACCCGACAGCTCGGACCCCACGGCCGGAAGCCAGGAACAAGGTGTGGCCAGGGACGTGGCGGTAAAGCGCCACCGCCCCAAGATCATGGTGCCCGAAACCCAAGGGGCCATCATCAACCTGACTGAACGGGCCGCGCATGAGCAACGGGTGGCCCAGGGGAAAAGCCGTTGCGTATCGGTGACCGTATTGGGCTGGCGCCACGAAGGCGGCCTGTGGCGGCCTGGCCAGACCGTGGCTTTCAGCGACAGCCGGTTGCGGATCAACGGCAATTGGCTGGTGGCAAACGTCGCCTTCATCAAAAGCGACGACGACGGCACGGTAACGAAGCTCAACCTCTATCCGCCGGGCGCGTTCGACCTCTTGGCCCAGCCGGAGGAAGAGTGATGCGCGACTTGGTCAACATGATCCTGGCCGAGGTGGACAACCGCCTGGAGTACCTGAAGAACCGGGTGAAGCTGGGGCTGGGCAAGGGCGTGCTGCATATGGTCGAGGATGGCGGCCCGTGCCAGACGGTGCAGGCCACCTTTCTGATCGGCGAAACCCGCGACGGTATGGAACGCCCCCAGGATTACGGTTTCACCTCGCACCCCTTGCCGGGCATGCAGCCCTTTGCCGGGTTCTTCGGCGGCGACAGGTCCAACGGCTTCGTCATCGCCATGTGCGACCGCCAATTCCGCATCGAGCTGCTGAAAGGCGAAGTCGCCATGTATGACGACCTCGGCCAGAAGGTCCACCTGACCCGCACGGGCGTGGTGGTGAAGACCCCGCTGAACGCCACGCTGGAAGCCGACCAGAACGTGACCATCAAGGCCGGGAAAAAGCTGCGCCTGGAAGCCGAAGACATCGAGACGCACGCCACCCGGTCCCGGTCGTGGGACGTGGGCGGCTTCGGCGAGCGGTGGACGTGGACCGGCGGCACCGCCTGGGAACACAAGACATGGCAGACGGATGCCGCCATCAGTTCCGTCACCCTCTCCATCACGCCGCCCGAGGGGCCTTAAAATGGACTTTCAAACCGCCTTCAACGGCCAGACCCTGACCGCAGATTGGGTGCTGATCGGCGGCTTGCTGGGACAGGAAGCCGGGCTGAACACCGCCATCGCCCTGTCGTTGTTCACCGACCGCCGGGCCGAGCCGGGCGACGTGCTGCCCGATGGCACCACCGACCGGCGCGGATGGTGGGGCGACGTGGTGCCGCCCGCCAACGCCCCCGACGACACGCCGTGGCGGTCTGGCTCGCGCCTGTGGCTGCTGTCGCGCGAGAAGCAGACGGCCGAGACCGCGCGGCGCGCCGCGTTTTATTGCCGCGAGGCGCTGGAGTGGCTGACCCGCCTGGGCGTGGCAAGCCGCGTTGACGTGACCACCGAATGGCAGGCCACGGGCGTGCTGGGCATCACCATCACCGTAACCAAGGCCGCGAACGTGACCGAACGTTTCGGTTGGCTGTGGGCCGCCAACGATAATCTGGCCACCGCCTGGAAGGACATCGCCGCATGAGCTTCACCCGCCCGACCCTGGCCGAGCTGATCGACCGTGAACAGGCCGACTTCGAAAGCCGCCTGCCCGGCGCCGATGCCCGCTTGCCCATGTCCAACCTGAACGTCATGGCGCGCGTGCACGCCGGGGCGCTGCATGGGCTGTACGGCTATCAAGACTGGATCAGCCGACAAATCCCCTTCGATACCGCCGACGGCGACATTCTGGACCGCTGGGCATCCATCTGGGGCATTCCTCGCAAGCCTAACAGTTTCGCTGTGGGCAATTTGGTGTTCACCGGCAATGACGATACGCCCATTGATGAGGGCACCGAGGTGCAGCGTGCGGACGGCGTGGCCTATGTCACGACCGCCGCCGTCGTCGTGACCGGCACGACGGCCATTGTTCCGGCCGTCGCCAAGGTGGCAGGCATGGGCGGCAACGCCGTGGCCGGGACCAAGCTCAAGGTGGTCTCCACCATCGGGGGGGTGGCCACTGACCTGGTGGTGGGTGCGGGCGGCATGACCGGCGGCGCCGATACCGAAACAGACGCGGCCCTTCTGGCCCGCCTGCTGGCTCGCATCCGCCAGGCGCCCCACGGCGGTGCGGCGCATGACTATGTGGCGTGGACCTTGGAGGTGCCGGGCGTCACTCGCGCTTGGGTCAAGCCCGGCTGGGGCGGTATCGGCACCGTGGGCATCATGTTCATGTGCGACGATGACTGCGGCGACGGCATCCCCAGTGCCGAGAAGGTGGCCGAGGTGCAAGCCTATATCGACGCCCGCCGCCCGGTGACGGCCGAGGTGATCCTGTTCGCCCCGACGCCCAAGCCCATCAATCCGGCCATCCTCGGCCTGAAGCCCAACACCGACGCGGTGAAGGCGGCGGTGGTGGCCGAACTGAAAGACTTGTTGCGCCGCGAGGCGGAACCGGGCGGCGTCATCCTGGCCAGCCATATTCGCGAGGCCATCAGCCTAGCCGCCGGGGAAACCGACCACACCCTGACCAGCCCGCCGGGCAACTTTATCCCGGCCCCCCACCAGATCGCCACCTTGGGCGTGCCGAACTGGAGCTGACGACATGCGAGCGACACCCGAGCTTTACCTGTCCCAGCTTCAGGCCCTGCTTCCCACGGGCGCCGCCTGGCCGCGCGAACCCGACACGGTGCTGACCAACGTTCTGTTGGCCATGGCCGATGGCCTGGCACGCGCCCACAACCGCGCCCTGGACCTGATCGAAGAAGCCGACCCGCGCACCACGCTGGAGCTTCTGACAGATTGGGAACGGGTGTGCGGCCTGCCCGATCCGTGCAGCGGCCCGGCGGCCACGATCGCCGAACGCCGCGCCCAGGTAGTGGCCCGCTTGACCGCAACAGGCGGCCAGTCACCGGCCTATTACGTCGTCCTGGCGGCGGCGCTGGGATTTGAAATCACCATCACCGAACGCCGCGCCAGGTTCCACGGCCGCCGCACCCACGGCACGCCCTACGGCGGCCGGGAAATGCAATTCATCTGGGAAGTGCATCTGCCGCCGGAAACCGTTTTCCGCCGCCGCCACGGGCGCGGCTATCACGGCGAACCCTATGCGAGCTGGGGCGCCCAATCGCTGATTTGCATGCTGGAACGGCTGAAACCCGCCCACACCATCATCTGGTACGTCTAGGAGCAAAAGGACCATGGACTATCCCAAGAGCGACCCCCGTGTGGGGCTGCACAACGGAAAATTCACCGACGGCTCGGCCGATGGCACTGTTAAACCGTCGCGGGACACCGCTGCCCATGCCAACGCGCTGACCGACGAAATTCTGAACGTCATCCGGGCGGGAAAGCTCGTGCCGGATGAAGGCGACGTCGGCCAGATGGCACAATCCATTCAGGTGATGATCGCCGCTGCCATCGCCGCCAATACCCCCAATCTGTCCGCCTATCTGCGCTATAACGCCAGCGCGGTGTTGGAAGCGGGCTTCTGGACCAAGCCGGTGGTGCTGACCATCAATGCCGGGGTCGCCACGGCTGACCTGGCGGCAGGCAACGTCTTCACCCCGGCGGCGCCGCTGTCGGCCAATCTGACTCTGGGCTTCCCGGCGGAGGCGGAGGGCAAGGCGGGCATGTTCCTGGTGGTCCTCAAGCAAGATGCCACCGGCGGCCGCACCCTGACCCTGGCCCCCGGCTACAGAGTGGCGGGCGGGTCGTGGTCCACCACCGCCGGGGCCGTCAATCTGCTGTGGGTCACCTCGGACGGGTCTGGGGCAGCGCTCGATGTCGTCATCAGCCAGCGGGGGGCCGGGTGATGATGCCGTTCTTGTCTCAGCCCGCCGTGGCCCCTGCCTGCTATGTGCCGCGTGAGCGGGACGCCGCGGCCGTGGTGTTCGGCGAAGCGCATTATCTCACCCGGACCCCAATTAAAGCTGGCCATATAAAAAAGTGGTCTTTTCGGGCATCGCTACAGATTAACAGCGAAATTTCCGATCAATATTTGCTCTCCGTCTACAACAGCAACGGCAATTACACCTTTCTTTTCATAAGGAATGGAAGTTTTGCTTTTCACAACGCAAACGAAAATATACTGAATTACAATGGG
This sequence comes from Magnetospirillum fulvum MGU-K5, assembly GCF_000442515.1. Taxonomy (GTDB): domain Bacteria; phylum Pseudomonadota; class Alphaproteobacteria; order Rhodospirillales; family Magnetospirillaceae; genus Phaeospirillum; species Phaeospirillum fulvum_B. The sequence goes on along the minus strand of NZ_AQPH01000043.1, from coordinate 20,992 downwards.
GTTACCCGCTCAATTTTCCGCGACTACGTTGGATGGCTGGATATCCTGCTGACCGTGGACGCAGAGATTGGCACTGTTTCAATATCCGTAAACGGTGTACCGCAGGAGTTGACAGTAAGCGTCAACTCATTTGCGGGTAAGCCGACATGGGTAAACACCGTTAACCGTCACGCCATTGGTGCCAGCGAACAAACTATTGGAAGTTGCCTCCGGGGCATTGTCGCGGACGCTTATTTTATTGACGGCGCAGTCGTGCCCCCCTCTCTCTTCGGGGAGGCGTCCATCCATGGCGTATGGGTGTCGCGTCCGCGCTCCGAGATATATGCCGCCATTGCGGCCGCCGGTGGCTGGGGCGGCAACGGCTATCACTTGGACTTTTCCGATCCCCTCGCCCCCGGCGCAGACGTAAGCGGCCAGGGCAACCACTGGCAGGCCACGGGCTTCGATTCGGTCGGCCGGGACACGGTGACCAGTACGCCGACCAATGTCTATGCGGCGTTGAACCCGCTTTGCCACAACGCCGCTGTTTCCGAGACTTCAGGGGGCTGGGGTACGCTCCCGTTCGCGTTGGACGGATGGACCAGCGCAACAATCGCCCCCAGGTCGGGGCACTGGTACTGCGAGGTCACTGCCGCATCCCACACGGTCGCCGAGCCTTACGAAATCGGCATCGCGAGGGCCGATCGCTTGACGCCCGGTAGCGCGTGGACGGCGGGGCAGATGGCCGCCGCGATCGGGTATAATGGCTACAGTGGCACGTTGCGAGTGTTAGGCAGCCTTCGCGGATATGGGGCACCCTACAGTGTGGGCGATGTCATCGGCGTCGAATGGGACATTGATGCCGGGCGGGTCACTTTTTACCGGAACAGCGTGTCTCAAGGCGATCTCGCCATCCCGCTCGCCGGATATGCCTGGGCCGTGGTCGTTGCAAATGAACGTGGCGGCGGCTGCACCTGCACTTATTCGGTCAACTTCGGACAGCGCCCGTTTGTTTACCCGCTGCCGACCGGCTCCAAGGCGCTCTGCACAGCCAATCTGCCCGAGCCGGACATCAAAGACCCGTCCGAGGGACTGGCCCAGGCCAGCGCCACCGGGGCCAATATCGTCCCGGTTTTGGCGTCCCTGACCGCTCACTGGAACGGCCAGTGGGTCGAGATCATCAAACGCCGGGACGCTGCCGAGGACTGGCGGGTGCGATTTTCGGACGATCCAGCCAATTCAATGCCGCTCAATAGCGCAGCCGGAAAGGCGGCGGCGACGGCCCTGGTGGCGGGTGGCACTTACTGGGGTTGCCGACTGCGCGTCGGGTCCAACTACGGCGTGGCTACCGCCGAGGTGATCCACACTACGGGCACCGCGACCACCGTCACCCATGGCCTGGGCAAGACCCGTAACTCGGTCATTCTCAAGGTCGCCGGGGCGGCGGGAGGAGACTGGCGGTGGTGGCACCCCGATATGACGCCGGGCCAGCTTTCCACGCTCAACGGCACGGCGGCGGCGGATGGCACCATCACCGCTATCGGCGTCAACTCGTTCCAGATCGCCGCCAGCGCGCCCAGCGGCACCTATCGCTGGCTGGTGGTGGCCGAGGGCGCCGGGCACATCTGCCTGACCTCGCACCTTGGTACGGGGACGGCGGATGCCGGGGGCGCATTTGAGGCATCGACCGTGCGGCCCGACCTGGTCATCAGCCGCCGCGTCTCGACGGCCGGTGACCCCATGGTTGTGGCTACTGCGCTGAACCAGACCAACCCCGCCACCCGCATTTTGATTGCCAACTCCCAAATCGGCGAAACCGCCTATGCCGCCGCCGACCTAGTCGTGGGTGGCGTCAAGCTGCGTGGCGGCGGGTCTGACGCCTATCACAACACCAGTGGCGCAAAATACGTCTCCATCCAGATAGGTCGTCCCATCGGCGGCGTCTGCGTCGCCCCTACCACCGCGAGGTAACCCCACCATGTTCGATCTTGCCATCACCCAGGGCGCGGATTTCCTGCGCTACACCCGCAACGGCAAGGCCATTGATCTGCCCGATGGCACCACCGTGCTGGGGCCGCTATCGCATCTGCCGCACCACGCGGGCGACTACACCATCCGCGCTGTCGTGCTGTCCGGGGTCGAGCCAGGACCGCTGGAGATCGGCGGCACCGCGCCGCCTGTCGTCGACGGCGACGTGGTGGTGATCCGCCGCACGGTGACCCCGCTGGGAGCGGAGCAGATCGCCGCGATCGAGGCCGTGGCAGTGCAATCCGCCTGGTCCGCTTTACGCGCCGAGCGCGACAACCGCTTGCTCGGAGCTACCGCTGTGCTGGACCGCCACCGCAATCAGCGTGATTTCGGCCTGCCAACGACCCTGACAGATGCCCAAGCCACCGCCTGGGCGACTTACGCACAAGCGCTACGCGACTTGCCCGAGGTCACCACCGACCCGGCGGCTCCGATTTGGCCGGTTGATCCTGAAACAGCCCAGGAGGCCCCCTAGTCCCCTAACGCAAAGCCCTCTGTAACAGTCCGTAAATGGACATTACAGAGGGCTTTCTTCTGTCTAAAACCAAGCGCAAAATCGTCCAAAATCGCGCGCGCCGCTACAATCGGGAAGGGGACATGGCCGTCGGTTATTCAGGAACCGACAGGGCAAGGAAATGATCTGAAATGGCGCGCCCGGCAGGATTCGAACCTGCGACATCCCGCTTAGAAGGCGGGTGCTCTATCCAACTGAGCTACGGGCGCCCTTTCAGAAATCAGAACCGACCGAACTCCCGCTTATCGCTGCGGAAATTGTCGGCGTAAGATTTGGGTTTCTGCCTGCGAGGCGGCTCATTGTCAACCCGATAGTCGAGTCCTTTGCGTCTGGCGAAGGCGATCGCCTCATCCCGGCTGGCAAAGGTCAGGCGAATCTGGGTCGCGGTATCGCCCGAACCAGCCCATCCCATCAAGGAATCGGGCAATTTCGCTTCGGTCGGTTCGACCTCCAACACCCAGGTCCGGGCAGCGCCCCCCGGACCCGACTGCATTGCCGATTTGCCCGGACGATAGATGCGCACCTGCATGACCCACATTCTCCCTGTCGTCGTCCAGTCGGCACCCTAGCAGACCTCCGCCCGCCACGAAAGCCCGTGCCGACGGGCTTTGACAGGGTTGACCGCCAAGCGGGTGCAACGGTAATACTAGACCGATCAGTCTATTTGAGTTCGGTCAAACTCAAACCCCTCTCCGGCGGCTGTGCTCCCCGCTCCCCTTCCCCCTTGCGATCAGGATCGGGCCATGCCGATCAGTCCCAAAGCCTTTTCGATCCCCAAGCCTGCCTTCGCCCTTGCCGCTTTGATCGTTCTTGGCATCGGGGCGGGCCTGTTTTCGGTGTTCGGCCCCCGCTCCCCCTCGCCCGCCGCGACAGCGGCTGCCACCGGGCCGGTGGTGACAATCGCCCCACCGCTAGCCCGCACCGTTACCGACTGGGCTGAGATCACCGGGCAATTCCGCGCCGTCGAATCCGTCGAAGTTCGGGCCAGGGTCGGCGGTTATCTGACTGAAGTCCGCTTCACCGACGGCGAGATGGTGTCGAAGGGCGACGTTCTGTTCGTGATAGACCCCCGCCCTTACGAGATCGCCGTCGCTCAGGCTCGCGCCAAGTTGGATCAGGCGGCGGGAACCAAGGAATTTGCCGGTCGCCAGTTGGTCCGCGCCGGTGAATTGCGCCGCAAGGATTTCGTACCGGAAAGCATGCTGGACCAACGGACCGAGGAATCACGCGGCGCCAGCGCCACGGTCGAGGCGGCCCGCGCCGCGCTGCGCGATGCCGAACTGAACCTGCAATTCACCCGGGTCGTTGCCCCGGTTTCGGGACGAATCGGAGCCCGGCTGGTGACCCCCGGCAACCTGATCTCCGCAGGCCCGACCGTATCGACACCGACCCTGTTGGCGACGCTGGTGTCGGTTGATCCTGTCTATTTTTCGTTTGAACTGAGCGAAGCCGACTTCCTGGTCCAGGCCCGTCGCGCCAAGGATGGCCAGCGCCCCCTGGTCGGGGCCGCCGCCCCGATCCGGCTGATGGACGAGACCGGCTGGCCGCGCGAGGGCCGGATCGACTTCGTTGACAATCAGATCGACCGCAAGACCGGCACAATCCGGGTTCGCGCCGTGTTGGACAATCCCGACCAACGGCTGGTGCCGGGCGCATTTGGACGGGTGCGGCTGGCGATGTCCGATCCCTATGAAGCCCTGCTGGTGCCCGATGCCGCCGTGACCACCGACCAATCGCGCCATCTGGTGATGAGTGTCAAAGACGGTACGGTGGTACCCAAGCCGGTCAAGCTCGGCCCGGTTCAGCCGGACGGACTGCGGGTGGTGCGAGAGGGGCTGTCGCCCGACGACCAGATCGTTGTTAACGGACTGATGCGGGCCCGCCCCGGTGCCAAGGTCACCGCCCAGCCTGGGACAATTCCGTGATGCGCCTGTCCCATTTTTTCATCGACCGGCCGATCTTCGCCACCGTGGTGTCGCTGCTGATCACGATCATCGGCGGCATCAGCTTCTTTGCCCTGCCGGTGGCGCAATATCCCGAGATTTCGCCGCCGACGATCGTCGTCAACGCCTCCTATCCCGGCGCTTCGGCCAAGACGGTCAGCGACACAGTGGCGACGCCGCTGGAACAGCAGATCAACGGCGTCGAGAATATGCTGTACATCAACAGCCAGGCCACCGGCGACGGGAACCTGAAGCTGACGGTGACCTTTGCGCTTGGCACCAATCTCGATACGGCTCAGGTCCTGGTGCAGAACCGGGTTGCCATCGCCACCCCCCGCCTGCCCGACGAGGTCAAGCGTCTGGGAATCACGGTGACCAAAAACTCGCCCGACATGTTGATGGTGGTTCACCTCAACTCGCCGGACGGATCGCGCGATCAGGTCTATCTGTCGAACTACGCTACCCTACAGATGATCGACCCGATCGCCCGCCTGGATGGAGTGGGTGATGCCCGCATCTTTGGCGCCCGCGATTATTCGATGCGGGTGTGGATCGACCCGGAAAAGGCGGCTGCCCGCGATCTGACCGCCGGAGAGGTGGTGTCGGCACTTCAGGCCCAAAACATCCAGGTCGCCGCCGGTGTGCTCGACAAGCCGCCGATGCCGGGCCAGGGCGCGTTCCAATTGTCGGTGCAAACTCAGGGACGATTGACCGACCCGGCCGAGTTCGAGAACGTGGTGGTCAAGGCCGACGCCGACGGCCGCACCGTGCGGCTGAAGGAGGTCGCCCGGATCGAACTGGCCGCGCTCGATTACAGCGTCAACGCCTTCCTAAACGGCAAGAACGCGGTGCCGATCGGCATCTTCCAGCGCCCCGGATCGAATGCGCTGGCCACCGCCAAGCGGGTGATCGCCAAAGTCGATGAACTGGCTCCCGGCTTTCCGCCCGGAGTCAGCTACACCATCGCCTACAACCCGACCACGTTCATCGATCAATCGGTCGACGAAGTGATCAAGACGATCTTCGAGGCGGTATTACTGGTGGTTCTGGTGGTGATCTTGTTCCTCCAGACATGGCGGGCCTCGCTGATCCCAGTCGCGGCGATCCCGGTCTCGCTGATCGGGACTTTTTTCGTCCTGGAATCGCTCGGCTATTCGCTGAACACCCTGTCGCTGTTTGGTCTGGTGCTGGCGGTGGGTATCGTCGTCGATGACGCGATCGTCGTGGTCGAGAATGTCGAGCGCAACATGCGCCAGGGCCTCGATTCGCTGGAGGCGGCGCACCGGACGATGGACGAGGTCGGTGGGGCCCTGATCTCGATCGCCCTGGTCCTGTGCGCGGTGTTTATCCCCGCCGCCTTCATTCCCGGCATTTCCGGCCAGTTCTTCCGCCAGTTCGCCGTCACCATCGCCGCCTCGACGGTGTTTTCGCTGCTGGTGTCGCTGACCCTGTCGCCCGCGCTGTGCGCCCTGCTGTTCCGGGGTCACGGTCCGCTCGACCATCATAGCGCCACCGGCCTGATGCGCCCGGTCTCCCGGTTCTTTACCGCCTTCAACCATGGTTTCGAGCGTCTGGCCGGAGGCTATGGCGAGTTGACCCGCCGCGTGCTGCGGTTGACCACGGTGATGCTGGTGGTCTATGGCGGGCTGATCGTGATTGCCGGGATCGAGTTCTACAAGACTCCCAAGGGCTTCATCCCCGAGATGGATCAGAGTTACCTGATCACCGTGGTCCAGTTGCCTCCCGGTGCATCGCTGGCCAGGACCGAAGCGGTGGTCAACGACGTCACCAGGATCATGACCGAGACTCCCGGCATCGGCCATACCGTGGTGATCGCCGGGCTCGACGGCGGTACCTTCACCAACGCCTCGAACGCGGCGACGATCTTCACCCCGCTCAAACCGTTCGAGGAGCGGGTGGAACAGGGCCTGTCGGCCAACGTCATCACCGCCGATCTACGCAAGCGGCTGGTCTCGATCCAGGACGCCTTCGTCATCACCATTCCGCCGCCGCCGGTGCGCGGTATCGGTACCGCAGGCGGGTTCAAGATGATGCTCCAGGACAAAGGGGGCCATGGTCCCCGCGCCTTGGAAGCGGTTGCCCAGGACATGGTCGCCGCCGCAGCAAAGGTACCCGGCCTGTCCGGGATGTTCACGCTGTTCAATACCCGCACTCCCAATGTCCAGGTCGATATCGACCGGGTACGGGCGCAGATGATGGGGGTGCCCAACGACCGCATCACCGACGCGCTCCAGGTCTATCTCGGTTCCGCTTTCGTCAACGAGTTCAACTTCCTCGGCCGCACCTTCCGCGTTACTGCCCAGGCCGACGCCCCGTTCCGGCGTGACCTGCGCGACATCGCCGACATCCGCGTCCGCAACAGTGACGGCCAGATGGTGCCACTTGGTGCCGTCGCCAGCTTCCGCACCGATACCGGCCCCTATCGGGTGCCGCGTTACAACCTGTTCCCGGCGGCCGAGATTCAGGGCGTTGCCGCGCCCGGCTATTCGAGCGGCTATGCCTTGGAGCAGATGAAGAAACTAGCGAACGAACGCCTGCCCCCCGGCTTTGGCTTCGAATGGACCGAACTGGCGTTGCAGGAATTGCTGGCGGGCAATAACGGCCTGCTGGTGTTCGCAGCCTCGGTGCTGTTCGTGTTCCTGCTGTTGGCCGCCCAGTATGAAAGCTGGTCGCTGCCCGCCGCCGTGGTGATGATCGTGCCGATGTGCCTGCTGGCGGCCGTGTCGGGACTGATCGTACGCGGGATGTCGATCAACATCCTGGCCCAGATCGGCTTCATCGTTCTGATCGGCCTAGCGGCAAAAAACGCGATTTTGATCGTCGAATTCGCCCGTCAGGCCGAAACCGAAGGGATGAACCGGGTCGAAGCCGCAATTCACGCCGGGCGGACCCGCCTGCGCCCGATCCTGATGACCTCGCTCGCCTTCGTTTTGGGGGTTCTGCCCCTGGTAATCGCCACCGGGGCCGGAGCTGAAATGCGTCAGAGCCTGGGTACCGCCGTGTTTTTCGGGATGCTGGGCGTCACCGGGTTCGGGCTGATTTTCACCCCGATCTTCTATGTCGTGATTCGCAAGTTAGTTACCCGCGGCCGCCTCGATCAGCCAAACGTGATGAACGTCAAGCCGTAGGGTCTCATCAAGGGACTGATCATACCCTTGGCGCGTAATTGGCGACGCAACCTGTTATTCAAAAATTGCCGCCGATGATATTAGACAAATCCTCACTTCGCGGAATTACCGCAAGATGAAGATTTATTTTTAATTTGAAATAAATTGAAAATTATAAATTTGGGTATATTCCGCTCCTGCCCCGCAAATGCTGAATTTGATATTCTGAACAGACATTGCGTTCCGATCAATTTGATTGATTGCTCGGCGAGCGCGGTCATTCACTGACAGATTGAGGGTAAAGACATGAAATACCGGATTGCTGCCGTTTGCTTCGTCCTTGCCGCCTTGCTGTCCCCCGTCATCGCCAATGCCGAAGAAACCGAGACCAACAAGGCCAAAACCTATGTCAAGGACTCGGCGATCACCACCAAGGTCAAGGCGAAGCTGGCCGATGAGAAGGCCAAGACGCTGCTGAATATCAAGGTTGAGACCGACAGCAAGGGCGAGGTGGAACTGAGCGGCACTGTCGCCAGCCAGGAAGAATCCGACAAGGCGGTTGCGATCGCACGCTCCGTTTCGGGGGTTACTGCGGTTGACAACCAACTGAAGATCAAGACGGACAAATAGGGCGCGGACATGACTCCGCCGGGCGACGGCCGATGACATGCCTCCGCGCAATTGTTTCGCTTGCTCTCCTGCTGCTGGCCGGGTGCTCGTTGGCACCCGAGCCGGTCCAGCCCGCCCTGCCGGTGCCGGAGGCATGGCCGTCGCCGGATCGCGCCGATGCCGGGGCGATCCGGCCCAGCCGGTGGGATCGCTTCTTTATCGCCCCGGCACTGGACGCCCTGATCGCGACCGCACTCGACAACAATCGCGATCTGCGCATCGCGGTTCAACGGGCCGATCTGTTTCCGCATTTAAACGCCGGGGCGGACTCGTCGCGCACCAGAACCCCGGGCGATCTGTCCTATACCGGCAAAAGCATCATCGCCAATAACTTCAGCGCGTCGTGAGAACTCGATTTGTGGGGCCGTGTCCGCAGTCTCGATACCGCCGCGCTGGAACGCTGGATGGCGACCGACGAGGCGCGCCGCTCGGTCACCCTCAGCCTGATTGCCCAAATCGCCAATACCTAGTTGGTCGGCCGGGAATTGGACGAGCGGATCGCTCTGGCGGTCCGCACGATCGACAGCCGCAGCGAATCCGCCCGCATCGCCCGCCGCCGCTATGAGGTCGGAGCCGCTCCCCGAATTGATTTGACCCAGGCCGAAACTCTACTCGGTCAGGCCGAAAACGCTTTGATTACCCTTGAACAGCAGCGGGAGCAGACTCGCAACGCCCATGCCGTACTGGTGGGGGCCCCGGTCGGGAGTGACATCGTGGTGCTGTCATCGGTCGAAGAGTCGGTTGTGCGGGATCAGTCGCCGGGTCTGCCGTCGAAGCTGCTGGAAGACCGCCCGGATATCCGAGGCGCCGAGAACCGCTTACGCGCAGCCGAGGCCGATATCGGTGCGGCGCGGGCGGCGTTTTTCCCACGCATCGCCCTGACCGGCGATTACGGCACCGCCAGCGCAGCCTTGGACGGCCTGTTCATGGGCGGAAGCAGCAATTCGGGATCGTCATGATCCTGGTCCTGATCCCGCTTCAGGTCCTGTCTGGCGGCCTGACCGCCCGCGACAGCATGTCCGAACTGGTCCAGGATTTGATGCTGATCGCGCCCAACACCCATTTCGTAACCCTGGCCCAGTCCATCTTGTATCGCGGTGCTGGCTTCGAGGTGGTGTGGCCCGAATTGCTGGCCTTGTTCGTCATCGGCAGCGGGTTCTTCGGTGCCACGCTTTGGTACTTCCGCAAGGCGATGACGAATATGGCCTGAGCGGACTGTTTCGTGACCGCAGCACTCGAGCGCCAGCGGTAACGGGGGCCACAGTGAATCACAGATCGGCTGCAATCCGGTCGGCGATCTGGCTGATCGTGTTGGTCAGGGCGACGACGACGGCTTCGTCGCTGAGGCCATCGGCAGACGCCATGACTGTAACCTCGGCACCAGCGGGGGCGATCCGCTCGGACAATTCGCCCGGAGCGGAAATTGTCCAATGCGCGCGAAGGGTACATAGACCGCCGCGCCGCAGGTCGAGAGCGGTGATATCGACGAATATCTTCCGCGCCGGATGGGTCGCGGACGGACGGGCGACGATCCGGGCGGACGGAAGTCGCTCGGCCAAAGCCGACGCCAGCGCGCTGGTAATCCCGATCGACAACCGTTCCCCCCAAAGTGCGGTCGAGCTGGGGCTGAGTTCGTTGCGCCCGCTGCGCAACAGGAAATCGGTCGTGTCCATATGGTCGGGAATCAGTACCGGCTTCAGCTCGATTATGGTCCGTCCTCGGTCGGTTTGCTCGCCGATGGCTGCCCCCTCCCCGCTTCCCAGGACATAGATATGCGGTTCCGGCCGGTCGACGCAGCCGACCGGCAGCGTGAGCAAAACCAGCGCGGCAAAGACTCTTCGGATCGCGGACATCTCATTTCCTCCGCAACGTTTCGATGGGGCTGCGCTCCAGATCGCGGGTAAAGCTGCGCAACGAACTGGCGCTGGCGGCAAGGTCGCGCATCGTGGCATCAAGATCGTCACGCATCTCCGAGCGCGGCTGGGACAGCCCGTCGAGAGAGGCCATCAGCGATTCGGCGTGGCGGGTGGTGCGCTCGGCAGTCTCCAGCACCCGCCTCCCGTCCAAGGTCAGCCGGTCGATCCCGCCCAGCGTCCGCCCGGCATCGGCTCCCAGCGTCCGCACCGCTGTTGAGGTAACCCGCAAGGTCTCGCGCGCATCAATCGCCGTCTGCCGGGACTCCTCGACCAGCAGACCCAGCACGTCGAAAACGGCCCCCATATGGCCCAGAGTGGCGCGGGTCTCGTCGACCAGTTCGCGCAGCGGCAGTTCGACGAACTTGTCCTTCAGATTTTGCAGGTCCGACGGCACCGAGGGGATTTCAGGTAAATCCATCTTCGGACCATGCGTCGTGATCGGCGCATCGGGACGGAAATCGAGATCGACGCCAAGCTGACCCGTCACCAGATTCGGCGTACTGAGCGCGGCACGCAATCCGGCGCGGACCAGTCGGGGGATTCCGGGCTCACTGCCCGGCTCGATTCCCTGGGGACCGATTTCCTCCCAGACGATCCGGTCGCTATCGAGTTCGAGATAGGTGGGAATCAGCGACGAACGGTCACCGACATTGAGGCGCAGCACGATTTTGCGCACCGACCCGACCCGGACACCGCGAAAGGTCACCGGCGCACCGACGGTCAACCCGGCGACCGAGGTGGGGAAAAACACCACCGCCCCCAGGGTCGGGGTGAACAGACGCAGCCCTCCCAGGAACAAGATAGCGAGAACGGCAATCCCCAGGCCACCCAACACGAACCCGCCGACGACAGTGGGTTTAGAGCTCATTTCGGACCTCCATTGCCGGGGGCAGACTCGGATTTAGGGGTCTCGCGATTCATGAAGGCATGAACCGTCGGATCGGCGCACTGGTCGCGCAGGTCTCGCGGCGCACCGATCGCGATGGCGGTGTTGGTGTCAGCGCTGAGAAAAATACCGGAATCGCAGATCGCAAACAGGCTGGGCAATTCGTGACTGACCATCACTATCGTGCTGCCGAAGCCGTCGCGCAGATCGAGAATCAGATCGTCCAGCCGACGCGCTCCGATCGGATCAAGACCGGCGGACGGTTCGTCGAGGAACAGGATATCGGGATCGAGCGCCATCGCCCGGGCAAGACCGACCCGCTTGCGCATCCCGCCGCTGAGATCGGACGGCATCATCTCGCCCGGCGCGGTCAACCCGACCAGATCGAGCTTGAGCCGGACCAGCCGGTCGATCTCGGGCGCCGACAATGTCGTGAACATCCGGAGCGGCAGGGCGACATTGTCGGCGATGCTCATCGAACTCCACAGCGCCCCGCTTTGAAACAGAACGCCGCAGCGGCGGCCGATCTGCTCGCGCCGCGCGTCACTGACCGCCCAGTAATCCTCGCCGCGCACCCGCATCGTTCCGGCGCTGGGGCGCAACAGGCCGATCAACGCCTTCAACAGGGTGCTCTTGCCGCAACCGCTGCCCCCCATGATGGCGAAGATCGATCCGGCGGGGACGGTAAACGACACATCGTGCTGGATCGGTGTCGAGCCATAGCCAAAAGCCAGTCCCTCGACAGCGATCTTCACCTCGGTCTGGGGAGCGCTCGACATAATCAGAAGCGGAGCGCGTTGGCGCAAACGGCGCAAACGGCATCCAAAGCGATGACGGCAACGATACCCGCCACCACGGCACGGGTGGCGGCCTGGCCGACATCGCTGGCGCTGCGTCCGGCGGACAGCCCGATCCGGCAGCCGATGATCGCGATCACGCCGCCAAAGGCGACGCTTTTGCCAAGCCCGAACAGGATTTGCGATCCGGCAACGGCGGTTTGCAGATGAGAGAGAAAGGTCGTCGAGGGCAGATTGAGCATCGCCACCGCAACCAGAAAACCGCCAAAAATCCCCGCCGCCGCCCCATAGAGATAAAGCAGCGGCATCATCAGGACCAAAGCCAGGATCCGGGGCAAAATCAGATAATCGTGCAGCGGAATGCCGACGGCACGCAGCGCGTCGATCTCTTCGTTGCCTAGCATCGTCGCTATCTGCGCGGCATAGGCCCCGCCAGTCCGACCCGACATCACCACGGCGGTAATCAGGGCGGCGATCTCGCGAACGACGGCGATGCCGACCAGATCAGCGACGTAGATGTCAGCCCCGAACCGGCGCAACTGAACCGCCCCGACAAAGGCAAGAATTCCGCCCATCAGCAGATTGACGACAATGACGATCCCCAGGGCGGAGGCGCCGGCGTCCTGAAGCGCGGTCAGCAGATCGGCCCCGCGCATCCTTGCCTGACCGCGCACCGCCGCCCCGCTCCGCAAGATGGTCTCGCCCAGAATGCGCGCGACCGCTTTCTCCTCGGCCCACAGGGAAAGCGCCCAAGTGCCGAGGATCAGACGCGGCGATCTCCGCGGTGGAACGGACGCATCCGGAGGCGGTTGACGCGGCAGCAGTGCCAGCAGCCGACGCGCCGAGGGTGGCAGCCCGGTTTCGTCGAGCGCCACGCCGCGTCGGTCGGCATCGCGGCGTAATTGCGCAACAAAGACCAGCAGCCCGGAATCCCACGCCCCGATCCGGTCGGTTTGAAAGCCAAGAGAAGACAGCCCCGGCACCGCCCCGATAGCCTCGATCGCGGCGGCCGGGACCGCATGACGGCGCGCAATCCAATCGCCGGACAGATCGACGGTACGACGTGCCCCCTCATCCCGACAGTCCCATGCCGGGGAGTCAAGGGCGGAGGACGGACTATCGGCGGCGGGCAAATCCATTGCATCCCTTCGGATGAGCCGCCTGGGATCGGCTTCATCCGCCTCAATAGATGCCGCTATTTATGAATAGCAATTCCGAACGATACGAACGCCATCACTCAGTGAAAAGGATCGGAAAATACGCTCATAGAGAAAATATTTCGTTACAAAAATACAATCATATTAATGAATATTAATATTCTTATTATTTTTAATTGCTTAAGTACATTCCGCAGCTTCCTCAAATCCGCTCCAGATTGATAAGTTCAGATCAGGGCGTTCATTCATGATCATCACGAATGAAACTGGTCCTCTATCCATTTTGCGGAGATATCAACATGACCGAATCTGTTTCGATCACGTCCGCGACGCTCATCAGTTCGAAGAAGATCACCGGCTCCGAAGTTTTCAATCTGGCGGGCGAAAAGCTCGGAACGATCGAAGACCTCCTGGTCGACAAGGTCAGCGGCCGGACCATCTACGCCGTTCTTTCGTTCGGTGGATTTCTTGGCGTCGGCGAACGGCACCACCCGCTGCCCTGGTCGACCTTGACCTATGACCTCGCCAAAAGCGGTTATCTGGTCGACCTCGATAAGAAGACGCTTGAAGAAGCCCCGAGCTACGGCCGTAACGAGGAATTTTCCTGGACCCCGGAATACGGCCACAAAGTCGATTCGTTCTACAAATCGCCGAATTACTGGAACTGATCGATCTCGCCCCCATGCCAATATTCGAAACAGCTCGGATGGACATGATCATGGCGACATTAAAGGCGAACGAGCACCACGCGGCGGCGGCTGCCCACAGCGAGAGTGCGGCGCAGCATCACAAGGAAGCCGCCAAACAGTTCGATAGCGGCCACCACGAAAAGGCCGCCCATCACGCGCAGGTCGCGGCGGGCCATTCCGCCCATGCGACCGAGCACGCCACGGAGGCGACCAAGAAATACGCCGAACAGCACAGCTCGACCTCGAAATCATAAGCCCGATGAAACCGAACGCGGATTCCGGTCCGCGTTCGGTTTTTGCTCTCGCATTCGCGTAAGTGGGCTCCCCCGCCACATCCCCTGCCGAAGGACTATCTAATGGTCACCCCATATCGGACGATTCTGTTCGCCGTCCCTCTTTTGTGGAGTTCCCTGGCGCTTGCCGAACCGGCATCTCCCGGCCGGGACGGACCAGTTCTGTCGCAACAGGAATTAACCGCCAAACACGCCAAGGCCTGCGACGACCATTACGCCAGGCGGGGCGGAGAACTCGGCTATCAGGAAGCGCGGTTCAAGCTGACCGAACCGCAGAAATCGGCCTTTGCCAAATATCGCCAGGATTCGCTCGCGGCGGCGGAAACCGTGCGGACCGCCTGTCACGCCGACGCCCCCAAGGTCGGAGCAAAGCCGACGGTGCTGGAGCGCGAAGCCCGTAAGGAGGCTCACCTGAAGCTTGAGCTTCAATCCCTTCAGGAGACCCGTCCGGCGCTGGAAGCGTTCTATGCGACCCTGACCCCCGATCAGAAGGAGATCTTCGATCAGGACAGCCACGACACTCCCCATACGAAGGATAAGACCAAGGGGAAGAACAAGCCCGAATCCGCGAAGTAACGATCGGATTTGGGCACGACATGAACGAGGAGTACGCACAAACAGAACAATTCATGGCGCAGCCCACCGGAGGATGGACGCTGGGGCCTAAATAGCTTCGGATTAATTTCCGCTTATAATCTGTCGGAGATCATCCCCAGCCCATCCGCACCCGGCCAGGGTAACGGCCGACATGTTCAAAAGTGACGAGGGAGTCGATCATGGTGGCGGGATGTCACCGAAAAATGATAACGATCGTGTGTCACTCACAGCTACGATCCTGATGAACCCCGTCCGTACCATCGCCAATCTGCTCCGTCGCGGCACCATCCTGGTGTCGCTGCTGGCTTTTTTGCTGGCGGGCTTGTTGTGCGTCGGCTGGGTGCTGTGTGTCGGCGGCGACGGCCATGTCGCGATCGAGAGCGTCAAGACGCAACCCCATCCGGGATCGGCATTTGCCGCTCCGCCAGACATTTCGGCGGCAGGGTCGCAAACTTGCGTTGATCTGCCTGCCGTCGAATCCACCTCTTCGTCGCCCCCCAGGCCGGAAGACCTGCCGATCGCGCCTCTGTTTGCGTTGGTCTGCCTGCTGTGGAGTCTGGCCTCGCCGGTGCGGCGCATCCTGGGCCCGTGGACCAGGCCGCGCGGGCGAGATCCTCGTCTGATCCAGCACCGCACCGTTGTTCTCCTGAACTGAGTTTCCTGTCGGATCAATCCGCGTTTGTGCGTGCGGCCACTGTGCCGCGTGTCCGCGCGTTCCCCCGTCAGACTTATTTCTGGAGAATCCCCATGCACCGCATGGCCAAACTTGCTGTCCTTGGCGCTTTGCCGCTGATCCTTTCCGCCTGCTCCGACCGTCTGGTCCGCTCGGTCGTCGTCCATGACGGCCATGTCGAGCAACAGACGATAACGGTTCGCTCCGGTGTTCCGTTCACTCTGACCGCGTCGGCGATCGATTCGCCCTCGGTCAGCGTCTTGGCACCCGAGATCGGGCTGGCCCCCATCGCTGTTCCAAACACCCAGGCCCCGCCGCCCAAACCCGGCCAGAGCCTTTCCTCCGCCGATATCGACAAGGTCCGGCTCGAGCTGGGCCCGGTCGCTCCAGGCAATTACCGGATCACGGTGGTGACGGGGGACACGGTGCACTCGGTTCCGCTGGTCGCCGAATAATCCCTTCGATTGAGCGTTGAGCGGACATCCCCGGTGGCAATGGCGCCGCCGGGGCTGGCCGCTCCGCCCCCATGAGGATTTCCCCATGACATCACGGACACTTGCCGTGCTGATACCGCTCGCCCTGCTGGGCGGGGCGGCGTCTGCCACTGCCGCCGACGTCGCGGCGCTTCCTGCCCCGGTCGAGGCGTTTCTTGCCAGCCTGTTCCCCGAACACCCGCGCACCCAGCTGTTCGAAGCGAACCGGGCCCGCGCCGCAGCCGAGGCCCTTGCCGCAGGCCAGGCGCTCTACAATCCCGAACTCGAATTCGACGCTACTCCGGAGATCTCCTCGCCGCCCGAGACGAAATTGTCGCCTCAGTACAGCGCCGCGATGCGCCTGTCGCTCGACGTCACCGACAAAAGCGGCCTCAGAGGCCGTCAGGGTGAGGAGACGGCGCTGGCCGCGCGGGCCGAGGCCCGACTGGCCCGCGTCGGGCTGGCCGCTGACATTCTTGCCGCCTTGGCCGAACGCGAGGCGGCTCGCGCTCGCCAAACCGCCGCGACCCGGCAGGCCGACCTCGCTACCCGTATCCTTGACGTCACGATCAAGCGCCAGAAGGCCGGAGAACTGCCCGCGATCGAGTTCGGCGCGGCGCAACTGGCCGCCGCCGATGCGAAACGCACGCAGGACGAAGCCGACCTCGCCCTGGTCGAGGCCGAGGAAGGACTTCGCGCCGCCTGCCTGTGCACGATCGAGATGGCTCCCTCTCTTCCGGCGGACCTCGTGCCACCGCCTGCCCTGTCCGAGGAGCGGATTCAGGAACTCGCCGCCCAGCGCCCCGAAACCGAGGCGGCCAGACGGCGGGCCGCAGCGGCGCGGCAGGGGTTTGATCTGGCCCGTGCCCAGCGCGTTCCCGACCCGACGATCCGCCTGGGCGGATCGAGCGAAGGCGAGGAAAAGCGCCTCCTGGTCGGCCTGTCGATCCCCATCCCGGTGTTGAATTCCGGTTCGGCCGAGGTCGGGGCAGCCGGACGCGCCCTGTCCGAAGCCGAGGCGCAGGAACGTCTGGTCGTGCAGGAAGCGGCTCAGATGATCCGCAAGACGGCTCGGGCCTATCGCCGCGCCTTCGACGCCGAGCAATCGTGGCGCGCTCAGGCGGTCCCGGCAGTGGAAAGCCAATCGGCGCTGCTGACCCGTCTGTGGCGGGCGGGCGACCTCTCCGCCACCGATTTGCTGGTGCAGATGCGTGAAACCGCCCGCTCCGAGACGGCGGCGATCGACGCCCGCGCCACGGCCTGGAGCGCCTATGCCAGCTTGGTCCGCGCCACCAGCCTCGACCTTGTGAGTGGGAGTGCCCGCCATGACTAAGCTGACGCGAGCGAAGACGATCGGCCTCGGCCTGGCCGGGCTGGCCCTGGTGGGTGGCGGTGTGCTGATCTGGATGGCGGGTGGCGGGACCAACGCCCCGACCCAAGAGATTATCGACCGCAAAAACGAAGCAAAGGTCGAAGGGAGCCACACCGAGTCCGCCGGTGTGGAGATCTCTCCCGAGGCGATGGCCCAGGCTGGAATCCGTGTGGCACCCCTGATGCCCCGGGTGGTGCCGCTCCTGATCCGTGCCCCTGGCGAAGTGGTGACCAACCGCTTCGGTAGTGGGGTGGTGACGCCACCCACCACGGGTACGGTGACCGAACGCCGCGCCGCGCTGGGTGACCGGGTGCGCAAGGGTCAGGTGCTGGCGGTGCTCTATAGCCCGGAGATGGCCGAAGCGCTGAGCCAGTTCCGCATCGTCGAGCAGGAATGGCGGCGGGTACGCGAGCTGGGGCGCGAGATCGTTTCCGACAGACGCTTTAACGAGGCACGGGCCGCCCGCCAGCAGGCCTTGACCCGTCTGGTCGGGTTCGGCGTTTCCCCGTCTCAGCTTGAGGCCGTGGCCGAGCGCGACGGCGCTGCCGCTGGCCACGTCCAGCTCGTCGCTCCCCGCGACGGCGTGGTGGGATCGGATGCCTTCGACGTGGGCGAACTGGTGGTGCCGGGCCGGACCCTGTTCACCATCGTCGACGAGCGCACCGCCTGGATCGAGGCGCGGGTTAGTCCGGTGCAGGCCCAGAATCTGCGGGTGGGCCAACTGGCCACCCTTCGGGTTGGGGATGCCGAGATCGCGGCGGTGCTGCGCAGCGTTCAGCCGATGGTCGACCCTGTGACCCGGACCGTGACTCTACGCTTCGACGCCGGAAACGCCGACGGCCTTCTGCGGTCCGGCCTGTTCGTCGAGGTCGAGATTCCCGTCGAGGGCGGCGCGCCGGTTTTGGCCCTGCCGCTCGACGCGGTGCTGCGCGGCCCGGATGGCGATTGGCAGGTGTTCTTCGCCGATGACGCAGGGCGGTTCAGGCCGGCCGAGGTCAAGCTGATGCGTGCCGACGCCAGGATTGCGGTGGTCGAAGGCATCGACCCCGGCACGCCGGTGGTGGTGGCCGGGGCCTTCTTCGTTCAGTCCGAAGCCGCCAAAGGCGGCTTCGACCCACACAACCACTGAGCCGAGGCACGTCATGTTGAACAAACTGATCGGCCTTGCGGTCGTCAACCGGCTCTTGGTCGTGCTGGCGCTGGTCGCCACCCTGGTCGCGGGCACCCTGATCTTGCCCCGCCTCAGTCTCGACGCCTTCCCCGACGTCACCAACGTTCAGGTCACCGTCAACACCGAGGCGCGCGGGCTGGCCGCGCCCGAGGTCGAACAGCTCATCACCTTCCCGATCGAAGCGGTGATGGTGGCGATGCCCGCCGTCGAGTCGGTGCGTTCGATCTCCAAGTCGGGTCTGTCGATGGTCACCGTGGTGTTCAAGGACGGCACCGATATCTATTTCGCCCGTCAGCAGGTGTTCGAACGTCTCCAGGCGGCGCGCTCACAGATCCCCGACGGAGTCGGCATCCCCGAGATCGGGCCCAACACGTCGGGATTGGGGCAGGTGTTTCAATACATCCTGCGCCCAGAGGTCCCGGGATCCTTCGATACGACACAATTGCGCAGCCTCAACGACTGGCTGGTCAAGGTGCTGCTGGCCCCGGTACCGGGGGTGGTCGACGTCCTTTCCTTCGGCGGCGAGGTGCGGCAGTACCAGATTCAGTTAGAGCCGACGCGGATGCTGTCCTACGGGCTTTCGGTCGAGGCCGTCAAAGCGGCGGTCGAGGCCAACAACCGCAACGCCGGAGGCTGGTTTCTTGACCGGGGCGCCGAGCAATTGGTGATCCGTGGCGTCGGTCTGGTGCGCGGGGCCGAGGACGGGCTGGCCGACATCGCCCGCATCCCGGTGAAGGAGAAAGGCGGCGTCGCGGTTCGGATCGGCGACATCGCCACCGTCGCGTTCGGGGGGAAATTCGCCAGGGTGCGGTGTCGGCGACCCTGCGCGCCCCCGACGGGACTCCGCAATCCCTGGGTGAGGTGGTGACCGGCATCGTGCTAAAGCGTCTGGGTGCCAATACCAAGGCCACCATCGACGGGATCAAGGCGAAGCTGCCGGTGATCCAGAAGGCATTGCCGCCAGGAGTGGTGATCGAGCCAGTCTACGACCAGGCCGACTTGGTGTCGCACGCGGTTCAGACCGTCACCTCGGCCCTGGTCGAGGCGTTCGTGCTGATCCTCGTCGTGTTGGCTCTGTTCCTGATGAACATTTCGGCCACGGTGCTGGTTCTGATCTCGGTGCCGATCTCGATCGGGCTGGCCTTGATGGCGATGTCGGCCTGGGGGCTGTCGGCCAACCTTATGTCGCTGGGAGGACTCGCCGTCGCCATCGGGATGATGGTCGATGGCTCGGTGGTGATGATGGAGAACATCTTCGCCCATCTGGCCCGCCGCGAGCCCGGCACCGAACGCGAGGGCGTGCCGCTCGCCATCCTGGAAGCGGCGCGAGAGGCCGGCCGGCCGGTGTTCTTCGCCGTGCTGATCATCATCGTGGTCTTCGCGCCGTTGTTCGCCCTCGAAAGCGTCGAGGGAAAGATGTTTCAGCCGATGGCGCTCAGCATCGTGCTGGCGATGGTCGCCTCGCTTGGTGTCGCCCTGGTGGTGATCCCGGCCCTGGCCACCTATGCCTTCCCTCGCGGTGTGCGCGAACGACATTCCCCGCTGCTGCGGCCGGTGGAACGTCTGTACCGCCGGGTGTTGCCAACGGCGCTGCGTGCGCGCAAACGGGTAATCGGATGCGCTCTCGCCCTGCTGCTGGGGGCGCTGGCCCTGGTGCCATTCCTCGGGACCGAATTTGTTCCCGAGTTGGAAGAAGGCACCCTCAACATCCGTGTCACGCTGGCACCGTCGGCCAACCTTGATACCGCGCTGGCCGTCGCGGCAAAACTCGAGAAACTGGTGATCGCTTTCCCCGAGGTTACGTCCGTTTCCAGCCGGGTGGGCCGCCCTGAACTGGGCGGCGACCCCGAGCCGGTTTCCAATATCGAGATGCTGGTCGGCCTCACGCCGGTCGCGGACTGGAAAACGGCGAAGACCCGCAAAGCGCTTCAGGCGGCGATGGAGCAGCGTCTGTCGCTGCATCCCGGTCTGCTGTTCTCGTTCTCGCAGCCGATTGCCAATCGGGTTGACGAACTTCTGTCAGGGGTCAAGGCGCAACTGGCGATCAAGCTGTTCGGCCCCGACCTTGACGTTCTTGCCCGCAAAGGGACGGAGATCGAGACGTTGGTGAAGGGCATTTCCGGAACCCGTGACGTGGCGCTCGAACCCGTGGAGGGCGAGGCGCAATTGGTGATCGTTCCCGACCGCGATCGGCTGGCCCGCCATGGTATCGCCATCGCCCAGGTGATGGATCTTGTCGCCGACGCAATCGGCGGAACCACCGCCGGACAAGTGATTCAAGGGAATGAACGCTACGACATCATGGTGCGTTTGGCCGCTCCCCACCGCGCGACGCCGGAAGCGATTGGTGCCCTGATCCTTGCGGCGCCGAACGGGGCCTGGGTCCGCCTCGCCGACGTGGCCCGTGTCGAAATCGCCAGCGGTCCACCGCAGATTCGCCGCGATGACGTCCAGCGCCGTGTGGTGGTTCAGGCCAACGTCGAGGGCCGCGACATGGGCGGTGTGGTCGCCGAGATTGACCGTAGCATTGCCGAGCGGATCACTCTGCCCCCCGGCTATTCGGTGGTGTTCGGCGGCCAGTTCGAGAACCAGGCCCGTGCCCAGGCCCGCCTTGCCGTGGTGGTTCCCGCATCGCTGGGGCTGATCTTCCTGCTGCTCTACGTCGCCTTCGGCTCCGTGGGTCAGGCGGCGCTGATCATGCTGGCGG
>NZ_AQPH01000042.1 GCF_000442515.1 Magnetospirillum fulvum MGU-K5 | reverse complement strand
CCGAGGAAACCGGGCATCCAAAGGGGCTGATCCCGCGCGGCTATCCTCTGCTGACGCTGGGGATCGACTGCCAGGGCGACCGCGTCGAAGTCCAGGCGGTCGCATTTGGTCCCAACCGCCGCCGCGCCGTCGTCGATTACATCGTTGTCTCGGGCAATATCACCGAGAGCGAGACCCGCGACGAGCTGGACCGGGTGGTGACCCGGCTGTGGGTCAACGAGGCGGGGCGCAAGATCGCCCCCGATCTGGTCGCGATCGACGGCAATGCCTACACCGATGATGTCTTTGACTGGGCCAAGCACTATTCGCGCAGTCAAGTCATCATGGTGCGCGGTGTCCATCCGGACACGGCGGAGATCATCGCCCCAGTTCGCCGCGACGCCGAAGGCAAAGGCAAGCGGCGGCGGACCCGGACCTTTGGCAACCGCTTTTTTAACGTCGGCGTCTCGGTTCTGAAGGGCACGCTGTATGAATTTTTGAAGCGGACCGACCCGCTGTCACGCGGGTTCGTCGCTTTTGCCCGAGGTCTAGGGACCGAATATTTCGAACAGCTCTGCTCGGAAACCCGAAAAGAAGTGGCGACGAAGGGCGGCCGCCGGGTCTGGCGCTGGACGCCCAAGCCGAATATGGCGAACGAGGCGCTCGACACGATGAATTATGCCGAGGCGGCGGCGACCCTGAAGGGCTGGACCCGATGGGACGACGCGGCCTGGGATGCCTTGATCGAGGAGCGCGAAACCCCGCCCGCGACTCCGGGCGAGCAGTTGGACATGGAGCATCTTTTGCTGACGTCCCGACCCGGTCAGGCGGCTTTGCCTGCCCGGTCAGAACCGGAAAAACCGTCTCCGCCGCCGGTTCCGGTCCCGCCGCCTGCGCGAGACTGGACCAGTCGGCTCGCCTGATCACCCGCGAACGCCGTTCGCGGGGTCTGACCCCCCAAGCCTCCGCCGAAAGGAGGTGATCCGCCGGGGCCATTCCTGGCTTGGGGTGTCGGGGCCGCCGTCTGGGGGCGGCGGCCCCACTCATTTGAAGGATATGCCGATGTCACCCTTGACCGACGCCGATCGCGCCCGGCTGACGGCGCAATTGTCCGAGCTACAGGCCGCGTATGACCGGCTGATCAGTGGGCCGGTGATCTCGGTCGGCTCGGGATCGCGCACGGTCGGCTATGGCAAGGGCGACGCGGTCGCTCTGATGGCGCGGATTGCCGCGATCAAGCGTCAATTGGGGATCGGCGGCGGCCGGATCAGCCTCACCCCGTATTTTTAGGATCGTCCATGTCGGATATCAGCCCCATCCTTGGACCAAGTGGCGAGGCGCTGCCGGGGGTGCGCTCCCGTGCGATGAGCGCGTCCGTGACCGCTTACCAGGCGGCGGACCCGATGAGCCAGGAAATGGCGGGCTGGTGGCCGATGTCGGGGTCAGCTGACCGCGACATTCTGGGCGAGTCCAGAGTTGTTACCGATCGTATCCGCGATCTGGTCCGCAATAATGGCTGGGCCTCGGGTGCGGTGCAGCGCGAGATTGACTCGATCGTCGGGGCCAATTTCCGCTTCGAGCCCTATATCGATCACGAGGCGTTGGGGATCACGTTTGACCAAGCGGTCGAGCTGGGAAACCAATTCGAGCGGGAATGGACCCTGTGGGCTAACGATCCGCAGCGCTATTGCGACGTCTCCCGCCATGACGATTGGCACGGGCTCGCCGGTCTGATGTTTCGTCATAAGCGAGTCGACGGCGAAAATCTGGCGGTGATCCAGTGGCGTCCGCGCCCCGGTGCCCGTTATGCGACCTGTGTCCAGGTGATCGACCCCGACCGGCTGAGCAATCCCGACGGACGGCCGGACGAAGATCGCCTGCGCGGTGGCGTCGAAATGGACGATGACGGCGCGGCTATCGCCTACTGGATCGCTAAGGGCCATCCCCGCGATATCGGCATTCCCTCGGCCGATAGTTGGACGTGGGAGCGGGTGGCGCGGGAAACGCCGTGGGGCCGCCCGATCGTGATCCACGATTTCGACCGCCACCGCGCCGATCAGCATCGTGGCCTGTCGGCCTTTGCGCCGATGTTGAAAAACATGAAAATGCTCGACCGCTATCAGGCGGCCGAACTGTCTGCCGCCTTGCTCAATGCGACGCTGGCCGCCTTTATCGAGAGCCCGTTCGACCATGAATTTCTGATGGAGCTTCTGGGCGATCAGGGCGGGGAAAAAGCGTTTGAACAGTACCAAGGTAAGCGGACTGATTTTCATACGGCGCGCGGGGTCAGCCTGGGCGGGGTGAAAATCCCCGCGCTGTTTCCCGGCGAAAAAATCGGTTGGTTCAACCCGACCCGTCCCAGCGCGCAAATGGAAGCCTTTTCCGGGGCGATGCTGCGCAATTTCGCCGCCGGGATGCCGACCCATACCGCCGAAACGGTCTCGCTCGATTATTCGCACATCAATTATTCGAGTGCCCGCGCGGCGCGGATCGTCGCCGGACGCTCGATCACGCGCGAGCGGATCACCCTCGGGGTCCGCACCGGCAGTCAGGTCTATCATGGCGTAATCGAAGAGGCGGTGATGATGGGCCGGGTCAAACTGCCCAAGGGCGCGCCGCCCTTTCACGCCGCCCGCGAGGTCTATTTGGGCGGCGATTGGATGGGGCCGCCCGAGGGCTGGATCGATCCGGTCAAGGAAGCCCAGGCGGCGGGAATCCGCATCGACGGGGATCTGTCGAATCTGCGCGACGAGTGCGCGGCGCAGGGCAGGGACTGGCGCGACAATCTGCGCCAGAAAGCGGTCGAGATGAGATACGCGGCAAGCTTGGGCCTGCCCGATCCCGACCGCGAAAAGGCGATGGCAATCAAGCCGACGACGGATGAGCACCGGGAAGACGCTCCGAACAGATCAGGGGGCAACGATGCAAACTAATCTCAAGACCGATGGCGGCTCGGTCCCGGGCGTCGGTATTTTCACCACGGCGGGGCCTGTCTCTCCCGAAAATCCGCTGCCGGTTGTCGACGCGATCGATATCCGGGGCCGCCCCGCCGCGACCCTGGCGATCGGCACGGTGGCTGCACAAACCCCCGCTCTGGCGGCGGGGGTCTATGACCTGTCGGCGACGATTGATTGCTATCTCGCGGTCGCTGCCGATGCCTCTGGCGTCACGATGGCGACCGGATATCAGCTCTATGCGGGCAATGTCGTCCCGATTGTCGTCGGCGAGCAGCAACGGATCGGTGTGATCGCCGCCGCCGCCGGGGCGTTGCGCTATCATCGGGTGGCGTGATGCGGGCGCGTCAGGTGCAGTGGCTGGGGCCGCGCCGTATCGGCCAGCAAGTCAACCCCGTCTCTGTGACGGGTACGGCCAGTGAGACTAATCTGTACACCGCCGATGGTCCGGCGGGGTTGCTTATCCCGGCAAATATGCTGGGCCGGGACGGGGATCGTCTCCGGATCAGCCTGTGGGGCTCTTTTACGGCATCGACAAACATCCGGACCATCCGAGTGCGCCTTGGCGGTGTGCAGATGGCCGTGATGACGGTGGCAACGGCAAATGCCGGGTATGTAGCCGAGCTTAGTATCCTGAGATGCGGGACAGGTCAGGTGCGGTCAAGCGGCGGCGTTGTCGGCGGGGTTGGCTTGACCACGGGGACAACGGGCTTGTACGCGCTTGACCTATCCGCCGACCAGAGGCTGACCGTCACTGGGCAATTGACGAGCGCGGGAGAGACGATATCTATCGATGCTCTCGCCATTATTTTGGAGCCGGGCAAATGATAGACATCCCTGTCATCACCATAGACGGCGTGACCTGTCCGTCATCTCCGATCCCACCCGACGCGCTGGCCACCGTCTGCGACGGGGCGGTCTACCGCGTGGCCCAGACGCCCGAGGATGTCGCGGCGCTGCTGCCGCCTCCGCCCGATCCGGCGGTCTGACCCGGCCGTAACCGCAACCGATGCCGCCCCGCCGGGCGGCTTTTTTAATGGGGATGCCTCCATGTCACCGCCCTCTGCCAGCCTGTCCCCGAGCGGGGGCGGGATCAAATTTGCTCGCCTGCTGGGCAAGCTGGTCAACCGCCCCCTGGTGCTGACGCCCCGGCGAGCACTGACCTTGTTTGGGATGCTCGCCCCGCGCGCCGGTATCCGCGCCGACGATGTTGTTGCGGCACAAAATGAGGATGGCGGCGGGCCGCTGCTGCTGTCGCGATTGGTGTCGGAGGCGGTGACCCGGCCCCGCGCCCAAGGCCCGAAAGACGACGGCAAAGCCTATCGGGTCCAAGGTGGGGTCGCGATCATCCCGGTGACGGGTGATCTCGTCCACGATCTGGGATCGCTCGATCCCTGGTGCGGCATGACCGGCTATGACGGGATCATCACCAAGCTGGATTTGGCCGAGGCCGATCCGGCAGTTCAGGGCGCGCTGTTGTACGTCGATTCGCCGGGCGGCGAGGTCACCCAGTGCGCCGTCTGCGGCGACCGGATCAGGGATTTCCAGGCGGCAAAACCGCTCCGCACCGTCTATGCCGATGCCGGTTATTCCGCCGCCTGCTGGCTGGGGAGCCAGGGCGGCCGGGTCTATGCCCCTCGAACCGGCGGCACCGGGTCAATCGGCGTCATCACCCTGCACGCCGATCTGTCCCGCGCCTATGACGAGGCGGGTATCACCGTCACCGTATTGTCGGCGGGGGCGCACAAGGGCGACGGCCACCCTTACGCGCCCCTGCCCAAAGCAGTCGCCAGCGAGATCGTTGCCGAGCTGGAATCCTTGCGCGGCTATTTCGCGGCAGCGGTAGCGGCGGGCCGCGATCTCGATCTCGACGACGTGCTGGCGACCGAGGCGCGGTGCCTGTCGGCGGACGAGGCGCTGGAATTGGGCCTGATCGATGAAATCATGAATCCGGACGACGCCCTGGCGGTCTTTATCGCCGATCTGGCGACCGGGAAATCCGTATCCACCCCGGCGGGAAAACCCGCCGCTACCCGCAGCAGCCAAGGAGACAAAATGGCACAGCGCCAGAGAGCGGCGGCCAAATCCGCCCAGAAAAAAACCGCCCAGGACGACGAGGACGAGGACGGCGTGAGCGCCGCCAGTCCCGAAGACGAGGGCGACGACGACGACGAAAGGGACGCGGAAGACGACGAGGACGAAAAGGAATGCGGCAAAAAGTCTGCGTCGTCTCCGAAAGCGGCGGCGCGTCAGGCGACGGCGCGAATCCAGGCGATCATCACCGCGCCGGAGGCCGAGGCCAACCGGACGCTGGCCCAGACGCTGGCGTTTGAGACCACTCTGTCGGTCAAGCAGGCCCGCGCCGCTCTGGCCGCTGCCGCCGCCGATGCCCAGGCGGGCGGCGGCGGAACCCCGTTTGCCGCCGCGATGGCGGCGTTTCCGGGCGCGGCGCTGGGGGTGGGCGCGTCCGGGGCCGATCGCTCGCCCGCCGGGGCGCTGGCCAGCGCCATGGATCGCGAGCTCAAAAACTCCGGCCTCGTGAAATAAGGAGCCAGGACCATGGCAAATTCGACGATGCCCGTTTTTTCGATGCAGCGCGGGCGGCTGCTGTCGAGCGTTCTGGCGGTGGAGGCCGAAAACGGCCTATCGCGGCGCAGTGGCACCATCCTCGCGGGCTCCGGCGCCCTGGAGCTGGGGACGGTGCTGGGTGCCCGTCTGCTGGGCGCGATTACGATTGCCGCCAAGGCGGGCGGTAATACCGGCAATGGTGGCCTGGGGGCCTCCGCGCTAGGGATCGAGGCCAAAGTGGGCGCTTATACGATCACCTGCGTCGCCGCTGCCGCCAATGGCGGGCGGTTCCAGGTGGTCGATCCCGATGGCTATCGCTTGGCCGACGCCACTGTCGGCGTCGCCTATGCCGAGCGCCAAATCGGCTTCACGATCGCCGATGGCGCGACCGATTACGTCGTCGGCGATGCCTTTGTCCTGACCGTCGCGGCGGGAGACAACAAACTGGTCCCGCTGGCCCCTGCCGCTGTCGATGGGACGCAACGCGCGTCCGATATCCTGCTGGCGCCGGTCACGGTGGCGGCGGATGCCGATGCGTCGGCCCAAATGCTGACCCGTCAGGCGCTGGTGATCGAGTCCGGCCTGATCTGGCCTGCCGGGATCACCGATGCGGCCAGGGCGGCGGCGCTGTCTCGTCTGGCCCGCTCGTTCGTTTTCACCACCACCGCCGCCTAAGGAGGGGCGTATTACCATGCCTAATATCGGCAATGACGGGTTTAATTACCCCTTCACGGCGACCGATTTGACGGGCCAGATCGCCCGTATCCCCAACGTCTGGGGCGATCTGCTGGCCGAGGGGCTTTTTGCCAGCGAATATCCGCCCAACATTTTTGTCGAAATCCGCTACGAGGACGGCATCGTCACCGTTCTGGAAGCGGCGGAACGGGGTTCGGCGGGTCCGGAAAGCGTGGTCGAGACCGAGCGGGGCATTATCCTCAAAATCCCGCACATCCCGCATTTCGCCCGGATCGCGCCCGAGGATATCCAGGATCGCTTTACCATCGACGAGGGCGGCCGCCGTCGCCCGCTGACCCTGGCCGATGTCACCGCCAAGCGGTTGTCCAAGCTGCGGCAGGATCATGCCCAGACCCTGGAATTTCTGCGCTGGGGTGCCCTCAAAGGGCAGTTGATCACCGGAACCGGCCGGGTCCTGTACGACTTCTTCGAGGTCTTCGGGATCGCCAAGAAGACGATTAATCTGGCCTTGGACAACCCGAACACCAATGTTCAGGCCAAGTGCGGCGAAATTCGGCAATGGATGCTGACCCACCTCTTGGGCGAAAGCATGAACGGGGTGCGGTGCAAGGTCTCGACCAGCCTGTTTCACAAGCTGACCTCGCATCCCAACGTCGAAAAATTTTACCTCAATTGGAATAACGCCCAGGCGCTGTCGGGCGGGATTGCCGCCGCCGCGTTTCCTTTCGGCGGAATCTTGTGGGAGGAGAATTTCCAGGCGGTCTCGAACACCAAGCTTCAGACCGTCACCTTTGTCGAGGACGGCAAGGGCATTGCCTACCCGACCGGGACCCGGCAGACCTTCCGGACCTATTTCGGTCCTGCTCACCACATCGGGATGGTCAATACCAGCGGCGTCGAGGTTTTCGTCAGCCCGGAAATTTTGAAACACGGCGCGGGTGTCGAGCTTAAATCGCAAAGCAATCCGCTCCCGGTGGTGACCCGCCCCGAATTGCTGGTCGAAGTTGTCGCCAACTAAAGGACATCACCATGGCCGAAGACACTGAAATCGGTCAGCCCCCGGCTGACCCGATGCCGCCGACGCTTGGCCTCGGCGACCCGCCCCCGCCTGCCCCGAAAGGGGCGGATGGGGCCAGCGTGACCCTGACCGCGACGGTCCTGGTCGATGGCCGCGCCTATGGTCCCGGCATGTATCGCCGGGTTTCGCCCGATCTGGCCAAGGCTTTGAAGGCCGCCGCCAGATCGGGCGGCTGATCCGATGGCATCGGATTTTGACCGGGCGGTGATCGGCCTCAATCGGGCGGTGATCGGCACGTTTGGTGATGCGGTGGTGCTGGTCGCCCCGGACGGTCGACGGGTTCCGATCGCCGCCGACTGGCGGCAAGAGCCGGTGGAGATCGCGGCCGGACACGGTGTGGTCTCGACCTATCAACCGATGCTGGGGATCGATCTCAATCTCTGGCCGCCCGGTCTGGCTCTGCCGGACGAGGATTGGCGGGTAGACATCGCCCCCGATCCCGCCTCGGTCGAGGATCGATCGGGCCGCTGGGAAATCTCGGAAATCCAGCGCCCCGGCGGGGCCTGGATCGATCTGTTGCTGACCAATCGACGACGATAAGGGGGGGGTGTCATGCCCAGTCGCACCGAGCATCTGATCGATATCGAGGCGCGGCTCAAAGGGCAAATCCCCCAGGTTGGGGACCGCATCTACCGCAGCCGCGTCAAGCGGCTGACCCCGGATAAGTTGCCCGCGATCTGCCTCTACGCCCCCGAAAAAGACGGCGGCGCGGCCCTGGTGACGGGTGGGACGGCTCAATACCAGCCCACCCATACCCTGGCGATCGAGGTCAGGGTTACCGAGGCCGATGGTTTTGATGTCGAGGCCGAGGCGATCAGCGAGGCGGTGATCGATCTGCTGTTTCGCGATCAGGACTGGATGGCGCGGTTCGAGCGCTATCCGCATTTTTCCGCCCGGCAATTCCTCGATCACCGGGGGGAGGAGACCTTTGCGGGCGAGGTGGTGACCATCCGGCTTAGGGATCGCCGCCCGACCGAATACCGCCCCAGAGCGCCCCGCCTCGGCGGGATCACCCTTCAAATCGATGTCGACGGCGACGGAAACCCTGAGTTTTCCGCCGATTTGACCCCAAAACAGGATTAATCATCATGCGTGTGCGCGTGAACCCCGCGTTTTTGGCGGAAAACAGCGATTTTCAGGTGCTTCACCCCGTCACCAGACGGCCGTTCCCGGCCCCTGACCCCTTCGAATTGTCCGATCCGGACGTCAAAACCCCCCTGATCCGCCGCCTTTTGCCCCCTCTGGGGCAGCCGGGCGGGGTCGAAGGGGGCGTTTTTGGCGACCTGATCCAGGTTACCGAGGCCCTGCCGGTGGCCAAACCCGCCCCTCAGGAGGTGTAAAACATGGCCGAAACGACCCTTTCGTCTGGCGCTTTTGATGAAATCGCCGCCGACGAGCGCACCTCGGGCGTAAAAATCGAGGTCAAAGGCGTTCCGGGCTATCAGTCCGATACCCAGAGCGCAGTGATCGTCGCGCAAATGCTGGCGGGGACGGCGGTGGCCGGTGTCCCGATGCGGGTCGAGGGCGACGGATCCGCCGCTGCCGCGTTGTTCGGGCGCGGCTCCCATTCCCACCGGATGGTGATGGCGTTTCGCCGGGGCAACAGCACCACGCCGATTGATGTGATCGGTCTGTCTGACAATCCGGCCGGTGTCGCTGCGACCAAATCGATTTTAATCGCCGGGACGGCGACCGCCGCCGGTCAGATCAATCTGTATGTCGGCCTTGATCGCGTCCAGATCGGCGTCGGGATCGGCGATACCGCCGCGACCCTGGCGACCGCTCTTGCCGCCGCGATCAATGCCGAGACCAATCTGATCGTCGCGGCCCAGACCAGCGCGACGGCGGGCGAGGTCAAGATTACCTGCCGCCACAAGGGCGAGATCGGCAACGAGACTAAGTTGTCGATCAATCTGTTGGGGGATCTCGGCGGCGAATCGACGCCTGCCGGGATCGCCGTCACCGGCCTGGGATTTTTGACCGGCGGGTCGGCCAACCCCGACCAGACTGCCGCGATCGCGGCGGTCCAGAACCGCGACTATTATTATTACGTCCTGGGCGGATGGTCGGACACCGCGACTCTGTCGGCGTGGTCGCCCGAGCTTGAGGCGATGTGGTCGCCCGAGCGCGAGTTGTGGGGCCGGATCGGCATCACGGCGCGGCGCGGCACCCTGTCGCAGCTCAAGACTTTCGGCTCGGCGCGCAATGACCGCTTTATCACCTGCTCGGGCGTCTTCGGGACGGTCGGCCCGATCTACGAGACGGCGGCGCGTTTGGCGGCCAAGGCGGCCCGGTCGCTCGCCAATCACCCGGCCCGGCCGCTACACGAATTGATGCTGACCGGAGAGCGCGCGCCGGAAAAGCAGGACATTTTCAGCGCGCGCGACCGCAAGGATTTGCTGTGGTCGGGCATCGCCACCGTCAAAGAGGGTCCGGCCCAGACGATGGTGATCGACCGGATGATCACGCTCTACCAGCGCAACGCCTCGGGCGACCGCGACGATACCTGGCTCGACATCACCACTCCGGCGACGGTCGGCCTGATCGTCAATACGATCAAGCGGTTGGTCTATGATCGCTTTATCGCAACCCGTTGCATCCTGGTCGATGACGAGACGGCGGAAGTCGTTGACACGGCGATCCCGTGCACTTGCCCGAAAAAGATCAAGGCAACGATTTTCGCCCATTACTCGGTCCTGAAAACGGCGGGTCTGGTCGAAAACGAAGCGGCCTTCCGCAAGTTGTTCCAGGTCGGGCGCGATCCCAATAATCCGACGCGGATCAACATGATCTACACGCCGGATATTGCCAATCCGCTGATTACTTTCGCGGCCCAGATCAAGTTCAGCCTGCAATGGCCGTCTGATCTGGTCGATGCCGCGTAGGGGAGGATGACGACATGACTACTGTTGCAGGCGTCTTGGGCGTCGATTTGGGCGGAACCTCTTTTGCGTGCGAAGAATCGGCGACCTACAACACCCAGACCCGCGCCTATAAGGGGATCAAGGGCGGCAAGGGCTTTCTCGGTGTCGAGGGGGAGGGGGTGATCCCCTTTATCGAGGTGACGATCCGCCTCGATGAGGGGCAGGCGTCCGATGCGGTCCAGATCAAGGGCGAGACGGTGATCCTCCGCTGCGAGGATCGCACCGTCACCTTGACCAAGGGCTGGCTGGATGGCGCGCGCGAGGTTGATGGGGCCAAAAATTCGATCAAGTGCAAATTCGTCGGACCCGCTTGCACGGAGGTCTTTTGATGATTCCGCTCCCCAATGATGAGCTGGACGAGGATGAGGTCCGCGCCCAACTCGACGGGTGGATGGACGAGCTTGCGGGCGGCAATCGACTGCTGCGGCTCGAATACCCCCTGGAAATCATGATCGGCGCGGGCGGGAAAAAGGCCGAACCGATGGAGTTCGACACGCTCGAATTCCGGCGTCCCAAGGCGGCTATCCTTGATATTGCCACCGGTAAGGGCGCGCAAATGGCGATCGTGCGGGAGATGATCTCTTCGATGCTGGTCCCGGTCCTGGACGGGGTCAAGATCATGCCGCGCCACCTGGAAAATCTCGATCTGATCGATTTCACCCGTGCCTCCCTGACGATGGGGCTTTTTTTTCCGAGGCCGCCCAAGGCCGCGGCCTTGGAAACTGGCGAGACCTAATCGACGCCTTGATGTGCGAGCACCACTGGCGGCCGGACGAAATCAAGTCAATGGATTTGATCGATTTCGTCCGCGCGGTCGAGGCGACCGATTCCTACAACCGAAAATTAAACGATCTCATCCACGGGGATGGGGCGTCGTAGCGGGGATAGGCCATGGCGACGGGAAAAGAATATGCGGTCGTCCTGGCAATCCGCGCCGCCGACTATGCGACCGGCACGATCCGGTCGGTAGTTGGGCGTTTGGCGGCAATGCGGGGGCAGGTCGCCGCGATGGGGCGCGATCTGGGGATCAACCGGGTGATCGACGGCCTGTCCGGGGTGCGCTCGGCGGCTGCGGGGATCACCGGCACAATTGCGGGCGGGCTCAAATCCGCCTTTGCGATGACCGGATTGGGGGCCGCCACAACGGCGGCCGGTCTCTGGAAGCTAACGGTTAGCGCCGCCCGCAACGGCGACGCGCTCTATCAATTGTCCCAGCGCCTTGGCATCTCGGGGCAGTCGATCAAGGAATGGCGCTACGTTGCCAAACAGACCGGCGTCGACGCCGATACGCTGACTGGCTCGATGTCTTTCCTGACCCGGTCAATCGGTCAGGCGGTCAATGGAACCGGCAAGGGTAAGGAGGTTTTTGCCGCACTCGGGATCAAGCTCCGCGACGCCTCCGGCCACGTCAAGGCGACCGACGTCGTGATGATGGAGCTGGCCGACAAGATGGCAATGATCCCCGACGCGGCCCAGCGGGCAGCGGTCGCCTCGGCTCTGCTGGGTAAAGAGGCGGGGATGACCCTGGTTCCTCTGCTGTCGCAGGGGAGCGCCAAAATCGAGGCTCTGCGGGGCGAGGTCAGATCGTTCGGCATCACCTCGGACCAGAGTCTGGCGGCGGCCCACGCCTTTGCGATGTCGCTCAATAAATTGGAGGGGGCGGCCAGCGGTCTCGGAACCGCGCTGGGCAATAAGCTTTATCCGCAATTCCAGCCCCTGGTCGATAATGCCTCATCTTGGCTGGTGGCGGCGCGTCCCAAGTTGACCAAGGCTATCGGCGATCTCGTCGCCCGGGTGACTGGCGGCGTCAAATCGATCAATTTTGACTATGCGTCCGACCGTGTTTTGGCTTTTGCCAATACCGTCCAAAGCTGTGTCGAGGCAATCGGGGGGTGGACAACGGTGCTGGCCGGTGCCGCCCTGATGATGGTCTCCGGGCCGATCATGTCGACGATCCATCTGATTGCGGCGATCAGCCAATTGGGTATCGCCCTGGGTGTGGTCGCGGTCAAATTCGCCTTGGCTTTTGGCGGTGGTATCGTCGCGATGATCTCGTCTTTCGTGCTGGCGCTTCGCTCCGGAATCGGGGTGGTCCAGGCGCTCAATATCGCGATGGCGGCCAATCCGGTCGGGGCCATCATCCTGGCGATCGCGACATTGGTCGGACTGGGCGTCACCCTCTACAACACCTGGGAGCCTTTCCGAAAAATGATCGACGGGATCGTTGATAAAGTAACGTCGCTGGGTAAGGGCGCGATCGGCTGGATCGGCAAGCAACTCGGCTTTTCCCCTGGCGGTGAAGTCCCCAAACCTGCGGTTCCGTCCGCGCCGGGCGGGTCTGCTCCCGCTGCGATTGCTGATGCCCCGGCGACGGGGCCGCGCTCGGTCGATCAGGCGGCACCCCCGGCGCGGGGGGACGTCGCAATCCCGCCCCCGGTGATGTTGCAGTCAAAGGCGGACCTCACCGTCCGTATCCTGTCCGAGGCCCCGGCCAAGGTCGAGGGAGTTAAACAACAGGGGGCGGGGCTGACGGTGCGGACCGATCTGGCCACCGGAAAGGGGACCGCCGGAACGGGGTGAGCGATGCTACAGATCCACTCGACCTCCAATCTTGAGGAGATCGCCTCAAAACTGACCGAGTTAGAGGCGACGCAGGTCCCCTTTGCCTGGGTCCTGGCTCTCAACCGCACGGCGGCGGAGGGGCAGGAGCGGGTAAAGGCGGATTTGCCCTCGCGCTTTACCTTGCGGCGTGATTGGGTGGCCAAAGGGCTGCGAACGGCGTTCGCGACCAAATCACGCCCGGTCGCGATGGTTTACACCAAAGACTGGTTTATGGAGGATCAGGAGGCGGGCGGCGACCGCAGCCCGGCCAAAAGCCCGACGATGTTTATCCCCTCGCTAGAGGTCAGGGAGGGCGGCAGCTTCGAGGGGCAGATCAAAAAGGGGATGCGGCCCAAGGCACTGATGAAGGCGGTGGGCAAGGCCGATGGGCGGGCGACGCGGCGCTATCGCAAACCGGGGGGTGAGTACGCCAAGCCCCTCCCGTTTATCATTAAAATGAAAAACGGCAAGCAGGGGCTGTTTATCCGGCGCGACCACAAGCGCCTGCCGATTGTCCTGCTCTATACCCTACAGGCGTCGGTCAAAATCCCGCCGCGCTGGTCGTTCGGGGTGACGACGCAGGGTGTCGCGGACAAGGTGCTGCGGCGTGAATTTATCAAAGCGCTGGACGAGGCGTTAAAGTCGGCAAAGGGCGGCCCGATCAAATCGGCCTATGTCTCTCACCTCGCCGAATTTGATGGGACCGGCCGCGACTGGTACAGCGGCGGCGGCAAGGGGGATGGGCTGGGGCAGGGTGTCCTGTCGGCGCTGGAAAGGTGATTGACCGTAGGCGCGGGCGAGGGCAGCATCGTCGATACCCGTTTTGGGAGGGTGGCGATGGGCTTTTTTCGTGTTCGTAAGACGATCAAGATCGCTCCGGGTCTGAAAATCAATCTGGGTAAAACGGGGGCTAGCCTCTCGGTCGGCAAGCCGGGGGCGACCGTCAATTTCGGTCGGCGCGGGCCTCGGGCCACGGTCGGGCTTCCGGGGACGGGCTTGTCATACAGTGTTGCTCTGGGCAAGCGGGCGCGGTCGCCCCGTGCCCTTAGCGGGGCGGCAGCCCCTCCCGTCCCGGCGCGGACGGTGATGGTCGGGCTGATGGAGCTTGTCTACGGCTCCCTTTTCCTGGCCGGTCTGATCTTGCTTTTTGTCCCTGGATATTGGTCGCTCGGGCTGGGCTTGCTGGCTCTCTTCCTGCTCGCCTCGGTCGGGATCGCGCTGGCGATGCAGCCGGGGCGGCATGATGGCGACGAGGCTAGGGCACTGGCCAGCGATCTATTCGATAAGCCCCCGCCCGGTCCCCCGGTCTGACCGGGCCGTTTCTTTCATCAAGGCACCCCCGGCGGGTGCCTTTTTTTATGGGGTGACGGATGGATAAGCGCCTGGAAGTCGAGGAGGCAGAGGCATCGTTTCGCGGGGTGCCCTTCCACGTCCTTAAACGGAACCGGGGCGGCGGACGGCGCGGCCCCTGTCACGAGGCCCCGCAGCGCGACGAGCCGGACGGCGAGGATTTGGGCCGCAAGGTCCGGGTATTCCGGGTCGAGGGACTGATTATCGGCCAGGGTGATTCGGACGAGGCGTGTGCAGCCGATTGCGCCCGTCGCGTCGCGGCCTTGTTAGAGGCATTCGAAGATGTCCCCGGGCCAGGGACCTATCGCGATCCTTGGCATAAGGACTGGCAGGTCATTTGCCGGTCCTACGATCTATCGGACGATCAGGACCGGCAATTCGTCTCGGTTTTTTCGGCGGTTTTTGAGGAGTCCGGCGACACCCGCTATCCGCTGTCGCGCGAGGATACCGCAACGGGGGTGGAGACGGCGGCGGACGAAATGTCCGAGGTATCGGCCAACTCGCTGCTTAAAACTCTCTCGGTCAAGGGGCGTCCTCAATATGTGCTGGATGCGGCCAAGGGCTTTGCCATCGGCGCGGCCTCGACCTTGAGCGGCACCAGCCTGACGCAATTGGACACATCATCGGCGATCGGTGTCGTCGACGCGGGCAGCGAGTGGCAGCGCTTTACCGGCTCCCTGCCGGGGAGCCTGACCTCCGGCCTGATCGGGGATGGCCTGTCTCGGCTGTTCCGGGCCTTTTCTGGGGGCTCCTATCATCGCCGGGCCGGTCTTGGCGATGCCGGGGCGGCGCGAACGGCGTTCGCGGGGCTGTCGTCCTTTGGGTCGGACGCCCCGGTAATCCAGCCCGTCACCGCCAGTCGGGCGGCGCAGGCCCAGAACCAGTCGGCGATGATCGCGGTGGTCCGGCGGATGGCGGTGGCCGAGGAAGCCCGCGCCCTGGCCGCGACCAGTTGGGACAGCCACGACCAGGCGCAGTCGCAGCGTGACGCCACGGTGGCCCGGATCGATGTGGTGATGATCGAGGCCGGGCGGGTCGGCGATGACGATGTTTACGGCGCGGCGCGGGCCTTGCGCGAGGCGGTGATCCGCGATGTCGCCGCTCGGGCGCCCTCGGCGCGGGTGCGGACAGCGACCTTTGATGTCGTTCTGCCCGCGCGGGTGATTGCTCACCGCCTGCTGGGCGATGGGCGCAAGGCCGATGATCTGGTCAAGCGCAACGGTATTTCAAACCCGGCCTTTGTCCCCGCCGGGCGGCCTTTGGAGTATCTCGATGGATGAGTATCCAGCCTATCCGGCCCCGGTCTATCCGACCGATGTGGACGAGTCCGAAATCGTCCGGATCGTGATGATTTCGGGCGAAATGAAAGGCGCGGATCTGTCCTTTTGGCAGGCGGCGCAAATCACCCGCGAGCTGGATGCCTGCGCCTCGACAGCCTCGGTCGCGGTCGGGCGGGGACGACTGCGCGAGCGTGGGATCGAACGTTTCCCGATCCGGATCGGGGATGGTGTCCAGGTGCTGATCGGGATGGGCTCGGTCTCAACGCCGGTTTTGGTGGGCTGGATCGAAAAAATCAACCGCACCCGCTCGGCCGAGGAACATGGCGTCAATGTCCAAATCCGCAGCGTGACCGGCGATCTGGTCGATTGCTCGGCGCTCAATTCGCCGGGGCAATGGACCCGGGCCAAGCTGTCGCGGATTTTGACCGATCTGGTCACCACGCCCTTTGCTGTCCCGATCCGGGTGCCCGCTGAATTTGATCGGATCGTCCCCAATTTCGAGCTGGAGCAGGGCGAGAAGGTGTTCGAGGCGGTCGAGCGTCTGGCCCATTCGGCCGGCCTGATCGTCCACGATACCGCCGCCGGAGTCCTGATCGCCACCCGACCCGGTCTGGTCCGGGCGGCGGCGTCCCTGGTCCATCTGGATGGCCCTGACGGTGCTCCCGATCCCCGCAATAACGTGCTGGAGTCGGACGGCGAGGAGGACGGCAGTAAGCGATTCTCGCTCTATGTCGCCAAGGGGCAGTCCGAGGGGACAGGGGAAAAATGGGCCAGCATTGCCGGAGAGGATGAGGGCGGATCGGCGGCGCGCCGCGTCGGCGCCAGCGGTAAAGCCCGCGATGACGGGGTGCGGCGGTATCGGCCCAAGATCATTAACCCGCCGGGCGAGGCATCGGCGGCGGATTGCCGCCGTCTGGCACAATGGGAGTGCGCGAGACGGGCGGGCAAGGGCTCGCGGCTGGTCCACGGGGTCCGGGGCTGGCGGCAAACCAAGGGCGGGTCGCTATGGGATATCGGGCTGATCGCCCCGGTCCAGGATGACAATGCCGGTCTGTATCGCGATCTGCTGATTACCTCGGTGTCGCTGGCGATTAACGAGCGCGGTCGCCGCGCCGTGGTGACGCTGGAGCCGCCCGAGGCGTGGGAGCCGCAGCCGGTGATCCCCCAAAAGGGCGGCGGAGAAGAAAGCGGCAAATGGGCCAGCGTCGCCAAAGCAACTAAATCCGGTTATCGAGGATAAAATCCATGGATTTATCACGACTGACCCGGCGCGTCGGCAACATGCTGATCGCGGCGGCGGTGGTGCGGGACGCGATCGTCGGCGGCTGTCATCGCGGTCAGCTCTCGGGCCGGGCCGGGGAGGGCAAGGGGGGTATCCGTATCCTGACCCCCTTTGGGCTTGCCGTCCGGATCGTCCCTGGTGAGGATGCCGAGACGGTGCTATTAGCGGTCGAGCCTAACCTCCGCTATGCCCTGCCGCCGCACGATCCGCGCTATCAGCCGGATGATCTCCAGCCCGGCGAGTCCTGCCTCTATAACGCCGACGATCCGGACGGCGGCTGCCGTATCCACCTCAAACGCGGGGGGGTGATCGCGATCACCTGTAAGGACGCAATCGTCAAGGCCGATAACATCGCCCGGCTTGAGGGCGGTCAGGTCGAAATCCACGCCAAATCGCGTCTGGCGATGGATTGCGGCGGCAATGGCGTCGTGTGGACCCCCGACACCCGCACCGATTACGTCACAGGATCGACCGGGACGGCAAAGCCGATCCATCCGCCGGAGGTGCCAAAAGATGGCTGATCTCAAGGTCCGCTGGGATGATGACGCCCGCCGATACGATCTGGTCCACGATGATGATGACCAGCCCGCGCTGGATGATGGCGTGGTGCATACCGCCGTGATTGCGGCGGTGTTGTCCTGGGGCCGGGCTCGGGAGGGCGACCCTCTGCCGGGCTTTGACGGCGACCGCAAGGGGCACTGGGCCGATCCATACGACCCCAGGGGCCGTAAGGGCTCGCTCTGCTGGTTGCTCACCGGCCGCATTATTACTCCGCGGACTCTGGCTGATGCCCAATCCTATTTGGATCAGGCGTTGGCCACGCTGGTCCCCGACTGGATCGCCTCCTATCAGGTCCGGGTCTGGCGCCGGGGCATCACCACAATCGCCGCGGTGGCGGATTTGATCCTGCCGGATGGCCGGGAAATGTCGGTCGATTTTGACTCTCTGATTTGATCCCGCAGGAGACCGCGCGATGCCGATTACCACCGAGTCCGGATTCAGCCGCCCGACCTTTGAGGAGTGGCTGTCCGACCGCCGCGCCGCCTATGTCAAGCAATACGGCGAGTTCGCGGACGATAGCGTCAATGCCCGTTTGGCCGAGCTTGATGCCGAGATGGCGCATTCCTTGAGTGCCCATATCGAGACCGAGGCGGCGTCTTTTTTACCGCTCCGCGCCAAGGGGCAGCGTCTGTTGGATTGGGGCCGATTCTTGATCGGCGATCCCAAGGGGGCGGGGACGGCGACCGGCAAGGTCCGATTTACTGGGGCTGACGGTCGCGACGTCCAGGCCGATCAAATCATGACTCTCGACAGTGGTATCGAGCTGCGCGTGGTGACCGGGGCGACGGTCGCGGGCGGTATCGTCGATCTGCCCGTGTCGTGCGTCGTCTCTGGGACTGGGGGCAATGCTCCCGCCGGGTCTGCCGTGACCCTGACCACGCCGATCCTGGGGCTCGATTCCTCCGGGCTGGTCCTGGCCCCCGGCCTGACCGGAGGGACCCCTGCCGAGACCGAGGATGAGTACAAGGCGCGGATCGTGTCGCGATTGCGCTCTCCGCCCCAGGGCGGCAATGACGATGATTATATCTCGTGGGCGTTGGAGGTGCCGGGCGTAACCCGTGCCTGGGTCCGGCGCGGGGCACGTGGCTCGGGCGAGGTGCTGGTGCTGTTTATGATGGACAGCACCTATCCCGATGGCATCCCGGTCGGCGCGGGCGCCCCGGATTATTCGGGCGACGTGCTGGCGGTCTACCGCCATTTGCTCGCCCAGGCCCCCGATCCGGCTGTGATTTACGCCAAGGCTCCGATCCCCAAGGCGGTCCCCTATGTGATCCACGGCTTGACCCCGGATACCCCGGAGATTCGGCGCGAGATCGAGGCGGAGTTGCGCGATGTCCATGTCCGCCGCGCGACCCCCGGCAAACCGTGGCGCTGGAGCTGGGGGCCGGAGGCGGTGACGACGGCGGCCGGGGCCGATTCGTTTGATGCGCTCGACCCCAATTACACGATCGCTTGCCTGATCGATGAGATCGCGGTGCGGGGGGCGGTGTCCTATGTCTGATCCGACGCTGGACGCCCTGACCGATGCCTATGAGCAACAGCTTGTCGAGCTGCTGCCAGAGGGTCCGGCCTGGGACGGCTTCCGCGCCGCCGATGGGCGGGGCCGCAAGCTGCTGCGGTCCAAGGCGAGCTTGTGGGCCAAGCTCCATGCCCGGTTTGATGCCCTGATGGCGGAGGCGTTGCCCTGGCGGGCGCGGGAGACTCTGGCGACACGGGAGGCCGAGGCGGGCCTCCCCGATATCTGCACGGCAGGTCGGGCCACGACGATTCCCGAGCGGCAGGCGGCGGTGGGGGCCAAGTGGCTCGGCTGCTCGATCGGGCATCGTGTCTCGGATTTCGAGGGGCTGGCGGCCAGTCTCGGATATTCGGCGACGGTGACGGCGGGGGTGCCCTTCCGGTGCGGGGTGTCCCGCTGCGGGGGCGATGAGCTTAACCCCCGTGCCGCCGCCTTCGCGCTCCGCGTCGTCGTCCATGGCCCGCGTAAAACCCGATTCCGCTGTGGGGTATCGCAAGTGGGGGTCGATCCGCTGCTTAAAATCCAGGCCGCCCAGGACCTGGAATGCATGATCCGCCGTCGGGCGCATAGCCACGTCGATGTCATTTTTGTCTATGAGGAGTAAGCGATGCGTGCAGTCCAACCGTTTGGGACCGCGCCGGGGACGCCCTACCATAATGGTGATCCGATGGGCGGGTCTGGCGTGGATGCGTCTTTTTTTAACGTCATCAACGCGGAGATGCTTGGTGTTTTGACGGCGGCCGGCATGGACCCGTCGCTTGACGATGCGGACCTCGGCCAGCTCGCTAAGGCGATCGCCAAGATGGGGGCACGAGCAAACGGCGAGGTCTCCCATTTGATCGACCGGATGGGCCTCCCCGACGATGGGGGGGCTTACGCCCGGCTCGCATCGGCTTTTGCCGCCGGGCGGTTTATCAATATCCCCGGCCTGCCGTCGCTGGGCGCGGGCGGTGACAGCGACGAGATCGCGATCGCGTCTGGTGGTGGGCATTATCGGATCAGCCTGTCCCAGCTTTTTGCTGGTCGGATCGGCTCGCGGCTGCTCGATCAGATCGCGCTCGCAAATATGCGATCGATGCTCAATAGCGCCGTGACGTCTGGCGCTCTAGTCCAGGGTAAGCAGTGGGAGTTGTTGTCGGACGAGTGGGGGGCCTCTAGCTCTAATGCGACGTATCTTAACGTCCAGGGTGGTTTAAGCTATTACAGCAATGTTGCAAATATCACAACATTGTCGTCATCTGGGAAATGGGCCGGATCATCTGCTATTACATATAGTGGATCAAATATCACATCAAATGATACAAATGCGAACCTTCATAGCATAAATTCTTTTGATGGTGACTTTAGTGTAAGCTTTAGTCTTGCTGGTTGCAGCAATTACGGCCCCGTCTGGGATATATATTTCGGGGTTTACCCATCAAGTCTTGTTAGCAATTTCTCGGCCGCTGGAGATGCGGGCGGGATGATGGCCATGCCGAGCGCATGGTGGATTGGCGGAGATGTTGTTACGTCTCCTAAGGTCAGTTATGGATCGACCGTCGGTATTACAACCTTGAGTGGATCGGCGACGACTGTATGGACAATCGGTCGATCAGGGGCAACTTTGACCCTCCGCAAAGACGGGGTAATCGCCTATACCTGGAGTCAGACCAGCGCCGCGCCGCTACAATTATGTGTGGGTGGCAGTACCTCCGCCCAGATTACCGGTATCGCCTGGACTGTACCGGGGGGTGGGGCAGACATGATTTTGATGCCGCCAAGCCCCGTGGCTTTGTCGTCTAGTCCGGCATACGCTGACATGTATGCCCTCTACCGCGACGACAGCGGTGCGTCCACGCTTGGGACCGATCTGACCGCTGAGATCAGCCGTGACGGCGGGGCCTCTTTTGCGCCCGCGACGATTGCCGCTTTGGCCGCATATGACGGCACTTATACCCTGATTCGTGCCCGCGCCAATTTGTCCGGTCAGCCGGTCGGGGTGTCGCTGACTGGGCGGATCGCTGCGCGAAATGGCAAAGTCCAGCGTGTTGCCGCCCCGGCCCTTTACGCGGAGTAAGCCCGATGACCTCCTGGATCGATCCCCTGATCGC
Source organism: Magnetospirillum fulvum MGU-K5 (assembly GCF_000442515.1). Classification (GTDB taxonomy): domain Bacteria; phylum Pseudomonadota; class Alphaproteobacteria; order Rhodospirillales; family Magnetospirillaceae; genus Phaeospirillum; species Phaeospirillum fulvum_B. Next base: position 10,320 of record NZ_AQPH01000042.1, on the reverse strand, counting down.
CACCATCACGGCCGAACTGGGCTCGCAGAGCCTGGACCCGGCTGACGTCGCGTATGTGACCAAGCGGCGGATGGCCTACGACATCCGCTGGCCTGTTCGTCGCCAGATGGAGGCGCATCTCGATGCCGCCAACGGGAACAGCGCGACGATCGAGGCGATGAAAGCCGAGTTCGCCCAGATCAAGGCCCACCCCTATTTTGCGAAGCCGGGCGGCGATGCCCCGCCCGAGGCGTCGTGATCGCGTCCGCATCCGCCTCTCTCTGCCCCCGCCTCCGGCGGGTTTTTTTATGCCCGCTCGAAAGGCTCTCCCCATCATGCCCTTGTCTATCATCCCCGATTGGCTGCGCGCCGCTGGGGCCGCGCTCGGCCTAATCGTTGCCAGCGTCCTTGCGGGGCGTCTGGCGTGGCACGCCGATCAGGTCCGGCGCGGCCATCGGCGGCTGTGGTCGCGCGAAATGTTTTTAGAGGCTCCGACGATCGGGGCGATGGCGCTCCTCACCTGGGCTCTGGTCGATTACCTCGCCTTGTCGCCCGGACAGGCGGCCGGAGTGGGGGTGGTGCTGGGCTGGCTGGGGCCGAGGGGACTGGAGATCGTCGTGGTCCGTGTCTGGCGCTCTCGCACCGCCGCGATCCCGCCCACGCCGGGCGGAGAGACGGGGGCGGGGTGATGTCTGCCGATATCCCGCCGCCCCGGATCGATACCTACGCCACATGGCACCCCGAGGACGGGTGCCGCATCCATAGCGACGGCCGCCCGATCGGAGTTGCCGCCGCTCTCACTCTGATCGAGGTGCTGGCGGCCTATGTCCGCCACGCCACGACCCATCCGGAGACAGATCATTATGCCCCGATATGACATGCCTAAGTTGCGGTGCGAGTTGCGGCGGGACGAGGCGCTGCGCCTCGTCGCCTATCTCTGCTCGGCGGGCAAGTTGACGCTCGGCTACGGCCATACCGATGGCGTCCAGGGCGGCGATACCTGCACACAGGAGCAGGCGGAGCGTTGGCTCGATCAGGATATCGCGATTGCCGCCGCTGGTCTCGACCGCGCCTTGCCCTGGGACTGGCGCGGTCTGTCCGACGCCCGGCAACGGGCGTTGATTAATATGAGCTTTAACCTCGGCCTGCCCCGGCTGCTGGGCTTTAAGCGGATGCTCTACGCCCTGTCGATCGGGGACTATCCCGGCGCGGCGGCGGAGGCGCTCAACAGCAAATGGGCGGGCCAAGTCGGCGACCGTGCCGCCAGGCTGGCCGACATGATCCGCCGGGGGTAGCGCACGCTATCTGCCGAAAAAATTGTCACAAGGAATTTCAATGAGTTGCCGCCCGGATCGTCCGAGGCGGCTTTTTTGTGTCCCGAGCGAGGATGAGCCCTATGGATATTGATTTGATGACGCTTTTGGCCGCCCTAGGGGTATCTCCCCCGGTCGCGGCGCTGGCCGTGCCGGTCGCCGTCGCGGCGGCCTCGGCGCTCGATGCCGCGATTCCCCAGCCCGCCACCGGATCGTGGTGGATTTGGCCGCGCCGCCTGCTGTCGTGGCTGGCCCTTAATGTCGGCCATGCCCGCAATGCCGCTAGCAAGGACGGACAGGGCGGTCATGCCTCCCTGGTGCTGGGTGTGGCCCTGCTGGCGTCCCTGGGCCTCACGGCCTGCGCCGGGACCGGACAGACCGGCGGCACCGAGTGGAGCGCGTCGCAGACCGCCTATGTCGAGATCAAGACGGCGATCGCGGTCGAGCAGGTCGCGGTCAAGACGGCGGCGACGCCCGGCCTGTCGGAGGCGGTGCGGGCCGATATCCGCGCTGGCGCCCTGGCGCTGGCCAGCGGTGTCCGGTCGCAGATCGAGGTGCTGACCGCCGGGGGCGGTGTCGGCGATCAGGCCAAGTCGGCCGCGATCGCGGCGGTGTCCGATCTGATCGGCCGGATCGTCCCTCTGCTCGACGCGGCCCACGGGTCGGATGTCGAGCCCGAGGTGGCGCTGATCGCGGCGGGCGGCGGGGCGCTGCAATCCCTGCCTGCGGTGATCGGCGCTGTGGTGGCCGTCAATGGCGGCTACGATCCCCCGCCCGAGGCAATTGCCGCCGCCCTGGCCGAGCTGGCGACGGTCTCCGCCAGCGTCGGAGCGATCTGATCGATCGCATGTCTATCTGATGTGTCTGCCGCCGATCCCTTACGGGGTCGGCGGCTTTTTTTGATTCTTGACGCGGCGTTGCTTGAGTCCGCGCTTGTAGAGCGCATTTCTCAGCGCTGAGATACTAACTCCCGTCTCCTTGGATATCGTCGATACTGACCCACCTTGATTCAGGATGGCAACAACCTCATCCCAGGTTAGGTCTCCGCATTTAACTGCGTCTATTCTTTTGCGCGGCGAGCTTGGTTGAGGTGGACGGCGGTGTTGTGGCTTATATGCCGCTATGTGTCTATAAATTGTGCCTAGGCTTATTCCGGTTGCGTGGGAAATATCGACAAAGCTGTCTCCCCGCTCAACCATGGCCTTAACATCATCGCTCTGTAATATTGCTCGGGCGTTGCGAACGACCTTGCGGACCGAAGAGTCACTCCCACGCAATGACGTATAACAAGATTGCCAACTGACGCCTGCAACATCGCCAATTTCTTTGTATGTCGCCCCATTAGCCCGCATATCGCGCGCTTGCTCAATTGTGATTGTCCCAACCATACGACCGCTCGGACCTGATGGCGCGTGTTCAGGGGAGATTAAATCTCGGCGCAAATTCCTCGCGCGGATAAACCACCCGACAGTCCCAAAGGACCTCCCCGCTCGCTGAGCGATCTGTCTGAGCGTAAGCCCCTCATCTAATAGATGCTTGATCTCCGATGATGACAGATTGCCGCATCGGTCCTCTGTCATGCGGGTCCTGGCAACATGCCGCAGCCTGCGGACCGATCCGGCGGCGATCCCGAGATCATCGGCGATGGACGAGATTGGTGCATCTGACATTAGGATAGCCGTCACAGACTCGTCCCGCCACCACCCGGCCTCGCGGCAGCGACGGCCCAGCAAAGCCTGACGATTGGTGCTGATCGCGCCGACAGACACGCTATGCTCGCGGGCAAATTCGTCCGTCGTCATGGTGGCGAGGTCCTCAATACGATCAGACCACCATAGCCACTGATCGGCACGCCAATCGTGTCCCAGCAAACGGCGCATGCGCATGATCGCTCCACGCCCGCATGGGAGGCGGATTTGCGCGGGCGTGTGGCGCAGGCTCTCCAGATAGGCCGCGACGTCGGGGGTCACGATGGCGCGTGGACTGCCTGCTCCGCCTCGGCCGCGCGGCATACCTTGCGGCCAGCCCAGCGACAAATCAAATCCATGATCGGTCGGGCGATGCTCGCGGACGTCCCAGATATCGCCCCAGACGTCCGCAGTCTCGCCGATGATGGTGGCGACCCTAGCCACGATTCTCCCCCGCGATCGCTACGGCGCGGCGCAGGCCGAGCGACAAATCCCCCTCGCCCAGGGCGCGGGCGTCGTCGATCGTCGCTTGATCGAGGCTGACGTTTTTACGCTGCATCCCGGTCGCTCCGTCGGCGGTGGGGCGTCCCGCGCCGGGGCGTCCGCCGCCGTGGGTGGAGACACCCAGCGCGACCGCGACCTTGCGCTGATCGAGCGTCCGCACGGCTCCCCCGGTGATCTGGACATAGACGCCGACCTGGGTCTGAGCCAGGGCGCCCGTCTCTCCGCTGGCCCGGGTGATGGTCCCGAGCATCGTGTATCCACGCGGCGGGACCGGGCAATAGGTGCGCCAGTCGCCGTCAGGATCGACGGTGATACGGCCTCGATTGTCGTGGGTCATAGCAGATTCCTCCGGAGAGGCCCGGCGTTTCCGCCGGGCCGATGGGGTTAGAATTTCAGGGCGGCGCGGGTGTGGGCATCGTCGCAAATCTGCTCGATCGTCCAGGTGTCGTCGTAAGAGCCGGGGACCACGTCGTCAGTGGTAACGGTGTCGCTCCACTCGATCTCTTCGATTTCCGGGGTCAGGCCCAGGGCGGCGGCGGCGCGGAGCCGGTGGGCACCTTCGAGGGCGACCCAAGCGCCGTGGCATCCCATCCACACGGCCTTGATGGCCGGAGCGCCGAGGGTCTGCATTTCCTCGGTCACGGTGGCGAGGTGGTCGGCATCGAAATGATTGTGGGGGAGGATGATGGTGGTCATTTTCGTTTCTCTACCCCTGATTTCCCGAGGTGCGGCTTGAGGCGTCATCGCTCTCTATGACTTGATTTATACACACTAATTCAGGCGGGCGCAAGGGGGGAATATCTGTTTGGGGTTCCGTTTGGGGAAATTCCTCCCAGACTGCCCAAATTCTCCGTTTGTTCTTGATTAATAAATCAATTAAATCAATTGCTTAGGTTAAGATGCGCGGTTTCCTAAACCGTAGGTCAGGGGTTCGAATCCCTTCCGGGACGCCAATTATTCCAATCAGTTAGCGGAAAATCTGGACAAGCTCTAGCCAGTTTTTTGTCAATTTCCCTAGACTTGTCCCTAGCCTGTCCCTAATTTTGGCGTGACGGGGGATGATTGCGGGTGATCGCTCAGGGCTCGTCCCGGTCGATATCCGTGCGGGCCAGGGTGCCGCGTCAGGTGGTGTTCGCCCGCCTGTTTCCCGATGGAGCGATGGCGGCGGTGTAGCTGGGATCGATCCGCCCTCGGTGAAGTCCCCCTTTCGGGGCGAGATCGGCACGAAATCGCCGTGTCACGACACATCCCCTCGTTCACCATCGTTGCATCTCGAAACGCGGTGTCCCATGATTACTCCAGATTTGGAGCTTTCCGGGAGGGAAGATCATGCCACAAGCGGGAAACCACGTCCCGACGCCCCCCAGGGTGACGACCCTTGCCGACAGGCTCGACCCCGCTGTCCGGCGGCGGCTGTCCGGTCCTGGGCTGCGGGCGTTCTTTGCCATCACCGATGGATGGAAGCTGGCGGCCAAAAGCCAGCGCATCCTTCTCGGCTCCGTGCCCGAGTCGACCTTCCATAACTGGAAAGCCGGAAAGCATGGTCCGCTGTCCTACGATCAGCTTGAACGCATCTCGCTGGTGCTGGGCATCCATAAGGCGTTGACCTTGCTGTTTGCCGAGGACGAGAACGGCCAGACGTGGCTGCGTCAGCCCAACGATGAAAAGGTGTTTGGCGGGAAATCGCCGCTGGATCGCATGCTGGTCGGCAGCATCGACGACCTGTACCGGGTCCGCCGCTATCTCGATGCATGGCGGGGCGTTTGGAATTGACGCCGCCGGTTGCCCGCGTGGCGGGGATCACGCACCGGCTGGTCTCAACCCGCTATCCACCTGTAGGCATCTTCGATTCGGTGGCGAGCGGGGACGATTTGGTGGCCTTGTTCGAGTTGGAAGGCTGGACCTCCGACCGCCTTGGGGCCGAGGTCGGGAAATTGGAGATGCTGCCTCAATCGGAATGGGTAACGGGGGTGCAGGGTGCCACTTCCATCATGGCCGCGTTCTGCTACCCCAGTCCCGAGGGTGGCCGGTTCACCGGTCCAGATTTGGGGGCATGGTATTGCGCCCTCGACCTTGAGACCGCCATTGCCGAGACGGCTCATCACAACCGGCGACGGTTGCTCAAGGCGGGGATGCTTCATGCCGTGATCCAGATGCGTCAGCTTGTCGCCGAGGTCGATGCGGCTTTCCATGACATTCGCGGCCAGCAGGCGATCCGGCCCGAACTTTATGACCCAAACGACTACGCGGCCTCCCAGACGTTCGCGGCGGACTTGAGGGGCGGCGGTTCGAACGGCATCGCCTACGACAGCGTGCGGCGGCAAGGCGGGCACTGTTTGGCCGTGTTCCGCCCGAGACTGGTTCCCGCCGCCTTGCAGGGTGACCATTGGGAATATAGGTGGAATGGGAGCCCTGAACCCGTCGTGACGCGGCTGACCAACAAGGGGACAGGCGGTTGAAGAGGCCCTGTCGGCCCGATGCCTCGCATGGGATGGACTCACAAGGTAACGCTATGAACGTCAATACGATCAAAACCCCCAAAGATCACAAGGCCGCACTGGCAAGAATCGACGAACTGCTGGACGCTGAGGCGGGAACATCAGCGGGCGCGGAACTCGAAGCGCTGGCCATTCTGGTGGAGCGGTACGAGGAGGATGCCTTCCCAATCGATCCGCCGTCCTCACTCGACGCCATTCCGTTCCGCATGGAGTAGGTGACGACCGTCAAGCATGCCTCCCCAGAATCAGGACTGAACGCCGTGACCACCTGGAATTACCGTATCGTCCGCCATCACCAGCCGAGCGAATGGTTCGGCCTGCATGAAGTCTTCTATGACGAAGCAGGGTGCCCGACGTCGATGACGGCCAATCCGGTTGATTTTGTTTGCGATGGCGATGAGGGGCCGGAAGGGATTATCGGTTCGCTGGAAATGGCGCTGACCGATGCGAAGAGTCGCCCGGTCCTGGACGAGTGCGATGTCGTCGGCCCGCCCGCAGAAATTCAGCCTCACGCCGTCGAATGACAGCCGCCCGGCCTGCGATGGAGGGAGATGTGGTGCCTGATCGTGACGAACTGCTGCGGGCGCAACCGAAGTTGGGAAGGCGGCGGCATTGATGCGGCAGGTGAAAGAGAATCTGTTGTTTTCGCTTCGCTCGGCCTCGCCGCGACAAAGGGCTTTATACGGTCGTAAGCCATCGTTCGTGCGCAGGGGCGAATGAAACCCCCGCCAGATCGGCTTCTGCTACTCAACGGGGCGGCCGCCCCGGACCGGCAACGTTCGTCGGGTCCAGATTTTTAGTGTTGTATCTGCCTTCCGTACCCCTCGCGGGGCATAAAGGGTGAAGCCTTGTCAGCCTCATCAAGTCGCGCAGCAACTTCCTTCGCATGCTTCCGCTCGACCGCTCGGATCATCAACGTGGATTGCAACTCGACCAAATCATAGTCCCCGCGAACAACATTCACCGCCCTCGCTAGAGTGAAGGCGACCAAAAAAGTCAGCACGCCCGATATTAATCCTGAAATGACCCCCTTTGCCTCAAGTCCGACGGTTAAAGAAGATGCTGCTTTTAGAAAAAGTTCGATAAAATTAAGGCCGATAATAGACATAAAAGCAAGGATGATGAGAGCTATCATCCTCCTCATGACTATCTTTACGGCGAAAGAAAGGTCTCTTATCTCCTGAACTTCGAAGAAGTCGGTGTTCGTGATTGGCATGCCGCGCGCGAGACGAACGAACACTGCGGCGCCCAGCACAGAGAGCGCCATCATCGTTCCCTGACGAATGTCACCCCAATTTCGCGGCTCCATCACCAGGGGGGATATAACCGCGAGGCCGAGGGGCACAGCCACCTGCAACCACCTGCTCATCGGCTTGTTCCCGTGTTGTTCAGGCCGTGATCTTACCATCCTCAACGAAACGGTGGTACACCCTAATCAGTTGGTTACGGGCATCCACAAGGTCAAGCAGCATGCTGCCATCCCGGATCCGTTTGACCGGCATGCTGGTCTGGAGGCGGGCTTCATCGCCCTTGATCGCCCCGTCCTTCCCCCGGATACGCACCTCACCTTCGGGCATATTTCGCAATCCAGACGCCAGATTGCGCATGAACTCCTTTTCAAATTTCCGCTTCTTCGCCCTGTAGCCGATGTTGACAGTAACATCCAAAGCAGCGTCTGGCGGGATGCTGTCCATCAGCTTCTTTGCCTCCATCGGCCCAAGAAGGTCTTCGATGATCTTTTTCCCTTTGTCGAACATGGCCCGAAGGTCGCCGACAGTGCTTCGCTCAACCACCTCCACCGTCTTTCCCGATGTGGGTGCAGGGTGAACTGTTTGTTCGTCGGTATCCCTGACGGTCTCAGGAATTAATCCTCCGATCTCTATACTTGTGACGTCTTCTAGGTCTCCGCCTACGGAACTGATATCAAAGGCCGCCTGCAATTCAACAAAATGATCCCGTTCTATGGTTTCAGTCTCGTCACGAAGAAGCCAAGTTAGGTATTCCTCCATTCCTTTTGTTTGCATCGCAGTGTGCTGAATCATAAAGAAGTGGTCGTTTACAGCCAGCCAATATGCAATTCCCCGTAAATACTCCATTCCATCAGGTGCGCGGTCTTCAGCGATGTCTACAGCTTCAATGGGGACCCGCCCGGCTTCCTCGGCACCCTCTCTGCGCTCTATCTCAATAAGTGCCTGCATCTCTCCTGGCGTAAATACACAAACATTTCCGAATACAACCTCATCATTAGAGTGGTAGTCGTTAATGAATCTTCGATAGTCTGGCGTCCTTGGTACGCTAGCAATACGCAATCTCCAGTCTTTAGAGTATTTTGTTCCATTCTTATGCGACATTTCCATCGCATCGATAATTGATTTAGCAAGTGTTTTTTGTGGGAAAACATCGCCGTCTCTGCGCAATCTTCTGTAATGAATCGTACAATATTTACTGTCCATGGTCCGTCAGCCTCTTAGTCAATATCCAGCGCAACCCGCTACCGCAGCACCTCGGAGACCACGCGAGGTCTCCGAAACCTCGATTCTTGCCCGCTTCGCCACAACGAAGCGGGTCATGGCGGATATCGAGGGGGGAAAGCGGGCGGTTTGCTGTGCCACCGGACCAATCCGTCCATATCGACCAGTTCCAGGCGGTCGGACTTTTCCGCCGATTCCATCGCGGCACTGGTGAAGCTCGAGGTGGTCACCAGATAGCCGCGCGCGGCACCGTTCTCCTCGATCACGCCTTTGAACTGCTGCACCAGCGGGCCGCCGACCGGATTGTCAGGGCTGTGGCGCTTGCATTGGATCACAATCAGGCCGTCTGGGTGGTCGACAAAGCCGTCAACGCCCAGGTCGTTCGACTTCCTGGTTGCCCATGCCTTCACGCCCTCGGACTTGAAGAAACTGACGACGTGCAGTTCGAAGTCGAACGGATCCATGCTCAACAGCTTCTGGCGGAGTTTCACCTCGGCGGCGGGCATGGTGAAGCGCCGGGAATCGATCGGCTCGTCGCGCATCGCTGCCTTCAATTCGGCGCTGGTCCGGCGGGCGATTTCGTCGCGGGCGATGATCTCCAGAACGCCCATGAGATACGGCGCCGCTTCCTTGTGCTTGGCCAAGCTCTCCAGGATGGAAGTGATCCCAGCCGACCCGAGGAACACCAGCAGCAGGACCGGCAGTCCGAGAGCGCCGCCCAGAGCAGCAACCCCAGCACCTTGACCACCAACAAAGGGCGCGGCCAACAGCGTGACCGGGACGGCGATCTTGACCGACAGAGGAAGGTCCGAGTTCTTGAAGTTCTTGACCGTCTCCACGACGCTGCGAGCCACGATTCCCACCGACTTCTTGGTGTCAGTCAGGGCATAGAGCGCGGTGAACTTCTCTCGTTTTGTGCCGTCGCTGGCCAGGACGTCGCGCGATCTGGAAAGCCAGTCTGAGATTTCGTGGCGGTCTTCTTCGTTCGAAATCTTGCTGATCGTTTGGGAGAATACCCGGATCAGCCATTCCCGAAGACGATCATTCGTTGAAGCATCCGCCATAATTGGAACTGTCCTAAACCATATCGAGCTTTAAGTTTTCCTATGCGCACCTAATGGCAGAAATCGTGACACGATCAGATACACGGGGCAACAGCCGTTGCTGTCCCGGAAACGAAAAACCCCCACACCGGGGGGATGGTGCGGGGGGCTTTCGAGGGGAACGCGATCTTGGGGGGAAGTTCGCGCTTGGATCCGAAGGAAGACTTGTGAGTGGCTGAGGCTCAGAAGCTTGTGATGATAAAATGCCAGCAGCCGGGTTACCGCATCGTGGCGCGGGGATGATATTTTTGTAATGGTTCAAAAGAGGGCGGCCATCTGGGCGCCGGGGCGGTAGGCAACGAGGACGGGCACATTTTCCTTTAGAGAGTCCCCTTTATAGGAAAATGTGCCCGTCCTCCGGGTGCTGCGGCAGGAGGGCAAGCCTCGCCTGACTGGCCCGAGGTGCCGGTGTCATGCCTGATCGGTTCGGCTCCCCACCTCGGTCGCCATCGGGTCCGCCTTCACCGGATCGCTGTCTGAGGGCACCGGCTGTGCTGCGCCCGCTCGCATCCGGGCGACCGACTGCGCTGCCGCCATCTCTAGAGCCTTGTCCGCGACCATCTGCGCCTTGGCCAGCATCTCGAGTTTCTGCGCCTTTGGCATGTCCCAGAAATTCGTGCGACCTGACGGTGTTGATGAGTCTGTCGATTGCGGCGCGGACTTCGTGGTCGACATCAGCATTATCCTTTCTGCCCCAACGGACATCCTCGACAACGCCGAGAATCGCCTCGCGCTCGACCGGCGACAGGCCCAACTTCATGCCT
>NZ_AQPH01000041.1 GCF_000442515.1 Magnetospirillum fulvum MGU-K5 | reverse complement strand
CTGCCCGGCTGGGGGGCGATGTCCATCTGCTGGTCGCCGGATCGGGCGTTGGTCCGGTTGTCGCCGCCGCCGCCCAGGTCGCGGGTGTCGCCAAGGTGCTGGTGGCCGAGTCCGAGGCGTTGGCCCATCCGCTGGCCGAGCCGCTGGCGGCGCTGATCGTCGCGCTGGCCCCTGCCTACAGCCATGTGCTGGCCGCCGCCACCACCACCGGCAAGAACGTTCTGCCCCGCGTCGCCGCGTTGCTCGACGTCGCCCAGGTGTCGGAAATCGTCGCGGTGGTCGCCCCCGACACCTTCGTTCGTCCGATCTATGCCGGTAACGCGCTGGCGACGGTGCGCTCGACCGACGCGATCAAGGTCATCACCGTGCGCGCCACCGGGTTCGAACCCGCCGCCGCCACCGGCGGAGCCGCCGCGACCGAAGCGGTTGCGGTGCCCGGCCTGCCCGCGCAGTCGCGCTTCGTCGATGCCCAATTGTCGAAGTCGGAGCGCCCCGAACTGACCAGCGCCCGGATCGTGATCTCGGGCGGTCGCGGCATGCAATCGGGTGACAATTTCCACCTGCTCGAAGCGATCGCCGACAAGCTGGGTGCCGCCGTCGGGGCCTCGCGCGCCGCCGTCGATGCCGGCTTCGTCCCCAACGATTTCCAGGTTGGTCAGACCGGCAAGATCGTCGCCCCCGATCTCTATATCGCCGTCGGCATTTCCGGCGCGATCCAACATCTGGCGGGCATGAAGGATTCGAAGGTCATCGTCGCGATCAACAAGGACGAAGAGGCCCCGATCTTCCAGGTCGCCGATTACGGTCTGGTCGCCGATCTGTTCAAGGCTTTGCCGGAATTGTCCGCCGCCCTCGACTAAGCCACGTCCCCACCCCAGCCAACGCCCCTCATGCGGGAGAACATGTCCATGGCCGTCATCAAACATATCGGTGTCATCGGTGCAGGCCAGATGGGCAGCGGCATCGCCCAGGTTTGCGCCGCCGCCGGGTTCGACCTTGTCCTGCTCGATATCAGCGAAGAGGCGTTGGCGAAGGGGATCGCGGTGATCAGCCGCAATCTCGATCGCGCCGTATCGAAGGGAAAGATCACCGAGGCCGACAAGGCCGCCACCCTGGGGCGGATCAAGACGACCTGTGATTACGCCGATTTCCGCGATTCGGATCTGGTGATCGAGGCAGCGACCGAAGACGAGAAGATCAAGCGGGCGATCTTCCAGAAACTGTGTCCCGAACTGCGGCCCGAGGCGTTGGTCGCCACCAACACCTCGTCGCTGTCGATCACCCGCCTGGGGGCATCGACCGACCGCCCGTCCCGCTTCATGGGCATGCACTTCATGAACCCGGTTCCGGCGATGCAGCTGGTCGAGCTGATCCGCGGCATCGCCACCGGCGAAGACACCTTTGCCCAGGTCCGCGAGATGACCCTGACGCTGGGCAAGAAGCCGGTCGCGGCCGAGGACTTCCCCGCCTTCATCGTCAACCGCATCCTGCTGCCGATGATCAACGAGGCGGTTTACACCCTGTACGAAGGCGTCGGCTCGGTCAGCAGCATCGACACCGCGCTGCGCCTGGGGGCCAACCACCCGATGGGGCCGCTGGAACTGGCCGATTTCATCGGACTCGACACCTGCCTGGCGGTGATGCAGGTGCTGCATGACGGTCTGGCCGACACCAAATACCGTCCCTGCCCGTTGCTGGTGAAGTATGTCGAAGCCGGTTGGCTCGGTCGCAAGACCGGACGCGGCTTCTACGATTATTCGGGCGAGACCCCGGTCCCGACCCGCTGATTGCGTCGGGGGACGGGCCAGCCCCGCCCCCCCTGCGTCACCCCGATATCCCATCCGCCCCTTGACCGCCCCCATCCCTCGCGCCATGCTCGCCAGATGGATGCACCACTCCGCACGCTTTCGGCCTCTGAACGATTGGACTGGCTGCGCCTGATCCGCAGCGAGAATGTCGGCCCGCGCACCTTCTCCCGGTTGCTGGAACGGTTCGGCTCGGCCGCCGCCGCACTGGACGCCGTGCCGCATCTGGCGGCAAAAGGCGGCCTGCGCCGCGCCATTCGGCTGTGTCCCCGCGCCGAGGCGGAACGCGAGATCGTCGCCACCGAGCGGGTGGGCGCGCGCCTGATCGCCCGGATCGAACCGGCCTATCCCCGCCTGCTGGCCGAAACCGACGATGCGCCGCCGCTGATTTCAGTGATCGGCGCGGTCAGCCTGCTGAACCGGCCGACGGTGGCGATGGTGGGCGCCCGCAACGCCTCGCTGAACGGCCGCAATCTCGCCCGCCGCCTTGCCGCCGATCTGGGCCGGGCCGGTCTGGTGGTGTCGAGTGGGCTGGCGCGGGGCATCGACACCGCCGCCCACGAAGGCGCGCTGGCCACCGGCACGGTGGCGGCCCAGGCGGGCGGCGTCGATATCGTCTATCCGCCGGAAAACGCCGGTCTGTGGAAACAGATCGCCGAAGCCGGAGCGCTGGTTTCGGAAATGCCGCCGGGAACCGAGCCGCAGGCCAGCCACTTTCCCCGCCGCAACCGGATTATCTCGGGCCTTGCCCTGGGAGTGGTGGTGGTCGAGGCCAACGCCCGCTCCGGCTCGCTGATTACCGCCCGGCTGGCCGCCGACCAGGGACGCGAGGTATTCGCGGTGCCGGGCTCGCCGCTCGACCCCCGCGCCGCCGGTCCGAACGATTTGATCCGTCACGGCGCGACCCTGACCGCCAGTGCCGACGACGTGATGGCGGTGCTGTCCGACCTGATCCGCCGCCCCCTGTCCGAGCCGGATCGGGGCGGGTTTCGCCCTGCTCTCGCCCCGCCGCCGGGCGAGGACGAGGCGGCAAAAGCCCGCCTGTCGATCACCGAGCTGTTGGGTCCGACTCCGGTGACGGTTGACGAAATCATCCGCCAGTGCCAATTGTCTCCCTCCGTGGTGTCTTGGGTGCTGCTGGAATTGGAACTAGCTGGCCGCCTCGACCGCCACCCCGGCAATCGGGTGTCGCTTTTGATCGGGTGATCCGGGCGGCCTTGCCAAGGTGATTGGGTTCGGATGAAAATCGTCGTCGTCGAGTCTCCGGCCAAGGCCAAGACAATCAACAAGTACCTGGGAAGCGATTTCCAGGTGGTGGCCTCGTTCGGCCATATCCGCGACCTTCCCGCTCGCGACGGTTCTGTCCGTCCCGACGAGAATTTCGCGATGGATTGGGAAATCGACCCCAAATCCGAACGCCACGTCAAAGAAATCACCTCGTTGGTCAAGGGTGCCGACCATCTGTTCCTCGCCACCGATCCGGATCGCGAGGGCGAGGCGATTTCGTGGCATGTCAAACGGGTGCTGGAAGACCGCAAGGCGCTGAAGGGCGTCGAGGTCAAGCGGGTGGTGTTCAACGAGATCACCAAGACCGCCGTGCTGGATGCGATGCGCAATCCGCGCGACATCGATCAGGAACTGGTCGATGCCTATCTGGCCCGGCGCGCGCTGGATTATCTGGTTGGCTTCACCCTGTCGCCGGTGCTGTGGCGCAAGCTGCCGGGCTCACGCTCGGCCGGGCGAGTGCAATCGGTGGCGCTGCGGCTGATCTGCCAGCGCGAATCCGAGATCGAAAGTTTCACCGCCCGCGAATATTGGACGCTCGGCGCCGACTTCCTGACGCCGAAGGGAGCGCTGCTGTCGGCGGGTCTGACCCACCTCGACGGACGCAAGCTCGACAAGTTCGACCTGCCCAACGAAGCCGCCGCCCGTGCCGCCGAGGCCCGCGCCGCGACCGCCGCCTACAAGGTGTCGGAGGTCGAGCGCAAGCGGGCCAAGCGCCATCCTTTCCCGCCCTTCACCACCTCGACCCTGCAACAGGAAGCCAGCCGCAAATTGCACCTTGCCGCGGCGCGGACGATGCAATTGGCCCAGCGCCTGTATGAAGGTGTCGATATCGGCGGCGAGACGGTCGGTCTCATCACCTATATGCGTACCGACGGCGTGCAGATGGCCGCCGAGGCGATCGCCAGTGCGCGCGCCGTGATCGGGGCGACCTTTGGCGATGCCTATGTTCCCTCGGCCCCCCGCGTCTACAAGACCAAGGCCAAGAACGCGCAGGAAGCCCACGAAGCAATCCGCCCGACCGATCTGTCGCGGCGCCCCGAGGACGTCGCCCGTCATCTCGACCGCGACCAGTTGCGGCTGTACGAGCTGATCTGGAAGCGGACCCTGGCCAGCCAGATGGCCTCGGCCGAACTCGATCAGGTCGCGGTCGATATCGACGGCGACAACCGCGCTGTGGTGTTCCGCGCCACCGGCTCGGTGGTGGTGTTCGACGGCTTCTTGAAGGTCTATCGCGAAGACCGCGACGATTCCGACGACGAGGACGCCGAGAAGCTGTTGCCCGACGTCACCGAGGGCGATGCGATGGAGCGCAAGGATCTGCGCGCCGAACAGCATTTCACCCAGCCGCCGCCCCGCTTCACCGAAGCCAGTCTGGTCAAACGGCTGGAGGAACTGGGGATCGGGCGTCCCTCGACCTATGCCTCGATCATTTCGGTGTTGCAGGACCGCAATTACGTCCGGCTCGACCAGCGCCGCTTCGTGCCCGAGGATCGCGGCCGTCTCGTCACCGCCTTCCTGGAAAGCTTTTTCGGCCGCTACGTCGAATACAATTTCACCGCCGAACTGGAAAACCAGCTTGATGACGTCTCGGGGGGGCGGATCGACTGGAAGACGGTTCTCGACGGCTTCTGGAAAGCGTTTTCCGCCTCGGTCGAGGACACCCGCGATCTGCGCGTTGCCCAGGTGCTCGACGCGCTCGACGAATTGCTGGGGCCGCATTTCTTCCCTGACGACGGATCGGGCAAGGACCCCCGCGCCTGCCCGACCTGCCATACCGGCCGCCTGTCGCTGAAGCTGGGCAAGTTCGGGGCCTTCATCGGCTGCTCGACCTATCCGGAATGCCGCTTCACCCGCCCGCTGACCTCGGGCGGCGAGGGCGAGGACGAGGTCCGCGAGGGGCCGAAGGAGTTGGGCACCGATCCGGTCAGCGGTCTGGCGGTCAGCCTGCGCAAGGGGCCCTATGGCCATTACGTCCAGTTGGGCGACGAGGCCAGCCTGAAGGCCCTGGCCCCGCCGGAACCCGCGCCCGAGCCGGACGTGGTCGCCGACCCCGAATCCGCCCCGGCCAAGGGCAAGAAAGCCAAGGCCCCGAAGAAGCCCAAGGCGGCCAAACCCGCCGCCGCGCCGAAGCCGAAGCGGGTGTCGCTCTATCGTGGGCTGGAACCGGCCGACGTGACGCTGGACATTGCCTGCCGCCTGCTCGAACTGCCGCGCCAGATCGGGACTCACCCCGAGACCCAGAAGACGATCAGCGCCGGGGTCGGGCGGTTCGGCCCCTATCTGCTGCATGATGGAATCTATAAATCGCTGACCAAGGACGACGACGTCCTGACGATCGGGATGAACCGCGCCGTCGAATTGCTGGCCCAGCCCAAGGGCGGACGCGGTGCCGCCGCGCCGCTGAAGACCCTGGGCGAGATGGACGGTAAGCCGGTGACGCTGCATCAGGGCCGCTATGGACCCTATGCCTCGTGCAACGGTGTCCACGCCACCCTGCCCAAGGACAGCCAGGCCGAGTCGGTGACGCTGGACGAGGCGATTGCCCTGATCCGCGCCAAGGCGGCCAAGGGTCCCGCAGCCAAGGGTGCGGCGGCAAAGAAACCGGCGGCGAAGAAGGCCCCGGCCAAAGCCGCGACCGCGAAGAAACCGGCCGCCAAGAAGGCTCCGGCCAAGAAGACGACGACCGAACCGGCCTGATCGCCCCAGGCGGTGGGAGCGGAAGGACAAGACCACACTGGATTCGGAGGGAACCTCTCGTGACCGCCGTGTTCACCCTTCCGCCCGGCCTGCCCTTCGTCGAGTCCCTGGCCGCGTCCCTGCTGGCCGAGGCCGGGGACGATCCGATGGTCCTGGCCGGGTTCGAGGTGTTGCTGCCGACGCGACGCGCCTGCCGCGCCTTGTCCGATGCCTTCCTGCGCCTGACCGGGGGGCGGCCGCTGCTGCTGCCGCGCCTGACCCCGCTGGGCGGCCTGGAATCCGACGAGCCCGACCCGGCGGGAACGCCCGAGGTGCCCCCGGCCCTGCCCGCGCTGGAACGCCGCCTGACCCTGACCCGGCTGGTGCTGGCGATGCAAGCGGGCCGCGGCGGCCAGACCCCGTTGCCCGATCAGGCCTTGCGGCTGGCAACCGAACTGGCCCGGCTGCTGGACGAGATCGGAGCCGAACGGCTGGATCCCACCGGGCTGGCAGCACTGGTTCCCGAAGAACATGCCGCGCATTGGCAGGTCACCCTCGATTTCCTGTCCATCCTGATCCAGGTCTGGCCGCCGATCCTGGCTGAACGCGGCGCGATCGAGCCCTCGGAGCGGCTGAACCGGATCGTCGCCGCCCGGATCGCCGCCTGGGCGCGGACCCCGCCCACCCACCCGATCATTGCCGCCGGATCGACCGGGTCGAACCCAGCCATCGCCGATCTGCTGGCCGCGATTGCCGCCCAGCCGCTGGGGCGGGTGGTGCTGCCCGGTCTGGACACCGAGATCGACGAGGCCAGTTGGGCCGCGCTGGACCCCAGCCATCCCCAATATGGCTTCAAGGACGTGCTGGCCCGGATCGGGATCGAGCGAAGCGCGGTGCGTCCGCTGCTGTCCACCCCCGACCCGCGTGCCGAGCGGGTGCGGCTGCTGGCCGAGGCGCTGCGCCCTGCCGCCACCTGCGAGGCGTGGCGCGATCTGGTTCCGCTTCCGCCCGAAACCGTCGCGGGGGTAACCCGGCTTGACGCTCCCGGCCCGCGCGAGGAAGCGGGCGCGATCGCCCTGATGCTGCGCGAGGCGCTGGAGATCGAGGGCCGCACCGCCGCCCTGGTCACCCCCGACCGCGCCCTGGCCCGGCGCGTCGCCGACGAATTGCAGCGCTGGAACATCCGCATCGACGATTCGGCCGGCCGCCCGCTCGACCTCACCGAACCGGGGGCGTTTCTCCGCCTGTCGGCCCGGATGGTGGCCGAGGACTTCGCCCCGATCGAGTTGCTGGCCTGCCTCAAACATCCGCTGGCGGCGGGCGGGCGCAATCCCGCCGCCTTCCGTGCCCTGGTGCGGCGGCTGGAAATCGCGGTGCTGCACGGCCCCCGCCCCGCCGCCGGAACCGCCGGACTGCGCGCCGCGCTGAAGGACAAGGACCCGGCCCTGACCGGGCTGGTCGAGGATCTGGAAATTCTGGCCGGGCCGTTCGTCACCCTGCTGGAAGCCCCCGAGGCGGCGCTGGCCGATCTTGCCCGCGCCCATCTCGAATTCGCCGAGGCACTGGCGACCAGCGACGACCGCCAGGGGCCGTTGCGGCTGTGGGGGGGCGAGACCGGAGAGGGCGCCGCCCGCTTTGCCGCCGAGTTGACCGAATCGGCCCCGGCGCTCGGCACCATCGCCGGGCGGCATTACCCGGCGCTGCTGGACGAGTTGATGGCGGGATCGGTGGTCCGCTCGACCTGGGAGACTCACCCCCGCCTCCATATCTGGGGCCCGCTGGAAGCGCGGTTGCAACAAGCCGATCTGCTGATCCTGGGCGGACTGAACGAGGGAACCTGGCCCGGCGCGGCCGAGGCCGATCCGTGGATGAGCCGCCCGATGCGCGCCGCGTTCGGTCTGCCCCCGCCCGAACGGCGGATCGGGCTGGCCGCCCACGATTTCACCCAAGGCTTCGCCGCCCCCCGCGTCGTGCTGACCCGGGCGCGGCGGGTCGAGGGCACGCCGACGGTGCCGTCACGCTGGCTGACCCGGCTTGACGCGGTGATGGAAGCTTGCGGGCTGTCCTTTGCCGAGGACACCAGCCAATGGCTGGACTGGCACGACCGGCTCGACCGCCCCGGCGCGTGGGTGCGCCCGGCTCCGCCCGCGCCGCGTCCGCCGGTGTCGGCCCGGCCCCGGCAGGCGTCGGTGACCGAAATCGAGACCTGGATGCGCGACCCCTACGCGATCTATGCCAAGCGAATCCTGAAGCTGAGGGCGCTGGACCCGATCGACGCCGACGCCAGCGCCGCCGAATATGGCACGATGGTTCATCAGGCGCTGGAACGCTTCCTGAAGGCGTTTCCCGACCGGCTGCCCCCCAACCCCGCCGCCGAACTGATCGCGATCGGGCGGGCGGTTTTCGCCGAAGCGGTGGCCTCGCCCTCGGTGTGGGCGTTCTGGTGGCCGCGCTTTGTCGCCATCGCCGAATGGGTGGCGGTACGCGAGGCCGAACGGCGGCCCGATCTGGCCGCGATCCATGCCGAGGTCAAGGGCGCGCTGGAGATCGATGCCCCCGCCGGGCCGTTCACCCTGATCGCCAAGGCCGACCGGATCGATTGCCGCAAGGACGGCACGCTGGAACTGATCGATTACAAGACCGGCCAGCCGCCGACGATCCGCGAGGTTGCCGCTGGCTATGCGCCGCAATTGCCGCTGGAAGCCGCGATCGCCCGGCGCGGCGGCTTTGCCGGGATTGGCGCCGCCGAGACCGCCCGTCTGCTCTATTGGCGGCTGAAAGGCGGCGATCCGGGCGGCGAGGAGCGTGCCGCCGGCCCCGACCCCGCCACCCTGGCCGACAAGGCGCTGGACGGGCTGCGCGCGCTGGTCGCGGTGTTCGACGACGAAAACACCCCCTATGCCGCCCGCCCGCATCCCGAGCACGCCCCCAAATATTCCGACTATCTCCACCTTGCCCGGGTGCGGGAATGGGCCAGCGGCGGCGAAGAGGACGGGGAATAAGCAAAATTTACCTTTTGCTAACCCTTGGCGTGCTTGCTGTATCCTCTCGTTTCAAAATTCGGAGAATGACGATGCGTGGAGTGATCGCGCTGGCGCTGATCGCCTGGCTGATTCCGGCGGCGGTAAAGGCCCAGACCGTCACCGACCAGAGCGTAATGGTCAATCGGGCCGTAACGACGGTCGAGCGGCTGCGGGCCGATCCCAGCATGGCCGAGTCGATGAACGACCTGTTGCCCAAGGCACGCGGCGTGCTGGTCGTTCCCGATCTGGTCAAAGGCGGCTTCTTCTTCGGCGCGCAATACGGCACCGGCCTTCTGCTGGTCCGTGACCGCAGCGGCGGGTGGAGCGACCCCGCCTTCTTCTCGATCGCGGCAGGCAGCTTTGGTCTCCAGATCGGCTTGCAGGATGCCGAGGCGATCTATGTCATCATGACCGACGGCGGCCTGAACGCGGTGCTCGACAACCGCTTCAAGACCGGGGCCAGCGCCGGAGTCGCGGTGACTGTCGTCGGGGCCGGGGCCGAGGCGGCGACCACCACCCATGTCGGGGCCGACATCTATGCCTTTTCCCGCGCGGTCGGGCTGTATGGCGGGCTGACCCTCGACGGAGCCGGAATCCTGCCCCGCCATTCCTGGAATGCGGCCTATTACGGCGGCAACCCGACGATCCAAGACATTTTGTACAACCGGGCGGTCAACAATCCCCAGGCTGACCGGCTCCGCAACATTCTCGCCCGCTGATCCCGCTTTCCCCGTCTCCAGGACACCCCCTCATGGTACCTCCCTCGTTCCTCACCCCGCTGCGGCGGCTATTCGCCCTGCTGTCTCTGGCGATCGTTCTGGCCGGTCCGGCCGCCGCCCTGGCGGCGGACTCGGATTCGGCCGACACCCGCGATCTGGAGCGGCTGGTTTCGACTCTGGAGGACGAGTCCGCCCGTGCCCGGCTGGTCGGCCAGTTGAAGAGCCTGATCGCCGCCCAGAAAGAGATCGACCCCGCCCCGGAAGAAACCTTGCTGGGGCGGTTAAGCGACCAGATCGGGGCGTTCGGCGATCAGGTGATGGAGGCGGTCGACAGCATCCGCGACGCTCCTGAACTGGCGGCGGCGGTCGGCCAGCGTCTGGCCGATCAATTGACCCGCCAGCGGATGGGCCAGATTCTGACGATGTTGGGGGTCATTCTGGCGGCGGGGATTATCGCCGACCGGATCGTCGCCTTTGCGATCCGTCGCTGGCGCAAGGCCCATCCCCCCGGTCCTGTCATGCCGGGCGCGGCCCCCGCGCTCCATGCCCTGGCCGGGCGGCTGGTGCGCGACCTCGCCCCGCTGGCCGCGTTCGGGCTGGGCGCCTGGGCCGCCATCTGGCAATTGGAGCTGAAGGGCAACGGCATCGTCGCCGCCCAGACCGTGATCGTCGCCTATGTCTCAGTCCGGTTGGTCAATGTGGCGACGCAATTGGTCCTGTCGTCGCGCAGTCCGCTGCGGCGGCTGGTGTCGTTCGACGACGAAACCGCCGAATACATCAAGATCTGGGTCCAGCGCGTCACCGTCGTCGGGGTGTTCGGCCCGCTGGCGGCCAGCGCGCCCCGGCTGTTGGGGATGCCGGCCGGTGCCGCCTTCCTGACCCTGAAGGTGATCGGGCTGGCGATGACCGCCCTGGTGGTGATCTTCATCCTGCAAAACCGCCGGGTGGTGGCAGGCCTGCTGCGCCGTGGCTCGGACGAGCCGATGTTCGGCCAGCATGTCCAGATGCTGCGGACCCGGCTGGCCGATATCTGGCACGTACTGGCGATCCTGTGGGTGGTGGCGATCTATCTAGTGTGGGCGGTCCAGGTCAAAGGCGGCTTCGAGTTCATGCTGCGCGCCACGATCCTGACCCTGGTGATCCTGGTCGTGGCCGGGCTGGTGGCCTCGCTGCTGCGCCGCCTGATCGAGCGCGGCTTTGCCGTCAGCCAGGAAGTCCGTGAACGCTATCCCCTGCTCGAAGCCCGCGCCAACCGTTACCTGCCGGTGATGCATCTGCTGCTGCGCGGCACCGTCGCGGCGATAACGATCCTGGCTCTGGCCCAGACCTGGGGGCTGCAATCGTTGAAGCTGCTGACCTCGCCCGCCGGGCGTCAGGTGCTGTCCTCGGGGATCAGCATCACCCTGGTGCTGGTGATCGCTCTGGTGCTGTGGGAAGTCTTCAGCAGCGCGATCGAACGCTATCTCAGCGCCACCGATTCCGAAGGCAACCAGCTTCAGCGCTCGGGCCGGGCCCGGACCCTGCTGCCGCTGGCCCGCAATGTGGTGATGGGCGTCCTGTTGATCGCGGTGACTCTGATCGTCCTGTCCGAACTGGGGGTCAATATCGCTCCCCTGCTGGCGGGTGCGGGCGTGCTCGGCATCGCAATCGGTTTTGGCTCGCAAAAGCTGGTGCAGGACATCATCACCGGGGCCTTCATCCTGTTCGAGGACACCATCGCCGTCGGCGATGTGGTCAAGATCGGCGAGCATTCCGGGGTGGTCGAGGCGATCTCGATCCGCGCCATCCGTCTGCGCGACGTCCAGGGATCGGTTCACACCATCCCGTTCGGGGCGGTGACGACTGCAATCAACCTGACCAAGGGCTTCAATTACGCCCTGTTCGACATCGGGGTGTCCTATAGCGCCGATTGCGACCGGGTCGGCGAAGTTCTCAGCGAGATCGCAGCCGAGATGCGGACCGAACCGCGCTGGCAGAACGCGATCATCGATCCGATGGAAGTCCAGGGCATCGACCGCTTCGATGCCTCTTCGGTGGTGATCCGCGCCCGCCTGAAGACGGTGCCGTCGGAGAAATGGGCGGTGATGCGCGAATTCCACCGCCGCCTCAAGAAGCGGTTCGAGGCGGAGGGAATCGAGATCCCTTTTCCCCAGCAGCAGATCTGGATCGGCCGCCAGGACGTCGCTGAGGCCCCGGCCGCCCTTCCCGCTGCCTCGATGCCCCCGGCGCGCTGAGACCTGGGGCCGGAAACGAAACCAGCCCCGGGACAAGGCTCCCGGGGCTGGTCGTAACGATCAGACTATAATCGGATCGGAACCGGGGGCGTTCCCCGGTCCCGGCGTGAGGATCAGACCTCGCCGTTCTCCATCGCCTTCAGCTTGGCGGCGGTGATCAGGGTGATGCCCTTTTCGGTGCGATAGAAGCGGCTGGCGTCGAGCACGGGGTCCTCGCCGACCACCAGACCGGGCGGCACCACCACCCCTTGATCGACGATGCATTTGGTCAGACGGGCGTGGCGACCGATGTCGCAGCCGGGCAGCACCACCGAATCCTCGACCAGGCAATAGGAATTGACCCGAACGTTCGAGAACAGCATCGACCGGCGCACCACCGCGCCCGAGATGATGCACCCGCCCGCCAGCAAGGAATCGACCGCCATACCGCGACGGTCGTCGGAATCGAAGACGAACTTGGCGGGCGGCACCTGGGGCTGATCGGTCCAGATCGGCCAGGAATCGTCATACAGGTTCAGCGACGGCGTCACCTTGGTCAGATCGACATTGGCTTCCCAATAGGCGTCGATGGTGCCGACGTCGCGCCAGTAATGCTCTTGCGCCCCGTCATGCATCACGCACGAATCGCTGAAATGATGGGCGATGACGCGATGGCTGTCGATCAGGCTGGGGATCAGATCCTTGCCGAAATCATGCGAACTGCCGGCAAAGCTGGAATCCTTCTCCAGCAAATCGAACAACAGCGAGGCATTGAAAATGTAGATGCCCATGCTGGCCAGGGCCAGATCGGGATGCCCCGGCATCGGCGCGGGATTGTCGGGCTTTTCGTCGAAGCTGACGATGCGGTTTTCGTCGTCGATCGCCATCACGCCAAAGCCCGAGGCAATCTCGCGCGGCACCGCGATGCAAGCGACCGACACATCAGCCTTGCTGGACAGATGCTGGGCCAGCATCCGCCCGTAATTCATCTTATAAACGTGATCGCCCGCCAGGATCAGCACATGCTCGGGCCGGTGGGCGCGGATGATGTCGAGGTTCTGATACACCGCATCGGCGGTGCCGCGATACCAATTGCCGCCCTCGGTCCGCTGCTGCGCGGGCAACAGCTCGATGAATTCGTTGAATTCACCGCGCAGGAAGCCCCAGCCGCGCTGGATATGCTGCAACAAAGAATGGGCTTTGTACTGAGTCAGAACACCGATCCGGCGAATGCCGGAATTGATGCAATTCGACAAAGCGAAATCGATGATGCGAAACTTACCGGCGAACGGAATAGCCGGCTTGGCGTGCCAGTCGGTGAGATCCATCAGCCGGGAACCGCGACCTCCCGCCAGTATCAGCGCCAAAGTCTTTCGCAGCCTTTGGTTTACCTCGAGATCGACACCCCTGTTTGCCAGATCGTTCGTCAAAACGTGCTCCCCTCATCGCACCTATCGGCACCGGGAATTCGTCCCCCCGGGTTGAAGGTGACCCTGCCACAAATCGCGGTGCGACAACAATGACTGGCCGGGCATAACAGGTGAAAACCAGCATATGGCCTAGCCGACATTGCCATCCGTCCAACCCGACACTACTGTTGGATTAACAGTGAGGCGAGTGAATTTAGAGGGAGACCGGGGTGGGCGTTTGGCATGATGGGATGAAGGTCGGGATCGAACAGGTCGACGACGATCATCGCGGTTTGTTCGCCATCCTGCGTGAACTCGATCTTGCCATCCGGGCCGGATCGGCCGTCGGGACCGACGTGTTGGGCGACATTCTCGGCCGGATGGACAGGTATGCGCGGGAACATTTCGCCCGCGAGGAAGAAATTCAGCGCGAAGTCGGCTACGAAGGCTACGAAGAGAACCGCCGCCAGCACGCCGAACTGATCCGCACCCTGGACGCCTTCATCGCCCGGTTTCGCACTGAACCGATGGATGATCCCCGCGTTACCGCCGAAACGATCCGCTCGTTTCTGATGGTGTGGATTTCCGAACACATCGTCAAAGTCGACCGCAAGATGCGCGGCCGCATCCTGCCATGGTGCGGCTAGCCTTTGCCGCCGCCCTGCTGTCGGCCGCAATGCTGGGGGGCTGCGTCGCCAACCTCAACCCGGCCGGGCCGCCGCAGACGGAACCAGCCCTGAGCGCGGACGCCATCCATACCGCCGATGGACTCGACCTGCCGCTGCGGGTGTGGTCGCCCCCCGACCGCGCCCCCCGCGCGGTGGTGCTGGCCCTGCACGGGATGAACGATTATTCCAACGCCTTCGCCACGGTAGGCCCGGCGCTGGCCGCTCATGGCATCGTCACCTATGCCTTCGACCAGCGCGGGTTCGGGCGCGGCCCCCATCCCGGCCAATGGTCGGACAAGAGTGCGATGGCCGCCGACGCACTGGCCGCCGCCCGCCTGCTGGCAGCGACGCATCCCGGCCTGCCCCTGTTCCTGCTGGGCGAGAGCATGGGCGGCGCGGTGGTGATCGAGGCGCTGACGATGGCCCCGCCGCCGCCCGCGATCGCCGGAGCGATCCTCTCCGCCCCGGCGGTGTGGGGACGCGATTCGATGGGGCCGGTGCAGCGTTTTGCTCTGTGGCTGACCAACGCCCTGGTGCCGGGGCTGACCCTGACCGGGCGGGGATTGGAAATTCAGCCCTCGGACAATATCGAGATGCTGCGTGCCCTGTCGCGTGATCCGCTGGTGATCAAGGAGACCCGGGTCGATGCGATCCATGGGCTGGTCGATCTGATGGATGCGGCCCAGGCCGACATCGCCCGCCTGCCGGTCGCAACTTTGGTGCTGTACGGCGAGAAGGATCAGGTAATCCCCGCCGACCCGCTGTGGGATGCGGTCGCCACTCTGCCCCGGCGGGAGAGCGACCAGCGCGCCGCGCTGTACCCCGAGGGCTGGCACATGCTGCTGCGCGACCTTCAGGCGGCGCGGGTGATCGACGACATCGCCGCCTGGACCGCCGATCCGGCGGCGGCGCTGCCGTCGGGAGCCGACAGCCTTGCCCTGGCGAAATCGAGCGAGCGCGCCGCCAAGACACGGTGACGGCATGAGGATGCCGTGCCATACTACCCGCCGTCGTCACCGAGAAAGGAAACGCCATGCCGGTGCGGATCTGGCTGGCCATGTTGCTGGTGTTTTCGGCCATCGTTCTGGGTCAGCCGGGAAAGGCCCTGGCCGATCAGCGGGCGCTTTCCGCGCTTGCCCCTGGCCTGCCCGGCCTGGGAACCCGGCTCGAAGACGTCCGGACGATGGCGCTGCCCGAGGGTTTGCGCCTGATCTGCGATGCCGACGAAGAAACCCTGAAGCTGGCCGACCCTCAATTGCTGAAGCGGCAGAACGGCCGTGATTCATCCCGGGTCAAGCTCTGTACCGTCGTTGGCCCCGGTACGGGCGCGGGGTGGGACTTGGCCTCGATCCCCAGTCTGGCCGGTCCGGCCCGGCTGTGGCTGCTGTTCGTCGAACAAGGCGGCGGCGGGCGGCATCGCCTTGCCCGCGCCAGTCTGTGGGCGCATCGCGATGGCTGGGACAAGGTGGCGACGTCGCTGACCGACCTGCTGGGCCAGCCCGATGCCGGAGGCGACAGCCTGCTGATCTGGGAGGATGAGCAGCACGAAACCCTGATGTTCCTCGACCCCAAGAACCCGGACGAGTTTGCCGTCGCCGTCGCCGACCGCCGCCTACGCAAGCTGCTGAAATCGCCCGGCTTCTCCAACCGGCCCGACTAAATCCAATGCTTCGTCCGCTGCTTGCCGTCCTGTTGCTGGCCGCCGCCAGCCCCGCCCTCGCCGAAACCCCGCAACGTCCGTTCGATATCGGTCTGGCCCAGATCGGG
This sequence comes from Magnetospirillum fulvum MGU-K5, assembly GCF_000442515.1. Taxonomy (GTDB): domain Bacteria; phylum Pseudomonadota; class Alphaproteobacteria; order Rhodospirillales; family Magnetospirillaceae; genus Phaeospirillum; species Phaeospirillum fulvum_B. Next base: position 16,187 of record NZ_AQPH01000041.1, on the reverse strand, counting down.
ATGCGGCTGAACCAGTTGCGCTTCGCCGCCTTCCCCGCCAACACCCGGCTGGTCTGTGCCCAGGATCAGGAACGCCCCCCCGGGGCCGACCGCACCCCGCTGGCCCTGCCCAGCGCGATGGTCGCCGCCCGGGTCAATCGCTGTGCCCTGTTCACCGATGCGGGCAAGGACGATTGGGTCCAGCGTCAGGTGGTGCTGGCCGGAACGCCGACCGATTTCTGGTTCATGGCGATCGAGGACGAAAGCGGGTCCGAGCGGATTTTCCAGATGACCGGCCGCCAGCCGCGCGAGGCGTTCGACAAGACCGCCGCCGCTTTGATCGAACGGTGGGGGCCGCCGACGCTGAAGACCGCCCATTATATCCGCTGGGTCAACGGCTCGATCGAGGCTCAGATGGCCGACGATAACGAGGGAACGGTGCTGTTCCTGATGGACACCAAGATGCACCAATTGCTCGATTCGCGGATGCCGAAGCCCAAACCGAAAAAAGAAAAAGAGAAGAAAGAGGAAAAGAAGGAATAGAGGGACGCCGCCCCTCTATTCCTTATGCTGCGCCGCCAGGGCCTTGCGCAGGCGGCGCACTCCCAACCACACCGCACCGGCCACCACCGGCACCGCGACCAGTTCGACGAAATCAAAGCGAACCGGCACCCCGATATCGGCCAGCCCCCGGGCGAGATAGCCGATCACCCCCAGCAGGTAATAGGTGATCGCGACCACCGATAGCCCTTCGACCGTCTGTTGCAGGCGAAGCTGCAATTCGGCGCGGCGGTTCATCGACTTCAGCAGATCGCGGTTCTTTTCTTCGAGGGCGATATCGACCCGGGTACGCAGCAGATCGCCCGCCCGTGACACCCGCGTCGCCAGCGATTGCTGACGGCGGGCAGCGGCCTCGCAGGTCTTCATCGCCGGGCCAAGACGACGCTCGGTGAATTCGGCGATCGTCTGCAAGCCGACAATCCGTTCCTCGCGCAATTCCCCGATCCGCGATTTGACGATGTTGAAATAGGCCTTGGCGGCGGCAAGACGAAAGCTGGTGGTCGCGTCCAACTGTTCCGCCTCGGCGGCCAGTCGAGTCAGACTTTCCAACAGATCGCGGTCGTTCTGCACCACCGTGGGATCGGCCAATTGGGTGACGATATCGGCCAGTTCGCGGTCGATCCGTCCGGTCTCGTTATTGGCATAGCGCGCCAGCGGGAAGGCCAGCAGCGCCATCATCCGATAGGTCTCGATTTCCAGCACCCGCTGGACTAGGCGGCCGGTCTGGCTGGGGCTCAGTCCGAAATCGCGCAGGACGACGCGGCCGAATCCGTCGCAATGCAGACGAAAATCGGTCCACAGCTCGCCATTGCCGCCAGCGACCTTGCTGCCGACCATCGGATTACCGCCGAACAGCGGGGCGAGATCATCGGTCAGATTGCGGTTGGCAACGACATGGACGGCGGCCAGCAACTCGCCCGGCAACGCTTCCAGCCAGCCGACCGGCAGCAGATCAAGCGCGGTCGCCTCGAACGGCGCGGTAAAGGGATCGCTGCGCGACACGGTATAGGTCGAGAACTCGCTGTGACGCTCCCAGCGCAGCCGGAAGCCGCCCAATTCGCGGCTGAAATAATTGCTTTCCGACGCCAGCAGTTCGGCCCCGTTCGCCGCCAGCAATTCGGACAGGTGGGTCCGCTCGGCAGCGGCATCGGCATGAACCAGGGCCAGATGCGAGACGCGCAACGGACTCGACAGCAGGTCAAAAGGACGGGCGTGAATCTCCCCCGCCAGGATACGGCGCTGCGCATGCTCGCGCATGGCAATCGGTCGGAGTGGCAGAGCCTCGGCCATTGCCCATATATCCCTAATGATGGATGCTCTAGGTGGAAACCTTTACACACTTCCCGCCCGTCTGCCAATCACCACATCTAATCGTCACCGTCCCGTCACTGCCGGAGTTCCCATGCCCCACGCCGCCCAGGCTCACGATCTTCTCTTTGTCCGCGCCGGTCTCGACCGCTCCCGCCTGACCCGCATCGTTGCCGACGCCCTGGCCGGGGCCGATGACGGCGAACTGTTTCTGGAATATCGCCAGTCGGAAACGGTGGTTCTCGATGACGGCCGGATCAAGAGCGCCAATTTCGACACCGCCCACGGTTTCGGCCTGCGCGCGGTGGCGGGCGAGGCGCACGGCTACGCCCACGGCTCGGACCTCAGCCTGGATGCGATCACCCGCGCCGCCGCGACGGTCAAGGCCGTCCGCTCGGGTCATTCCGGACAATTGGCCTTGGCTCCGATCGGCACCGGCCGCCGCCTCTACGCCGATTTCAATCCGCTGACCCAGATGGCGTTCGAGTCCAAGGTCGCCCTGCTGGGCGAGATCGATGCCTATGCCCGGTCGCGCGATCCCCGCGTCACCCAGGTGTCCGCCTCGCTGTCCGGTTCGTGGCAGGCGGTGGCGATCCTGCGCGCCGACGGTTCGCTGGCCGCCGACATCCGGCCAATGGTGCGCCTCAACGTCAGCGTGGTGCTGTCCGAGGGCGGACGGATGGAAACCGGCGGGCACGGTCTGGGCGGCCGGATCGGTTATGACGACATCACCGCGCCGGAAACCTGGCGGGACAGCGTTGACGAAGCGTTGCGTCAGGCCAACGTCAATCTGGGGTCGATCCCCGCTCCGGCCGGAGAAATGCCGGTGGTGCTGGGGCCGGGCTGGCCCGGCGTGATGCTGCACGAAGCGGTCGGCCATGGGCTGGAAGGCGATTTCAACCGCAAGGGCACCTCGGCCTTCTCGGGCCGGATCGGCGAACGGGTCGCCGCCCCCGGCGTCACCGTGGTCGATGACGGCACCCTGCCCGACCGGCGCGGTTCGATCTCGATTGACGACGAAGGCACGCCCTCGGGCCGCACCGTGCTGATCGAGGACGGCATCCTGACCGGCTATCTTCAGGACCGTCTCAACGCCCGGCTGATGGGCGTCGCCGCCACCGGCAACGGCCGCCGTCAATCTTTTGCCCACGCCCCGATTCCCCGGATGACCAACACCTTCATGTTGGGGGGCGAAGCCGATCCGGCGGAAATCCTCGCCTCGGTCGAGCGTGGTCTTTACGCCGTCAATTTCGGCGGCGGTCAGGTCGATATCACCAACGGCAAGTTCGTCTTCTCCGCCTCCGAGGCCTATCTGATCGAGAACGGCAAGATCGGCCCCGCGGTCAAGGGCGCCACCCTGATCGGCAACGGCCCCGACGCGATGAGCCGGGTGATGATGATCGGTAACGATCTGGCGCTCGATCCCGGCATCGGCACCTGTGGCAAGGACGGTCAGGGCGTCCCGGTCGGGGTCGGCCAGCCGACCTTGCGGATTGACGGGCTGACCGTCGGCGGCACGGCGGTTTAGGGCCTTCAGAACACCCGTCGGACCCGGCGTACCGTCCGGTCCCACGAGTCCCTGACGGTTCGGCGGAACGGCAGGACCCCCGGGTCAAGCCCGGGGGAGACGCTCTCACCCTGCGGCATAGGAACGGAGAGACGGTTCCGGGTCTCAAAAACACCCACCCCGTCATGGCCGGGCCTGGACCCGGCCATCTCCATCGGTCGCGCATAGAAAAAGGCCCGGAACCTTGCGGTTCCGGGCCTCCCTCATTCGGTCAGGCTGTAACGAAGACTACTTGTCTTCGCTGGCCTGGGCCTTGCGCATCGCGGCACCGAGGATGTCGCCGAGCGAAGCACCCGAGTCGGACGAACCGTACTCGGCCATCGCCTGCTTCTCTTCTTCGACTTCGCGGGCCTTGATCGACAGGCTGACCTTGCGGGCACCCTTCTCGAGCGCGGTGACCTTGGCGTCGATCTTTTCGCCGATGGCGAAACGTTCGGGACGCTGCTCGGACCGCTCGCGCGACAGGTCGCTCTTGCGGATGAAGCCGGTCAGGCCTTCGACGGTGACTTCGATGCCGTTTTCGGTGACATGGGTCACCGTGCAGGTCACGACGTCGCCCTTCTTGATCGAAGCGATGGCGTCATGGAACGGATCGGACGACAGCTGCTTGATGCCGAGGCTGATGCGTTCCTTCTCGACGTCGACGTCGAGAACCTTCGCCTTGACCACGTCGCCCTTCTTGAAGTCCTGAATGGCGGCGTCGCCGGGCTTTTCCCAATCGAGGTCGGACATGTGAACCATGCCGTCGATATCGCCGGGCAGACCGATGAACAGACCGAATTCGGTGATGTTCTTGATCTCGCCTTCGACGATGGTGCCCGACGGGAAGCGCTCGAGGAAGCTTTCCCACGGGTTGGAGATGGTCTGCTTCAGGCCGAGGCTGATGCGGCGCTTCTGCGGATCGACGTCCAGCACCATGACTTCGACTTCCTGCGAGGTCGAAACGATCTTGCCGGGGTGGACGTTCTTCTTGGTCCAGGACATCTCGGAGACGTGGACCAGACCTTCGACACCGGGCTCCAGCTCGACGAACGCGCCGTAGTCGGTGATGTTGGTGACGCGGCCGGTGAACTTGGCGCTGACCGGGTACTTGGCCTCGACACCCTCCCACGGATCGGCGTCAAGCTGCTTGATGCCGAGCGAGATGCGCTGGGTTTCCGGGTTGAAGCGGATGACCTGAACGCGGACGGTCTGGCCGATATGCAGCGCCTCGGACGGGTGGTTGATGCGCTTCCAGGCGATGTCGGTGACGTGGAGCAGACCATCGACGCCGCCGAGATCGACGAACGCACCGTAATCGGTGATGTTCTTGACCACGCCTTCGAGGATCTGGCCTTCCTTCAGGTTCTCGATCAGCTCGCTGCGCTGTTCGGCGCGGGTCTCTTCGAGAACGGCGCGACGCGACACGACGATGTTGCCGCGCGAGCGGTCCATCTTGAGGATCTGGAACGGCTGAGTGGTGCCGAGCAGCGGGGTGATGTCGCGCACGGGGCGGATATCGACCTGCGAACCGGGGAGGAACGCCACCGCGCCGGACAGATCGACGGTGAAGCCGCCCTTGACCCGGCCGAAGATGACGCCGTTGACGCGCTGCTGGTCCTGGAACGACTTCTCGAGCAGGGTCCAGGCTTCTTCGCGCTTGGCCTTCTCGCGCGACAGAACGACTTCGCCGTTCTTGTCTTCGTAGCGTTCGATGAAGACGTCAACGCGGTCGCCAGCCTTGATCTCGGCGGCGCGGCCAGCGGTGGCGAATTCCTTCAGCGGGACGCGGCCTTCGGACTTGAGGCCGACGTCGATCACCGCATGGTCACCGTCGATGGTGACGATCAGGCCGCGGATCACCGAGCCTTCGAACGTGCCGCCGACGCCGAGAGTCTCGTCGAGCAGGGAGGCGAAATCATCGCCCGCGTCAATGGGGGAATTGGTCATGGAGTTGAAGTTCCTTTCGAATCGTATTTTTACTGGCCTGCCGGTTGTATCCGGCGGTCTTTACGAAGCAAACGAAACCCACCGCCCGGGCAAACCCCGGACGGCGGGCGAAACTGTTACAGGTACCGGTCTCGCGTTATTCCGGAACACCGGTCCGAATGTACGACAGCGCGAGGACAAAAGCCTGGTCGGCGTCGAGGTCGGAGGTATCCAGCACGATGGCACCATCCGCCGGCTTTAAGGGGGCAACGGACCGGTTACGGTCGCGGTCGTCGCGCTCCTTCATGTCGGCAAGGACGGCGCTCTGTATACCTCCCCGGCCCGCCGCCTGCAACTCCTTCAGCCGCCGCTCGGCCCGCTTTTCGAGCGACGCGGTGACAAACAGCTTCACCTCGGCATCGGGGCAGACCACGGTGCCGATATCGCGCCCGTCCAGCACCGCGCCTTTTCCGCCCGGAGGGGTGTGGGCAAAGCGGCGCTGGAAGTCGAGCAGAGCGGCACGAACGCCGGGAATCGCCGCCACTTTCGACGCCGCCTGGGCGGCGTCGTCGCCGCGCAGATCGGTCGCGGCCAGATCAAGCGGAACCAGGGCACGGGCGGCCGCCTCGGCAGCGGCTTCGTCGGCCGGATCGGTTCCGGCGCGGCGCAGGTTCATCCCCACCGCGCGATAGATCAAGCCGGTATCGAGGTAATCGAAGCCCAGTTCGGCAGCCAGCCGCCGGGCCAGCGTTCCCTTCCCGGCCGCCGCCGGGCCGTCGATGGCGATGATGGTCACGAACCGAGCTCCCTCTGATCTTAACGTCGTGGTGCACCGTCGTTTACCCGTCGCCCCTCCTCTTGTCCACCGCCGGGACCATGGGCTACAGTTCGCGCCTTCTTAGGATCGGGGGGACAGACATGAAGATTGACGGCGTATCGTACCGCACCATCTGGCTTGCCGCTGACGGCATCGGGGTCGAGATCATCGACCAGACCCGTCTGCCGCACGATTTCGTCGTCTTGACCCTGCGCTCGCTGGCCGATGCCGAAACCGCCATCCGCGACATGTGGGTGCGCGGCGCGCCGTTGATCGGTGCCGCCGCCGCCTATGGCATGGCGCTGGCCACCCGCGAGGATGCCTCCGATGCCGGTCTGGCTGCCGCCTATGCCCGGCTGCACGCCACCCGCCCCACCGCGATCAATCTGAAATGGGCGTTAGACGAGATGATCGCCGCCCTGTCGCCGCTGCCGGTGGCAGATCGCGTCGCCGCCGCCTATGCCCGCGCCGCCGAGATTTGTGACGAAGACGTCGCGATGAACAGCGCGCTCGGCGACAATGGCTGCCGCATCATCGCCGATCTGTGGGAAAAGAAGAAAGCGGCGGGCGGTGAGCGGATCAATCTGCTGACCCATTGCAACGCCGGCTGGCTGGCCACCGTCGATTGGGGCACCGCGCTGGCCCCGGTCTACAAGGCGTTCAACGCCGGGATTCCGATCCATGTCTGGGTTGACGAGACCCGGCCGCGCAACCAGGGCGCCAGCCTGACCGCGCGCGAGCTGAACTGGCACGGCGTCCCCCACACCGTGATCGCCGACAATACCGGCGGCCATCTGATGCAACACGGGCTGGTCGATCTGGTGATCGTCGGCACCGACCGCACCACCCGCAACGGCGACGTCTGCAACAAGATCGGCACCTATCTGAAGGCGCTGGCGGCGAAGGACAACAACGTCCCGTTCTATGTCGGCCTGCCCAGCCCGACGATTGACTGGACCGTCGCCGACGGGGTCAAGGAAATCCCGATCGAGCAGCGTTCGGCCCGCGAACAGACCCACATCTTCGGCAAGACCGAGGCGGGGACCGTCACCGAGGTTCAGGTGACCCCCGATGGCTCGCCCGCGATCAATTACGGCTTCGACGTCACCCCGGCCCGGTTGATCACTGGCCTGATCACCGAGCGCGGCGTGTGCCCGGCCAGCCCCGAAGGATTGAAGGCGCTGTTCCCGGAACGGGGATAATCGAACAGGGCGGCTAGGGGTTAATACCCCCTTGCCGTCACGGGAATTTCATCTCTCAAATCGGCGGAGAAGCGGGCGACAGCACGGCTGAACCGGAGTACAGTTCGCCCCGGTTGAACGCTCGCAGGGGGAGAGACGTCGTGACCCATCCCACCACACTTCCGGCCTGGCAGGCGCTGGCGGAAAAAGCTGATCCGCGCACCCTGCCGTCGATGCGTGAGCTGTTCGCCACCGATCCCGATCGGTTCCAATCGTTTTCGGTTCATCTCGACGATCTGCTGCTGGATTATTCGAAGAACCGGATCGATCACGCCACCCGCGCTTTGTTGATCGACCTTGCCCGCGAGGCCGGAATCGAAACCGCCCGCGATGCGATGTTCAGTGGCGATCAGGTCAATCTGACCGAACACCGCTCGGCTTTGCATGTCGCGCTGCGCAACCGCTCCGACCGGCCGATCCGGGTCGGCGGAATCAACGTGATGCCGGAAATCCGGGCGGTGCTGGCGCGGATGAAGACGTTTGCCGAGCAGGTGCGCGGCGGCGTGTGGCGGGGCGCCACCGGCCAGCCGATCCGCAGCGTCGTCAATATCGGCATCGGCGGTTCGGACCTTGGCCCGGCGATGGTGGCCGACGCGCTGAAGCCGTATCAGAGCCCCGATCTCGCCGTTCACTTCCTGTCGAACGTCGATGGCACCCAGGCCGCCGAGATTCTGAAGCTGTGCGATCCGGCGACGACGCTGTTCATCGTCGCCTCGAAAACCTTCACCACCCAGGAAACCCTGGCCAACGCCCACACCGCCCGCGACTGGCTGGTCACGGCGCTAGGCGAGGCGGCGGTCAAGCATCACTTCGTCGCGCTCTCGACCAATGCCAAGGCGGTTGCCGCCTTTGGCATCGACACCGACAACATGTTCGCGTTCTGGGACTGGGTCGGCGGCCGCTATTCGCTGTGGTCGGCAATCGGCCTGTCGATTGCCGTCGCGATCGGCTTTGACCATTTCGAAGAGATGCTGGCCGGTGCCCATGCGATGGATGAGCATTTCCGCACCGCGCCGCTTGAAGCCAACATGCCGGTGCTGCTGGCCCTGGTCGGGGTGTGGAACGCCAATTTCCTCGGCGCCGAGGCGATCGCGATCCTGCCCTACGACCAGTATCTGCACCGCCTGCCCGCCTATCTCCAGCAGCTCGACATGGAGAGCAACGGCAAATCGACCAGCCGCGACGGCACCCCGGTAACCTGGACCACCGGCCCGATCCTGTTCGGCGAACCCGGCACCAACGGCCAGCACGCCTTTTACCAATTGATTCACCAGGGCACCCGGCTGGTTCCCTGCGACTTCCTCGCCTCGGCTGAGACGCACAATCCGCTGGGCAACCACCATCTGTTGCTGCTGTCGAACGTTTTGGCCCAGGCCGAGGCGCTGATGCGCGGCAAGACCGAGGACGAGGCCCGCGCCGAGCTGACCGCCGCCGGTCTGTCCGGCGACGAGCTGGAGGCGCAATTGCCGCACCGGCTGTTCTCGGGCAATCGCCCCAGCAATACCCTGCTCTACCGCCGTCTCGATCCCCGCACCCTGGGAATGCTGCTGGCGCTGTACGAGCACAAGGTGTTCGTCCAGGGCGTGATCTGGGACATCAACAGCTTCGACCAGTGGGGGGTCGAGTTGGGCAAGGCGCTGGCCAAGGCGATCCTGCCCGAATTGTCGGGCGAAGCGGCGGCCAACCCGCACGATTCCTCGACCGCCGGACTGATCGCGACGATCCGCTCGCTGCGCACCGGGGGATAATACCAACCTGCAATGAGTGAAACTCATGCGGGTTGGTTAGGCCCAAAGGGCCTAGGCACCTCGTGGCGCGGAGCCAAGCGGCCCCGAGGGGCGGCCAGGACGGAGGTGGAACCGTCTTTGCCCAATGAGCAGGCTGCGGAAACACTCAAACTTCGGGGGCGTTTGCCCCCGATCCCCAACCCGCCAGTTATTAACGTATTGATTTCAAAGAAACTGGCGGCTCGGAGGCTGCGCCTCCGAACGGGTTCGGGCCGTCGCCCGACCGCGACGCGGCGCTTTTCCGCACCCCTCTAGGCGGGATCGTCGAAGGACAACAGGGCAGCAACCCCGCTTTCCGGTGCAGCCTCGACGGCGCGAAGCTGGCGGTCGATCGCCCGCTTCCTGACCGCGACGTCGTCGATCGTCTTCGACGCCTCCTGAAGCTTTTTCTGCACCTTGTCCAGCACCTCGCCATACTTGCCGAACTCGGTCTTGACCGCGCCCAGGATTTCCCACACCTCGCTGGAACGCTGTTCGATCGCCATGGTGCGAAAGCCCATCTGCACCGCGTTGAGGATCGCCCCCAGCGTGGTCGGACCGGCGGCGACGACCTTATAGTCACGCTGGATCAGGTCGATCAGGCCGGGACGGCGCAGCACCTCGGCATACAGACCCTCGGTCGGCAGGAACAGGATCGCGAAGTCGGTGGTAACCGGCGGATTGATGTATTTGTCGCGAATGGCGCGCGCGCACAGCTTGACCCGCGTCTCCAGCGCGCGGGCGGCCTGTTCGACCGCCTCGGGATCGGCGCGTTCGACCGCAAGCTGAAGCCGTTCGTAATCCTCGTTGGGGAATTTCGAATCGATCGGCAGCAGCACCTCGGGCTCGTCCTTACCCTTGCCCGGCAGGCGGATCGCGTAATCGACCCGCTCGGCGCTGTCCTTGCGGCAATTGGCTTCGCGCATGAACTGGTCCTGGCGGAAAATCTGGTCGAGCAGCGCGCCCAACTGGACCTCGCCCCAGGTGCCACGGGTCTTGACGTTGGTCAGCACCCGCTTCAGATCGCCGACCCCACTAGCCAGGGTCTGCATCTCGCCCAGTCCCTTATGCACCTGCTCCAGCCGGTCGCTGACCAGCTTGAAGGACTCGCCCAGCCGCTTTTCCAGCGTGCCCTGAAGCTTCTCATCGACGGTCTGACGCATCTGTTCCAGCTTGGCGCTGTTGTCGCCGCGCATCCGCTCCAGTTGATCGGCAATGGTGCGGGTCTGCTCGCTCACCGCCTTCGCCACGCTGTCGAGCCGCTCGCGCAGGGTCGCCGCCATCCCATCGCCGACTTGCTTGAGACCGGTGGCGACCTCCTCGCGCAGCGCCCGCCCTTGCGCCGCCTGATCCGAGCGGGCCTCGGCCAGCTTCTGCTCGATCAGCAGGCGCAGATCGCTGTGGGTGCGTTCGGCGGCGGCGCGGGCCTCGGCCTCGAAGGCGCGAATTTGCCCGCTGATCTCCTCGCGACCCAACCGGGCCTGCGCCGCGAAATCCTCGCGCAGGCTGCGTTCGATCCAGTCCAGCCGCTCGGTGTCGCCGCCACGTCTCCCCGTCCACAATACGGCGACCAAGGTGACAAGCGACGCCACGGCGGCGATGGCGGCAGCGATTTCGACGATCATGGCGACAGGTCCGTTCGGGCGGCTTAAAAAAGGTGTTGTGGATGCATCAAATAAGAATTATTCTACTTACATAGAAGCGAACGGGACGTTCAGTCCACCCTGCGTCCCCGCCGTTTCGCCTCCTCCGCCATCCCCCCTGGCGGAACAGGCACATCGGTCCGCGCGCCCCGCAGCCCCCCCCCTTGCAGCGCGCGAATCGACCAGGGCGGCGAGGAACTGCAAGTCGGATTGCCGGTTCCTCGCCGGCCCTCAAATTCCCCCAGCGACAGAGATGTTCTGATCGAGCCCGTATCCGCGAGGCTCCCCCCGTCAGGCGCGGCCATGATGGCATCGGCGATGCGTTGGTCCGGTCAGACGGGGACAGGGGGCAGATCTGCCCCCTGTCCCCGTCCACCCCAGGATCAAACGTGGATCGCCCGCCCATTGGCGGCCAACGCCGCTTCCTTGACCGCTTCGGACAAAGCGGGATGGGCGTGGCAGGTCCGGGCGATATCCTCGGCCGCCGCGCCGAACTCGATCGCCAGCACGATCTCGGCGATCAGATCGCCCGCATTGGGGCCGATGATATGGGCACCCAGCACCTGATCGGTGGCGGCATCGGCGAGAATCTTGACGAAGCCGTCGGTGTCGTTCATCGACCGGGCCCGGCCGTTGGCGAGGAAGGGGAATTTGCCGACAGAGTAGGCGATTCCGGCTTCTTTCAATTGCTCTTCGGTGCGGCCGACCGAAGCGACTTCCGGCCAGGTATAGACCACCGAAGGGATCGCCTCGTAATTGACGTGACCATGCTGACCGGCCAGGATTTCGGCCAGGGCAACGCCCTCTTCCTCGGCCTTGTGGGCCAGCATCGCGCCGCCGACGACATCGCCGATCGCATAGATGCCGGGAACGCTGGTGCGGAACGAGCCGTCGATCTTGACGAAGCCGCGCTTGGTCAGGTCAACCCCGGCCGCCTCCAGCCCCAATCCCTCGACATAGGGACGGCGACCGATCGCCACCAGGACGATATCGGCCTCCAGCGTTTCGGTGGCCCCACCGGCGGCGGGTTCGAGGGTCAGGACCGCGCCCGCCCCCTTGCGCTCGCCCGCGACCACCTTGGTCGCCAGCTTGAAGCCGATCCCCTGCTGGCCGAGCAGACGGGTCATCGTCTTCGACACTTCAAGGTCATGGAACGGCAGGATACGGTCGAGATATTCGACCACCGTCACCTCGGACCCCAGACGGCTCCACACCGTGCCGAGTTCCAGCCCGATCACGCCGCCACCGATCACCACCAGCCGCTTCGGCACCTGGGGCAGCGCCAGCGCGCCGGTCGAGGAGACGAACACCTCTTCGTCGATGGCAAGGCCGGGCAGCGGCGTCACTTCGGACCCGGTCGCCAGCACGATCGACCGCGCCGCCACGGTCGAGACCGCCCCGTCCGCCGCGGTCACCGTCACCTGACCGTTCCCGGCCAGCGACCCAGCGCCCAGGATGCGGGTGATCTTGTTCTTCTTCAGCAGGAAGTCGATGCCCTTGGTGTTGTCGGCAACGACCTTGTCCTTGTGGGCCATCATCGCGGGCAGGTCGAGTTCGACCCCGGCGACCTTGACGCCAAAGGCTCCCAGCCCGTGAGCGGCGGTGTGGTAATGGTGCGAGGCAGCCAGCAGCGCCTTCGACGGAATGCAGCCGACATTAAGGCAGGTGCCGCCCAGCGTCGGACGCTTTTCGACGATGGCGACCGACAGACCCAGTTGCGCGGCCCGGATCGCGGCGACATAGCCGCCCGGCCCGCCGCCGATGACGACGAGATCGAAAGAAGAGTCGGACATCGGGCTTAGACCTCCAGCAGCAGGCGCGACGGATCCTCAATCCCGTCCTTAACCCGGACCAGGAACGACACCGCTTCACGGCCGTCGATGATGCGGTGATCGTAGGACAGGGCCAGATACATCATCGGACGGGCGACGATGCTGCCGTCCGGCATCACCATCGGCCGCTGCTGCACCTTATGCATCCCCAGGATCGCCGATTGCGGCGGGTTGAGGATGGGGGTGCTCATCAACGAGCCATAGACCCCACCATTGGAGATGGTGAAGGTGCCGCCGCTCAAATCTTCCATCGTCAGCTTGCCGTCGCGGGCCTTCTTGCCCAGCCCGGCGATCGTCTGTTCGATCCCGGCAAATGACAATTGGTCGGCACCGCGCACCACCGGCACCACCAGACCCTGGGGAGTGCCGACGGCAACGCCGATATCATAATATTTCTTATAGACCAGTTCGTCGCCCGCGATCTCGGCATTGACCGCCGGCCATTCCTTCAGCGCGGCGACACAGGCTTTGACGAAGAAGGACATGAAGCCCAGCTTGGTCCCGTGCTTCTTCTCGAACGCGTCCTTGTACTGGTTGCGCAGATCGAACAGCGCGGTCATGTCCACTTCGTTGAAGGTGGTCAGCATCGCGGCGGTATTCTGAGCGTCCTTCAGACGCTCGGCGATCCGCTTGCGCAGACGGGTCATCTTCACCCGTTCCTCGCGGCCTTCGGTCACGGCAGGAGCGGGAGCCGCAGCAGCCGGGGCAGGCGTGGCCAGCGCCGACAGCACATCACCCTTGGTCACCCGGCCACCCTTGCCGGTCCCGTCCAGGGTGGCGGGATCGAGCCCACCATCGGCGGCGATCTTCTTCGCCGACGGCATCACCGCCGGAGCAGCCGGAGCGGCAGCGGCAGGGGCCGGAGCCGGGGCCGGGGCGGCGGCGGGCTTGGTCACCGGCACAATCGGCTGGGTTCCCGCTTCACCGATCAGGCCCAGCACCGCGCCGACCTCGACGGTCGCGCCGCTCGCGACAATGATCTCGGTCAGTACGCCCGAGGCCGGTGACGGCACTTCGACCGTCACCTTGTCGGTTTCCAGTTCGACCAGCGATTCGTCGGCGCGCACGGTGTCGCCGACCGCCTTAAACCATTTGGCGACGGTGGCCTCGGTGACGGATTCGCCCAGCGTGGGAACCTTGATTTCGGTCGACATGGTGGTGCTTCCCTTGATCCTATTGTCTTTTATTTTCTATGCGTGCAGACGCGACAGTTTAGTGGCGCGGCGGAACGGCTGGAACAGATCGCCCAGTTCGCCAACCAGGGCCTTCTCGACGATCGATTGCTGCTCGGCGACATGGGTCTTGTAGAGACCGCTGGCGGGCGACGCCGCCGCCTTGCGACCGCAATAGACCGCCCGCTTCGCCTTCAGATCGAGTTCCTCGCAGATGAATTCGATGCGGCGATCGACGAAGGTCCACGGCCCCATATTGGCCGGTTCTTCCTGAACCCACAGCAATTCGGCGTTGGGATAACGGGCAAGCTGATGCTTGATCGCATCCTTCGGCCAAGGATAAAGCTGCTCGACTCGGATGATCGCGACATCGTCGAGATTGCGCCGGGTGCGTTCTTCCAGCAGGTCGTAATAGACCTTGCCCGAGCACAGCAGCACCCGGCGAATCTTCGCATCGGGGATCAGGCGGTTGGTTTCGGCCAGCACCCGATAGAAGCGGGTTCCGGCCTGGAACTCGTCGAGGTTGGAGACGCACAGCTTGTGCCGCAGCAGCGATTTCGGGGTCATGATGACCAGCGGCTTGCGGTAATTGCGGCGCAACTGGCGGCGCAAGGCGTGGAAGTAATTGGCCGGGGTCGAGACATTGCAGACCAGCCAATTGTCTTCGGCCGACAATTGCAGATAGCGTTCCCACCGCGCCGAGCTGTGTTCCGGTCCCTGGCCCTCATAGCCGTGCGGCAGCAGCAGCACCAGACCGGACATCCGGAGCCACTTTGATTCGCCCGAGGTGATGAACTGGTCGATGATGACCTGGGCCCCGTTGGCGAAATCGCCGAACTGGCCTTCCCACATCACCAGCGAATTCGGCTCGACCTGGGAATAGCCGTATTCGAACGCCAGCACCGCCTCTTCCGACAGCGGGCTATCGATCACTTCGAACCGGGCCTGTTCGCCGCGCAGATGGTTCAGCGGCTCGTAACGGGCCTCGGTCTCCTGATCGACCAGACGACAATGACGCTGCGAGAAGGTGCCGCGTCCGCAATCCTGACCGGAGAGGCGGACCGGATTACCCTCGACCAGCAGGGTTCCGAACGCCAGCGCCTCGGCGGTGGCCCAGTCGATCCCCGCCCCGGTCGCGATCATCTCGCGCTTGGCCTCAAGCTGGCGCAGCACCTTGCGATTGACGGCAAAGCCGTCGGGCACCCGGGCCAGACCCTCGCCGACCTCACGCAACAGATCGATCGGAACCCCGGTCTTTTCCTCGCGGAATTCCTCTTCGTCGGCAAGCTGGACGATGCCCTGCCATTTGCCTTCGAGCCAGTCGGCCTTGTTGACCTTGAACGATTTCGAGGCCTGGAACTCGCGCTCCAGCAACGCTTGGAAATCGGCGTACAGGGCCTCGACCTCCTCGGCGCTCATCACCCCTTCGGCGACCAGCTTGGCCCCATAGATCGCCCGCGTCGTCGGATGGTCAGCGATCTTGCGGTACATCAGCGGCTGGGTGAAGCCGGGTTCGTCCGCCTCGTTATGGCCCTGACGGCGGTAACATTGCATGTCGATCACGACATCGCTTTTGAATTCCTGGCGGAACTCGATCGCGATGCGGGCGACGTGCACCACCGCTTCGGGGTCGTCGGCGTTGACGTGGAACACCGGGGCCTGGAAGCCCTTGGCGACGTCCGAGCAATAGGGGCCCGAGCGCGAATATTGCGGCGCGGTGGTAAAGCCGATCTGGTTGTTGATGATGATGTGAAGGGTGCCGCCGGTGGCATAGCCCTTCAATTGCGACAGCAGGAAGGTTTCCGGCACGATCCCTTGACCGGCGAAGGCGGCGTCGCCGTGCAGGATGATCCCCAGCACGCTTGCCCGCTCGGTATCGCCGCGATGGGTCTGCTTGGCGCGGACCTTGCCGACCACCACCGGCCCGACCACCTCAAGGTGCGACGGGTTGGGCACCAGCGACAGATGGACCACCTTGCCGTCGAAATCGCGATCGCCCGAGGTGCCAAGGTGGTACTTGACGTCGCCCGAACCCTGAACGTCCTCGGGATGGGCGGCGTTGCCCTGAAATTCCGAGAAAATCGCCTGATAGGGCTTCTTCAGGAAGTTGGCCAGCACGTTAAGACGGCCGCGATGGGCCATCCCCATCACCACGTCGCTGAGGCCAAGCTGGCTGCCGCGCTTTAAGATCTGTTCCAGCGCGGGAATGACGGTCTCGCCGCCCTCCAGGCCGAATCGCTTGGTCCCGGTATATTTCAGTTGCAGGAATCGTTCGAATCCTTCGGCTTCGGTCAGCCGTTCCAGGATCGCCTGCTTGCCGCGCGGGGTGAAGTCGGTACGGTTGTGAATCGATTCGATGCGTTTCTGAATCCAGGCCTTCTGATCCGGGTCCT
>NZ_AQPH01000040.1 GCF_000442515.1 Magnetospirillum fulvum MGU-K5 | reverse complement strand
AGGCCACGGCGCAAAACGCCGTGGCCTTGATGTTAACAGACGGAGCCGGTTAATCGACCAGTTCGGGTTCCGCCGGCTTTTCCGCACGGGGCGAGCCCGCGACGATATCGAACGCCAGTCCGCCATCGGGGCCGATCGTAATGCGGACGGTTCCACCCTTGGCCAGCCGACCGAACAGCAATTCCTCGGCCAGCGGCTTCTTGATGTGCTCCTGAATGACGCGGGACAGCGGCCGGGCCCCGTAATTGTGGTCGTATCCCTTGCGCGACAGCCAGGCACGAGCCTCGTCGGACAGTTCGATCAGGACGTCGCGGTCGCCCAACTGGGTTTCCAACTGCATGATGAACTTATCGACGACCTGACTGACGATCTCGGGCGACAGATTGGCGAAGGGGATGATCGCGTCGAGACGGTTGCGGAATTCCGGGGTGAACATCCGGTTGATCGCCTCGCCATCGTCGCCCTGGCGGCTTTCACGACCGAAGCCCAGCGCCGCCTTGGCCAGATCGGCCGCCCCGGCATTGGTGGTCATGATCAAGATCACGTTGCGGAAGTCGATAATCTTGCCGTTATGGTCGGTCAGGCGGCCGTGATCCATCACCTGCAACAAGATGTTGAACAGGTCGGGATGGGCCTTTTCGATCTCGTCGAGCAGCAGCACGCAATGGGGATGCTGGTCGATCGCATCGGTGAGCAGACCGCCCTGATCGAACCCGACATAGCCGGGCGGCGCGCCGATCAGCCGCGACACCGAATGGCGTTCCATATATTCCGACATGTCGAAGCGAGTCAGCTCGATCCCCATGATGCGGGCGAGCTGACGGGCGACTTCGGTCTTGCCGACGCCGGTCGGGCCGCTGAACAGATAGCAGCCGATCGGCTTTTCCGGCTCGCGCAAACCGGCGCGGGCCAGCTTGATCGCCGAAGCGAGCGAGTCGATCGCCTTGTCCTGACCGAACACCA
Source organism: Magnetospirillum fulvum MGU-K5 (assembly GCF_000442515.1). GTDB lineage: Bacteria > Pseudomonadota > Alphaproteobacteria > Rhodospirillales > Magnetospirillaceae > Phaeospirillum > Phaeospirillum fulvum_B. The sequence goes on along the minus strand of NZ_AQPH01000040.1, from coordinate 31,964 downwards.
GGGTCTTGAGATCGCGATCGAGCGACTTCAGCGCCTCCATATCGTCGAGCGAGACCGATTTCGGCGGGATGCGGGCGATCTTGGCAACGATCTCCTCGATATCGCGGACGGTCACGGTCTTGCGCCGCTTCGATTCGGGCAACAGCATCCGCGACGCGCCGACCTCGTCGATGACGTCGATCGCCTTGTCAGGCAGCTTACGGTCGGTGATGTATTTTGCCGACAGCTCGACCGCCGCCTTGATCGCGTCGGGGGCATAGCGGACCTTGTGATGGCTTTCGTAATAGGTCTTGATGCCGTTCAGAATTTTGATCGCATCGGCGACGCTGGGTTCGTTGACGTCGATCTTCTGGAAGCGGCGGACCAGGGCGCGGTCCTTCTCGAAATGGGTGCGGTATTCCTTATAGGTGGTCGAGCCGATGCAGCGCAGCGACCCCGCCGCCAGAGCCGGTTTCAGCAGGTTCGAGGCATCCATCGACCCGCCCGAAGTGGCACCCGCCCCGATCACGGTGTGGATTTCGTCGATGAACATGATCGCGCCGTCGTAATTCTCCAGCTCGGTGACGACCGCCTTCAGCCGCTCCTCGAAATCACCGCGATAGCGGGTTCCGGCCAGCAGCGCCCCCATGTCGAGCGAGAAGATGGTGGCCGAGCGCAGCACCTCGGGCACCTCGCCATTGACGATGCGCCGGGCCAGACCTTCGGCGATCGCGGTCTTGCCGACGCCGGGATCGCCGACATAAAGCGGATTGTTCTTCGACCGTCGGCAGAGAATCTGGATCGTCCGCTCGATTTCCGCTTCGCGGCCGATCAGCGGGTCGATCTTGCCGTCGGTAGCCTTCTGGTTGAGGTTGACGCAATAGGCGGTCAGGGCCTCGATGCCCTTTTTGACCACCTTTTCGGCGGCAACATCCTCGTCCACGCCCTGGACGGGTCGGCTTTGCCCCCGGCCGGGGGCCTTGGCGACGCCGTGGCTGATGTAATTGACGGCGTCGAGCCGGGTCATTTCCTGAATCTGGAGGAAATAGACGGCGTGGCTCTCGCGCTCGGAGAACAAGGCGACCAGGACGTTAGCCCCGGTCACTTCCTCGCGCCCCGAGGATTGGACATGGATCGCGGCGCGCTGGACCACCCGCTGGAACCCGGCGGTGGGCTTGGGATCGCTGCCACGGGGACCGACCAACTCGGACAGACTGGTGTCGAGGAAGTCGGTGAGGTCGCTGCGCAGCTTCTCGACGGAGACGTTACAGGCCCGCAACACCGCAACGGCGTCCAGATCCTCGGTCAGCGACAGCAGCAGATGTTCCAGCGTGGCGTATTCGTGACGACGCTCGGAGGCGTGAGACAGAGCGCGGTGCAGGCTTTGCTCAAGGTTGCGCGACAGCATGGGCCGATCCTTCCTGGCAGGGAGTGGCCGGCGGGCCGGACTACTCCTTCTCGATCGTACATTGCAGCGGATGCTGATTTTGGCGCGCCAGATCCATGACCTGGGTTACCTTGGTCTCCGCCACCTCATATGTGTACACACCGCAGATACCGACCCCCCGGGTATGGACGTTGAGCATGATGCGCGTTGCCTCTTCGCGGTTCTTCGAAAAGAACTGCTCCAGCACTTGAATGACGAACTCCATCGGAGTGTAATCGTCATTCAGCATCAAGACTTTGTACATCGACGGCTTGCGGGTTCTGGGTCGGGTCTTGATGACCACGCCGGTCTGCCCGCCGTCTCCGTTGCGCCTGTCGTTGCCGTCCTCGCTCATAGCCTCCCCGGTGCGGTAATCACGAATTCCGTACTCCTATCATATTGGGTCGCATCGCCGAACGAAAAGGCCCCTTGTGCGGAAAGCATCGCATGAAAAAGGCCCGGCAAGGTATCCCCCCGCCGGGCCGTGCGGTTCAACCCCCAGACGGATGGGGTCAGGCGGCGCGAACCAGGCGGTCGATCGCGGCATTGACCCGCTCGTTGATCGGGGCGACGGCCTCTTCGATCAGCCGCACCGAATCGCCGGACAGGCGGGTGCTTTCCTCGGCGACACGGTCGAAGCCCACGCGGGTCAGTCCGGCCTGGGCCTCGATCAGGTCCTGAAGGGTGCGCGCCTCCAGCAGGGCCTTCGACGCGGCGACGTTATCCTCGATCACCACCTGGGTCAGCCCCAGCAGCGAGCGGCTGAGATCTTGCAGACCCTTGGTGAGGATCGTTCCGGCCTTGACCAGAGCTTCGACGGTATCGCGATTGAAGGCAACCGCGTCTTCATAGCCCTGATAGACCGCCCCATGCGCCTTGACGGCGGCGGCGACCTGATCGCGGCCGAGGTCGAGCGCCTTGTCATAGCTTTTGGCGGCGACGTCGGTCGACACCTTGACCACCGATTCGATCGTTTCCTTGCCGACGACAACCGCCTCGCCCAGGCTTTTGACCGCTTCGGCTTGAACGGCGGAGATCGCCTCGGCCACCGGCGCGACGCCCGGCGCAGCCGCAGGGGCGGCGGCAGCAGGCGACTTCGCGGCCTTGGGGGCGGAGGCGGCAGGATTGCTCACGGGGCCCTCGTCATTGGCCGACTTGGCTTTCACGGTGGTCATGCTTCCCTCCCTCGAACGGACATGGTGCGACCGCACCAAGGCGGCCGATGCTGCATTGCAGCATCGGGGCACTATCGCGCAAGAGTCGTAAGTCTGTCAACGTCTCTTTCGCAGATGCAGCATCGCGTTTAGCGCACCCGTCCGTCGCGGCCGACGCTGATCAGGAAGGGCGCGGCGACGCCACGGCGGACATCTTCCTCCCATTGCAGGTCGAGGGTCTGATCGGCCGGCGGGCGCACCCCGTCGCGGTTGGGATCAAGGGCGAACAGCACAGCGGGGAACCGGGCGGCGGCAAAGGAATCCGACGGCCAGCGCCAGCCGGTAAAGGTGAAGCGCCCGGCATGGCAGGTCGCCGCCGCCCAGTAATAGCCGTGCGAGGGCAGATCAAGCCCCACCGCCGGGGGGCCGAAGCCACCGGCCTCGGCCAGGGCGGAATCGAGATCCCGCCGCGCCGGGTCGGACAGCGCGACGCGGGTCTCGACCGCGCGCCAGGGCGCCAGGACATCGTCCGAGGTCAGGCCGGTCAAATTACCGGGGCCGATCACCCGGATGCGCAGGTCGCGAGACGCGCCCTGCCATTCATAGATGCGGACCTGTTCGCCCCACACCGCGTTATAGACCAGCCGCGCCTGATCGGGCGCTCCGACTACGCACGCCGCCTGGATGTCGTCGCCGCCGACAAAGGAATACCACTGCACCTTTCTCGTGAAAGGATTGCCGATGTCGCCGCCATCATAAGCACAGCCCGCCAGCGATATGATCAAGGCAAGGCAAAAGCCAAAACGGTACGTCATCCTTGTGCACTCCACGCGGGGAATTCGCCGCCTGGGCGGCGGGGAAACCGTGCCAGAAAAATAGCAGCCCGCCAAGCTGGACAGCTATTGCTAAATTCTTTAAGGTTTTGCCGCTATTGTCCGCATTTCATCACGCTGAATGACAGGTCGAGACCTTGCAATCGAGACGCCAAGGGGCTTTCCCTTTTCTTCGCCCCGCCCTGTTGGGACTCGTCGCAATCTTCCTGCTCGCGGCCTCGCCGGCCTGGGCGGGTAAATACGCGTCGATCGTGATTGATGCCGGATCGGGCAAAGTCCTGCACGCCGCCAATCCCGATGTCCGCAGCTATCCCGCCTCGCTGACCAAGGTGATGACCCTGTTCCTGCTGTTTGACGAGCTGGAATCCGGGCGGATGCATCTCGATACGATGTTGCCGGTATCGGCCCACGCCGCCGCCCAGGCCCCGTCGAAGCTGGGGCTGCGCCCGGGCGAGACGATCTCGGTCCGCGATGTCATTCTTGCCCTGGTGACGAAGTCGGCCAATGACGCCGCCGTCGTCGCCGCCGAGGGGATCGGCGGCACCGAAAGCGAATTTGCCCAGATGATGACCCGCAAGGCCCAGACGCTGGGGATGAACCGCACCGTCTATCGCAACGCCTCGGGCCTGCCCAATCCGGGGCAGATGTCGACGGTGCGCGATCAGGCTGTCCTGGCCCGCGCTTTGATCAATCGCCACGCCGGTCCCTATCACTATTTCTCGACCCGTCAATTCGTCTGGAAAGGCCAGACCATCAGCACCCATAACCGGCTGATGCTGCGCTATCCCGGCGCCGACGGGATCAAGACCGGCTATATCCAGGCGTCGGGCTTCAATCTGATTTCTTCGGCCCGGCGCGACGACCAGCGCATCATCGGTGTCGTGTTCGGCGGCACCTCGGGCACCTCGCGCGACAATCATATGAAAGAGCTGCTCGACCGCGGCTTTGCCCGGATCAAAAGCGGGGAAACCGTCGAAGTCGCCGCAGCGCCCTCCGCCGACGACCGGTCTGACCTCGACGATCTGGTTGCCGCCGCCCATGCCGCCGGAGCCGCCGGTGTGGCAAAGGCCGCCGCCGCCAAGCCGACCAAGGCCCAGGCCAAGGCCCACGCCAAGGCGGTCAAAACCGCCCACGCCAAGGTTACCAAGACCGCCCATTTCAAGGTCGCCGCCGCCAAGCCCGCTCACGGCAAGGCCCGCAAAGGCCGCGAGGATATGGGCGATTCCGATCTGTCATCCTGGACCATCCAGGTGGGCGCGTTCAAAGACTACCGCCCGGCGCAGCAGGCCGCCGCCCAGGCCGCCCGCACCCTGGGACATCTCGCCGCCAAGGGCTCGATCGACATCAACAAGATGAAGGGCCACAAGCCGATGTACCGCGCCCGTCTGGCCGGTCTCAACGAGAGCCAGGCCCGCGCCGCCTGCAAGCGCCTCGGCAAGGCCGGACAAAGCTGTAAGCTGATCGGCCCCGACATTTAATCGACTGGGTTTTGACGGTATTTCACCGTCTTCTCTCATCTTTATATCAACATCGCCCCTCTCTTTCCCGTCATGCGCGGGCTTGATCCGCGCATCCCTGATTGCGGGATAAATCCTTGATATGAAAGGCTTGGTTCGGCCCCACCCTGATGGCCGTGTCAAGCACGGCCATCAGGGTGGGGCAAGGCGCGGAATGACCCGCCTCTTTTCTCGATGCCCCGCTCATGCGATAACCCAGCGATGCATATCTTTGATCGCCTGTCGGTGCGGCGTAACCGCGACCGCGCCGCCGCCATCTTTTCCAATCACGATTTCATGGTGTCCGAAGTGGCGGAGCGGCTGGCCGACCGGCTGGACGACATCACCCGCCCCTTCCCCACCGCGCTTGATCTCGGCTGCCACAGCGGCGAGATCGCCGCCGCCCTTCAGGGGCGCGGCGGGATCGAGACCCTGATTCAGTGCGACCTGTCGCCGAAGATGGCCGCCCGCGCCGCCGCCAACGGTCACCCCACCCTGACCGCGGACGAGGAATGGCTGCCCTTTGCCCCGGCCAGTTTCGATCTGGTGCTGTCCTGCCTGTCGCTGCATCTGGTCAATGACCTGCCCGGCACCCTGCTCCAGATTCGCCGGATTCTGAAACCGGGCGGCTTGCTGCTGGCGGCACTGCCCGGTGCGGGCACCCTGGCCGAGTTGCGCCAGTCGCTGATCGAGGCCGAACTGGACGTGGAAAGCGGGGCCAGCCCCCGCGTCGCCCCGTTTGCCGACATCAAGACCCTGGGGGCGCTGTTGCCCCGCGCCGGGTTCATCGACCCGGTCGCCGATGCCGAAACCATTTCGGTGCGCTATGGCGATCCGTTCCGTCTGTTTGCCGATCTGCGTGGGATGGGCGAGGCCAACGCCCACACCGGACGCCGCCGTTCGCTGTCGCGCCGCGCCACCCTGCTGGGCGCGGTCGAGACCTATCGCCGCAGCTTCGCCGGAGAGGATGGCCGCGTTCCGGCAACGTTGGAGCTGATTACCCTGACCGGATGGGTCCCCGATCTGTGACAAGATCGCGACTCCGCACTGCCGGGATGAGAGGCGACGAAGCCGTCACGATCTGATATATCCTGATTCTACCCTAGGCCGGGATGCGGTACTCTCTTTCCCCGGCGCGGACGGACGGACGCGAACGCACGATGGAACGCAAAGACAGGGACTCGTCCCGCATCCATATCTACGGCCCCGCCGATTTCGAATCGATGCGCCGGGCCGGGCAATTGGCCGCTGAAACGCTGGATTTCATCGGCCCCTATGTCGTTCCCGGCGTCACGACCGAAGAACTGGACCGGCTGTGCGCCGCCTTCATCATCGAACGCGGTGCCGTCAACGCCCCGCTGGGCTATCGCGGCTATCCAAAGTCGCTGTGCACCTCGGTCAACCATGTCGTTTGCCACGGCATCCCCTGCGACAAGCGGTTGGAAGAGGGCGATATCGTCAATATCGACGTCACCCCGATTCTGGATGGCTGGCACGGCGATTCGAACCGGATGTATTACGTCGGCAAGGTAGGCGTCAAAGCGCGCAAACTGGTCGAAGTCACCTATGAAGCGCTGATGCGGGCGATCGACGTGGTGCGGCCCGGCGCGACGCTGGGCGATATCGGCCACGCGATCCAGAGCTTCGTTGAAAAGCATCGCTTCTCGGTCGTCCGCGATTTCTGCGGCCACGGCGTCGGGCGCAATTTCCACGAACCGCCGAACATCATGCATTACGGCCGTCCGGGCGAAGGGCTGGCCCTGGTCGAGGGGATGATCTTCACGATCGAGCCGATGATCAATGCCGGTCGCCCCGGAACCAAGATTCTGGCCGATGGCTGGACGGCAGTGACCAAGGACAAGTCGCTGTCGGCCCAGTTCGAGCATTCGATCGGCGTCACCGCCACCGGCTGCGAAATCTTTACCCTGTCACCCTCGGGGCGCCATTATCCCATCGCCCCCTAACGGAACGACGAAGTGTGACCGGGTTAACAGATAATCTTTCCCTCTGGCGTATATCTCTCGTGTTGAGAGCCGATTTCAGGCCGCAGCGGCGGGGACCCCTCCCCCACCGCGCGGAACTCCCGGCCGGAAGGAGCCGACCATGGGAGATACAATAACCACCACACCCGATGCCGCTTTGGCAGTCTTTCGGGTCAACTTTGCCCTACAAGGTCAGGTGGTTGATATTCTGGGCCAGTTTCTCCCCGAATTGAACGTCCTGCCCCGCAATCGGGCCTATGACACGATCATGGACGATTTAGGGCTGCTGAGCCGCTGCTTCGCGGTGTTCCGCCGCGAGCCGGAACGGTTCCGCTCCATCCTGATCGACGACCGCAAGCGCCCGGTCACCGACGATTCGACGCCGCTATCCTGCGGCCGCTCTCTGAGCGAAGTGATCGCGATGGTGGTCCGCACCGCCGCCAAACGCTTCTTCCGCCGCACCCTGCCCACCACACCCCGCCCGACCGAAACCCGCAGCCCGGCCGACGAATTGTACGAGGCGATCCGGGCCTATCTGCTCTACGAATGGCAGGTTCCCCTGGTCCCGACCTATGCCGGGATGGAACCGTCGCTGGTGCGCCGGATCGGCGCCAGATTGCTCGAAGCACGCGAGGCGGCCAGCCTCGCCCGCCTGATCGCCGACCCCGATGCCCCTCTTGCCAATGGCGCCACGGCCAGCATGGCCGGGGCAAGCGAAAGCGACCGCGCCGCCGTTTCGAGCACGACCCTGCACCCGAAGCGCAAGCATCCGATGACCGCGCATCCGGCCGAGATTCTGTGCGAAAACCAGGAACGGCTGCGGCCCGAGGCGTTCACCCCGGTCTTTCTCGACCCCGAGGTTCGGGCCACGGTGCCCAATCCCGACAATATCCGCGCCATCGCCGATATCCTGCGCACCGTCGGCAGCGTGTCCGCCCTCGCCTTGGTCGAAGGGCTGGGCCTGCGCAAAGACCAGTTGGCGGTGATGCTGCTGGTGGCCCACGATTGTATCGGGACTATCGTCTTTGGCCGCCTGTTCGGAACGCGCGCCGATCCCGAATTGCTCGACCGCATTCTGGTCCGCGCCCGCCTGCATGGAATCGGGCCGGACTCCGGGGTGATCGAATGCGCGATCTTCATGCGTAGCGTCTTTGCCCGGTTCGGCCACCGCTCTCGTCGCGGGCACTAGACTCCAACACGCCCCGCCTCGTACCCTTACCTGATCCCCACCCATCCCCGACCAGCGATGGATGATCCTGATGCCCGCCCCCCCTCTTCGACCCGATCCCAGGCGATCCGACGGATCAACCTGACTCTGGAAGGTCCGGTGGCGGAGGTGCTGGCCCAGATGGTGCCCGAGCTGAAAAAGCTGCCACGTCGGGGCGTGCTGGAACGGGTGCTGGATGATCCGGTTCTGCTCGACCGCTGCTTCAAGGCGTTCCGGGCCGACCCACAACGCTTTCGCGATCTGCTGGTTGACCGCCAGAACATGCCGATCGATCAGGCCGACGCGATGCTGGCCTGTGGTCGCTCGCTGGATGACGTGGTGGCGATGGTGGTGCGGACCTGCGCCAAACGCCAGTTCCGCAAGCGGCTGGACGGCACCTCGCGACCGTTACGCGAAACCGAGCGGCAACGCAGCAAGACCCCGGACGGGCTGTTCGGGCGGTTGAGCCGTCTGTTCTCGCCCCCGCCGCCACCGCGCCGCAGCCGGGGCGAAATCCTCTATGATTCGTTCAAGGAGCACCTGATCCACGATTGGCAGGTTGCCCTAGTGCCGGATTATTCGACCCTGTCGCCGCAATTGGTGCGGCGGATGGGGGCCAGTATCCTTGATTACCGGATTCCCGAGGATATCCAGCGTCTGCGCGACAACCCGTTCAATCCGCCGCCGCCCTCTCCGGCCGAGCCGGTTCCCGACATCCTGGCCGCGATCACCGCGCCGCCGACGGCACCCGCTCCCGGCCTGCCGCCCTCTCCGGCCGAGCCGTCATTCCCGCCGCCGCCGGTTGCCGCCCCCGCAATCGCCCCCGCAGGCGACAACCGCGCCCGGATCGCCGACATCCTGACCGCCGACCAGAAGCGACTGCGCCCCGAGGCCTTTACCCTGATCCTGCTCAATCCCGAGGTACGGGCCGCCCTGCCCCATCCCGAACAGACGGTGCGGTTGACCAGCCAATTGGCCGAGGTCGGCGGCTTGCCCGCCAAGCGGCTGATCGGTGAATTGGGGCTGCGGGCCGAGCAATTGGTGGTGATGATGCTGATCGTCTACGAGATGGTCGGGCCGGAGGTGTTCCGCCGCTCGTTCGGGCTGAACGGCAATCTCGACTATGTCGGCAAGTTCATCGAACGGGCCAAGGCGGGCGGGATCGACCAGACCACCTCGCTGCTCGACATCGCGGCGTTCTGCCGCCGCATCTTCGCCTCGTTCAAACGCGGCTGACCCCGCACAATCGGGGCCAGCCCGCGCCCTTCTACTTATCGAGGATTTTCGGCACCGAATTGTGGCGCAGGCGGAAGGCGTCGGGCATTCCCGACCCCAGCAGCGGGCGCAGATACATCCGGAAGGCGTCGGTGACGTCGGTGCCGGACGGCGCGATGAAATGATCCTCCATCACCCGGGTCTTGCCCGCGACGGCCTCGAGCGGCATCAGGGCGTAATCGACCGAATAGAACCCGGTGCGCTGGATCGTCACCGAGCCGTCGCGGTCGCCCCACATCCCATACTGCACCGCCTTCTCGCCGACCTCGCGCGCCTCGCGCTGATCGACATCGGAGACGCAGCCGATGAACGAGCGTTGCAGATAGCCGAAGGTGTCGCCGCGCACCCGCTTGATCCCCAGCTTCTCCTTGATCTCGTGGCAGAGCAGATCGGCCAGCGCCCCGGTCCCCGACAATTGAATATTGCCGTGCTGGTCGTGCTCGACCTCCTTGGCCAGCTTGGTGATGATCGGCGCGCCGTTTTCGTCGTGGATGCCTTCCGACACCGCGACGACGCAGCGGCCATAGCGGTCATAGGTCTCGCGCACGTCGGTAAGGAAGCGATCGACCGAGAAGGTCCGTTCCGGGATATAGATCAGGTGAGGCCCGTCGTCGGGAAACTTCTTGCCCAGCGCCGAGGCGGCGGTCAGAAACCCGGCGTGACGCCCCATCACCACCGCGACATAGACGCCTTTCAGCGCGGTATTGTCGAGATTGACCCCCATGAAGGCCTGGGCGACGAAGCGCGCCGCCGAGGGAAAGCCCGGGGTATGGTCGTTATGGACCAGATCGTTGTCGATCGTCTTCGGGATGTGGATACAGCGGAGCGGATAGTCGGCCAGCCGGGCTTGTTCGCTGACGATCCGCACCGTGTCCGAGGAATCGTTGCCGCCGGTATAGAAGAAATAAGCGATGCCGTGGGCCTTCAGAACCTTGAAGATCTCCTGGCAGTATTTCAGGTCCGGCTTGTCCCGGGTCGAGCCCAGCGCCGAGGACGGGGTCTGCGCCACCATCTCCAGATTGTGGCTGGTTTCCTGGGTCAGGTCGAAAAATTCCTCGTCAACAATGCCGCGCACGCCGTGATGGGCCCCGTAGACCAGATCGACGTTACGGAACTTGCGCGATTCCAAAACCGCGCCGACCAGCGACTGGTTAATCACCGCCGTCGGACCGCCACCCTGGGCGACCAGAACCTTCCCTTGCAGCATCGCATCCCCCTTTTCACGTCGCGTCGACGTCTTGTCGCGCCGAACGAAGGCAAGCGTACCTCCGTCTTTGCCGGGCCGCCTCTCTTTTCTCCGCAGGTCGGCCTTCCCATCTATTGCTGGCTTATCCAATTTCAGCCAAAGACCGCCGATGCCCAAACCCTCCCCCGAATCGCCCTGCATCTCCCGCTGCCATCTCGATTTCGACCGCAATTTCTGCGCGGGATGCGGCCGGACCCCCGACGAAATCGCCGCCTGGCACGAAGCCGACGACGAAACTCGCTGGGAAATCCTCGCCCAGGTCGCCCGTCGAAAGACGGCCCCGCTACAAAGGCGTTGACTCTTGGCCCCGTCGCGGTAATAGTGCGGCCCTCTCGCGCGGGGTGCTATGTGTCTTGCGCGGCGTCATTCCTTATGCTCAGGTAGAATCGTCATGTTCGCAGTCATCCAGACCGGCGGTAAGCAGTACAAGGTGGCCAAGGACGACGTGATCCGCGTCGAGAAGCTGGCTGGCGAGGCCGGGGGCGAGATCGTGCTCGATCAGGTCCTGATGGTCGGCGACAAGATCGGCGCTCCGCTGGTGTCCGGTGCCGCCGTGACTGCCACTGTGGTGGCTCAGGCCCGTGGCGAAAAGATCATCGTCTTCAAGAAGCGCCGTCGGCAGAATTCTCGCCGTAAGAACGGCCACCGCCAGGACCTGACGATCCTGCGCATCACCGACATCACGGCTGGCTGATAAGCCCGGCTGTAAGCAGGAGTTTGGACCATGGCTCATAAAAAGGCGGGCGGTTCGTCGCGCAACGGTCGCGATTCGAATTCTCAGCGTCTCGGCGTCAAGAAGTTCGGCGGCGAGTTGGTGATCCCCGGCAACATCATCATCCGCCAGCGCGGCACCGTGTACTATCCCGGCACCAATGTCGGCATGGGCAAGGATCACACCTTGTTCGCCACCGCGCCGGGCCGTGTCGCGTTCCGCCACAAGGCGCAGGGCCGCACCTTCGTCGTGGTCGAGCCGTTGCCGGAGGCCGCCGAATAGCGCGCCGTTCCCGGAACGCATTTCGTTTTGCCAGGGGGGGAACGGGGCACCGTTTCCCCCTTTTGGTTTCTGTTTGCCTTATCCGCCCCGCCCTCTTTTCCAGAGAACTCCCGCGATGAAATTCCTCGATCAGGCCAAGATCTTCGTGAAGAGCGGCGACGGCGGAGCCGGCTGTTGCAGCTTTCGCCGCGAGAAGTACATCGAGTTCGGTGGACCGGACGGCGGCGATGGCGGGCGTGGCGGCGACGTCATCCTGGAATGCGTCGCCAACCTCAACACCCTGATCGATTACCGCTATCAGCAGCATTTCAAGGCGCAGAAGGGTAATCACGGTCAGGGCCGCAACAAGACCGGCGGCAAGGGCGACGACGTTACCCTGAAGGTGCCGGTCGGCACCCAGATTCTCGACGAAGACCGCGAATCGGTTCTGGCCGACCTGACCCAGCCGGGCCAGCGCATCGTGCTGCTGACCGGCGGCGACGGCGGATTTGGCAATCTGCATTTCAAGACCTCGACCAATCAGGCGCCGCGCCGCGCCGACGAAGGCTGGCCGGGCGAAGAACGCTGGATCTGGCTGAAGCTGAAGATGATCGCCGATGCCGGCCTGGTCGGTCTGCCCAATGCCGGAAAATCGACCTTCCTGGCCGCCGTCACCCGGGCGCGGCCGAAGATCGCCGATTACCCCTTCACCACGCTCCATCCCAATCTGGGCGTGGTGACGCTGGGCGACGAGGAATTCGTGATTGCCGACATTCCCGGCCTGATCGAAGGCGCGCATGAAGGGGCCGGAATCGGCGACCGCTTCCTCGGCCATATCGAACGCTGCCGGGTGCTGCTGCATCTGATCGACGGCACCGCCGACGACGTCGCCGAATCCTATCGGGTCGTCCGGGGCGAGTTGGCGGCCTATGGCGGCGGACTGGCGGAAAAGCCCGAAGTGGTCGCGCTCAACAAGTGCGATTCGCTGATGCCCGAAGAGATCGAGGAAAAGCTGGCCGCGCTGTCGGCGGCGTGCGGGGCCGACGTGCTGCCGCTGTCGGGCGTGTCGGGAATCGGCTTAAAGCCGGTGCTGTCGCGTTTGTTCCTGCATATCCGCGACGCCCGCGAGGCCGAGCCGGGCATCCTGGCCGCCTCGGGCGCGATCGGAGCAGCGAAGCGGGCCACCCCGCTGTTCGCGACCGCCGCCGAAGCCGAGGACGACGAAGAGGATGCCGGACATTACGGCCCGGACGGCGAATGGATCTGGGATGATGAGGACGGGGACGAAGACGATGGTGAAGACGAAGACGGGTCCGATCGCTGAGGCGAAACGGCTGATCGTCAAGATCGGCTCGTCCCTGCTGGTCGATGAGGCCAGCGGTCTGGTCCGCCGCACCTGGCTGGAATCCGTCTGTGCCGACATCGCCGCCTGCCGCAAGCGCGGCCAGGAAGTGATCGTGGTGTCGTCGGGGGCGGTGGCGGTGGGGCGTCGTCGCCTCGGCCTCACCCCGCCCTTGAAGCTTGAAGAAAAGCAGGCCGCCGCCGCCACCGGGCAGATCCGTCTGGCCCATGATTATCAGGAAGCGTTGGCCCATCACGGCCTGACCGTCGCCCAGGTGCTGCTGACCCTGGACGATTCCGATAATCGCCGCCGCTATCTCAACGCGCGGGCCACCCTGGAAACCCTGCTGCGGCTGGGTGCCGTCCCGGTCATCAACGAAAACGACACCGTTGCCACCGCCGAAATCCGCTTTGGCGACAATGACCGGCTGGCGGCGCGGGTGGCACAGATGGTCTCGGCCGACGCGCTGGTGCTGTTCTCGGACATCGACGGGCTCTACACCGCCGATCCGCGCAAGGACAAGGACGCCGCCTTCATCCCCGAAGTGCGCGACCTGACCCCCGAGATCGAGGCGATGGCGGGCGATCCCGGCTCGGCCTATGGCTCGGGCGGGATGGTGACCAAGCTGGCGGCAGCGAAGATCTGCCTGTCGGCCGGATGCAAGATGGCGATCGCGCGCGGGCAGGCGATGAACCCGCTGGCGGCGATCGAGGCGGGCGGGCGCTGTACGTGGTTCCTGCCCTCGGCCGAGCCGCGCACCGCCCGCAAGCAATGGATTTACGGCTCGATGAGCCCGACCGGGGCGGTGATCCTGGACGATGGCGCGGTGCGCGCCCTGCGCCATGGCCGCTCGCTGCTACCGGCTGGCGTCGTCACGGTCGAAGGCAGCTTCGAGCGGGGCGATTGCGTTCTGGTTCAGGCCAAGGACGGGCAGATTTTGGGACGCGGCCTGTCGGCCTATAGCGCCGAGGACGCGCGGCGGATCGCCGGTCGTCAATCCGCCGAAATCGAGCAAATTCTAGGCTTTCATGGTCGCGATGAACTGATCCATCGCGACGATCTGGTGGTGGAGGGATAGCGATGTCCGATCAAATCGAAGCCACGCTCACCGAGATGGGACGTCGCGCCCGCAACGCCGGACGCGCGTTGTCCCAATCTCCGACCGACCGGCGCAACCGGGGGCTTAGCCTTGCCGCCGCCGCGATCCGCGCCGATGCCGCCCTGATCGCCGCCGCCAATGCCGAGGACGTCGCCGCCGCCACCGCCAAGGGTCTGTCGGCGGCAATGATCGACCGGCTGACCCTCACTCCGGCCCGGATCGAATCGATGGCGTCGGGGCTGGAAGTGATCGCGGCGCTGCCCGATCCGCTCGGGCGCGAATTGGCCAATTGGACCCGCCCCAACGGGCTGAGGATCAGCCGGGTCGCGGTGCCGCTCGGCGTGATCGGGATCATTTATGAAAGCCGCCCCAACGTCACCGCCGACGCCGCCGGTCTGTGCCTGAAATCGGGCAATGCCTGCATTCTGCGCGGCGGCTCGGAAAGCTTCCGCTCGGCCAGCGCGATCATGGCGGCGCTGGCGAAGGGCTTTGCCAGTGCCGGTCTGCCTGCCGACGCGGTGCAGATGGTCCCGACCACCGACCGCGCCGCGGTGGGGGCGATGCTGCGCCTGTCCGATTATATCGACGTGATCGTGCCGCGCGGCGGCAAGTCGCTGGTCGCCCGCGTCGTCGAGGAAAGCCGGATTCCGCTGTTCCACCATCTCGAAGGGCTGTGTCACACCTATGTCGATGCCGACGCCGATCTGGAGATGGCGCGCAAGGTGGTGCTGAATGCCAAGATGCGCCGCACCGGCATCTGCGGCGCGACCGAAACGCTGTTGATCGACCGCGCCGTCGCCAGCACCCATCTGGCCCCGCTGGTGCAGGATCTGCTGGCGGCGGGCTGCGAGGTGCGTGGCGACGAGGCCGCCCAGGCGGTCGATCCCCGCGTTGCCCCGGCGGTCGAGGACGATTGGCGCACCGAATATCTCGACGCGATCATCTCGGTGAAGGTGGTTGACGGTGTTGCTGGCGCGATCGACCACATCAACACTCATGGCTCGCACCATACCGAAGCGATCATCACCGAGAATCCGCAGACGGCAGAAACGTTCCTCAACGGCTGCGATTCGGCGATCGTGCTGTGGAACGCCTCGACCCAGTTCGCCGATGGCGGCGAGTTCGGGATGGGAGCCGAGATCGGCATCTCGACCGGCAAGATGCATGCGCGCGGCCCGGTCGGGGTCGAGCAATTGTGCACCTTCAAATATGTCGTGCGCGGCGAGGGGCAGACCCGTCCGGGCTGACCCCCCGTCCCGCCGGGACGACATAAACCAGGATCGCCGGTTGCCGCGCCCCGCCGGGCGTGGCACGATGCCGCCTGTTGTTTCTTGGGGGAAAACGTGCGGATTTCCTGGTCCTTGGGGCAATGGCGCCCGGTTCTGCGCCAATTGTCCGATCCCGCGACGGTCGCGATCACCGTCGATGATTCCCCGATGCCCGATACCATGCCGGCGATGCTCGACCTGCTCGACCGCTTCCAGGCGCGGGCGACCTTCTTCATGAGCGGCTGCCGCGCCGTGCGGGTGCCCGACCTGATCGCCGAAACGGTGGCGCGCGGCCACGCGATCTATGCCCATGGCTGGGATCATGTCCGTCTCGACCGCGAAAGCCCCGAGCGGCTGATCGACGACATGGAACGGTGCGAGGCGCTGTTGGCCCGCCATCGCCCCACCCCCGCCCCCTATCTGGTGCGGCTGCCCTATAACGGTGGCTGGCGCAATCCCCGGGTGCACCGCACCCTGGCCCGCTGGCGGCCCGGCTGCGTCGTGGTGCATTGGGGACCGTCGACCGAGGATCACATGATCCCGACCCGCTGTTCCACCCCCGCCGATGTCGAAACCGAATGCCGCCGCGAGGTCGATCGGATGCTGGCCGATCCCCGCCTGCCCGGCGGCATCCTGCTGATGCACGACCAGCCGATCAACGAGCGGCCCGGAGCGGAGTTCAAACCCCAGGTCACCGTCACCCTGATGCGGATGCTGCTGGAAGGCGTCACCGAGCGGGGCCTGAAGACGGTGACCCTGACACCGCCGCCGTATCAGGCGCTGTGGAATCGCTTCATCCTGTCCTGAAAAACCGGAGTTTCTCTTCTTGCACATCCTGCATACCATTCCCGGGCGCAATTGGGGCGGCATGGAGCATCGCACCGTCGAGCAGGTCCGCTGGCTGAAGTCCCACGGCCATTCGGTGTGGCTGGCCACTCCCGCCGACGGCCAGACCTGGGCCCGGGCCGAAGCCGAAGCTCTGCCGCTGATTGATTTCGATTTCGACCGTCCGTGGCGGCCGTCCTCGGTGCGGGAATTTCGTCGGCTGGTGATCGGGCGCGGGATCGAGTTGATCGACACCCACGTCACCCGTGATGCCAAGGTCGCCGCCACCTGTCTTGATCTCTGCGCCGTGGTGCGCTCGCGCCATGTCAACCAGCCGCTGAAATCGTCGCCGATCCGGCGGATGCAATGGCGGCTGGGGGCCGACCACATCATCACCGTTGCCGATTGCACCCGCGCTGCCCTGGTTGCCGACGGGCTGGCCGATCCCCGCCGCGCCACCGCGATCGGCGGCTGGGCCGACGATTCGTTCTTTGCCGCCGCAGCCCCCCTGGAGCGGGCGACGATGCGCGCTGCCCTGGGCGTGCCCGCCGATGCCTTCGTCTGGCTGTGTGTCGGCATGATCCGCCCCGACAAGGGCCAGGATCATCTGCTCGACGCGCTGGCCCGGCTGGACGCGGGCGGACGCCGCCCGACGCTGGTGATCGTCGGATCGGCCACCGCCGAATGCGCCGAGTATGACCAGGCGCTGCGGACCCGCGCCGCCGCTTTCGGCGATAGGGTGGTGTTCACCGGCTATCGCGACGATGTCGCCGTGTTGATGCGCACCGCCGATGCGGTGGTGATCCCCTCGCTGACCGAGGCGCAGCCCCGCGTCGCGGTCCAGGCCTTTGCCGTCGGCCGCCCGGTGGTCGCCAGCGAGGTCGGCGGCGTTCCCGAAATCGTGACGGCGGGAGAAACCGGCTGGCTGGTCCCTGCCGCCGATCCGGCGGCGCTGGCCGACGCGATGGCGGCGGTGATGGACGACCGCCCCCGCGCCGCAGCCATCGCCTCGCGGGCGCGCTGTCTGGCCGAGACGACGATGCGGTTCGACCACCGAATGGAACAGACGCTGGCGACCTATCGCGCCGCGCTGGACCATGCCCACCAGCGGCCGTTCCCGCGCTGGCGGGGCAACGGGCGATGAGCGCGCCTCCCCGCCTGTCCGCCCTGGTGGTGATCCATAACGAGGAAGAGCGGCTGCCCGCCTGCCTCGACAGGCTCGGCTTTGTCGATGAATTGGTGGTGGTTCTCGACCGCTGCACCGACCGGTCGGGTGAGATTGCGCGGGGCTTTGGCGCGAAACTGGTCGAAGGCGGCTGGGAGCGCGAAGGCGGACGCCGCAATGCCGGGATCGCCGCCTGCACCGGAGAGTGGGTGCTGGAAGTCGATGCCGACGAGCACGTGCCCCCCGAACTGGCCGCCGAAATCCGCGAGGTGATCGCCACCTCGCGCTTCGACTGGCACGAAATTCTGGTTGATAATTTCATCGGCGAACGGCTGGTCCGCCGAGGCTGGGGCGCCAGTTACGGCAAGGCCGCCTATCCCGGCCTGTTCCGCCAGAGCGCGAAGACCTGGGGCGACGACCGGGTTCATCCCTCGCTGACCTGGCGGGGGACCAAGGGGCCGATGCTGAAGCACCGGCTGCTCCATTACGTCGATCGCAACATCTCGGACATGATCCGGCGGCTCGACGCCTATTCCACCGCGCGGGCCCGCGACCTGCGCGAGCGGGGCGAGACCTGGGGCTCGACCGCCAGCAATCTGCGCCGGATGGTCAGCCGCTTCTTCAAATGCTATGTGCGGCGGGGCGGCTGGCGCGAAGGCGGTCACGGCTTCATCATCGCCACCTGCGCCGCGCTCTATCCGATGCTGTCGCATCTCAAGGCCAAGCTCGAAAAGGACTGACCCATGGCCCGCATCGTCATGACCGATGACGGCATCGTTTTCGACGGTGCCAGCCTGGAGGAAAAGCCGCTGGGCGGGGCCGAGACCTCGTTCATCGAAATGGCCAACGCGCTCGCCGCGCGCGGTCACGAGGTGATCGTCTGCAACAAATGCCCGGCCGAGCGGACCCATCGCGGCGTGCACTGGCGGCCGCTGGCCCAGGGCGTGCCCGACTCCGCCGATCTCTATATCGCCAATCGCGGCGACCGGCTGATCCGGCTGTGCCCCAAGGCCAAGCGTTCGATCTTCTGGATTCATAATCCGGCCGGATATCTGCTGAAGGCCCGTTATCAGTGGAAGCTGGCGCTGCGCCGCCCGGTGATCGTGTTCTCCGGGGCCAGCCATGCCGGAACCTATCCCGGCTGGGCCTTTGCCGGGGGACGCGAGATCGTCCCTTATGGCGTCACCGATCTGTTCCGCCACGCCACCCCGCGTGAGCAGGTGCCGCCGCCCCGGGCGATCTTCACCTCGAACCCGTTGCGTTCGCTCGACTGGCTGCTGGAATTGTGGGCTGCCCGCATTCGCCCGGCGGTGCCGGGGGCGGAACTGCATATCTTTGCCGGTGCCGCCACCTATGGTGCGGCAGGCGCGGCCAAGGCCGACCGGATGGGATTGGTGCTCGACCGTGCCGCCGCGCTGGCCGATCATGGCGTCGTGCTGCGCGGCCCGGTGCCGAAGACCCAGTTGGTCGGGGAACTCGGTGCCGCCCGCGCCCTGCTCTATCGCGGCGATATCGGCGAAACCTTCTGTTCGGCGGTGGCCGAGGCCCAGGCGATGGGCCTGCCGGTGGTGCTGGAGGATATCGCCTGCATGTCCGAGCGGGTGATCCCCGACGAGACCGGCTATTGCGTCAAGGGCGAGGCCGACTTCGCCACCGCCGCGATTCAAGTCCTGTCCGACGACACTCTGTGGCGGCGGCTGCACCGGGGCGCCCTGGCCCAGCAACGTGGCTGGGGCTGGGACGACGCAGCGGCTTCGTTCGAACAGATCGGTGGCCTGAGATAAGGGGATACACCAGGGCTTGAAGGCTTTGGTTGGGTATTACTGGAATCGGGAATGGCCGCCGCGCTAAAATGCGGCGATGTCGATCCGTCTGCTTCCCCCCACTCTGGTCAACCGCATCGCCGCTGGCGAAGTGGTCGAACGCCCCGCCTCGGCGGTCAAGGAACTGGTTGAAAACGCGCTCGACGCCGGTGCCAAACGCATCGACGTCGTGCTGGCCGAAGGCGGGCAGTCGCTGATCTCGGTCAGCGACGACGGGGTCGGCATGGACCCCGACGAACTGGCGCTGGCGGTCGAACGCCACGCGACCTCGAAGCTTCCCGACGACGATCTGGTCCGCATCCGCTTCCTGGGCTTTCGCGGCGAGGCGCTGCCCTCGATCGGTTCGGTGGCGCGGCTGACGCTGACCAGCCGCAAGCGCGGAGCGGAATCGGCCTGGAGCCTGACCGTCGCGGGCGGCGAGAAAGGCGCGGCGCAACCAGCCGCCCATCCGCCCGGCACCCGGGTCGAGGTCCGCGACCTGTTCTTCGCCACCCCGGCCCGGCTGAAATTCCTGAAGGCGCCGCGCACCGAGACCACCCACGCGATCGAGGTGATCGAGCGGCTGGCGATGGCCCACCCCGAGATTTCCTTCTCGCTCAGCGACGGAGCGCGGCGCTCGCTCGATCTCCCCGCCCGCACCGGCGACAACGCCCGGCTGGGGCGGCTGGCCCAGGTGGTCGGGCGCGAGTTCGAAGCCAACGCCCTGGCGCTCGACGCCGAACGCGACGGCATCCGCCTCACCGGCTGGGCCGGGCTGCCGACCTACAACCGCGCCACCGCCGCCCAGCAATATCTGTTCGTCAATGGCCGTCCGGTCCGCGACCGGCTGGTGATCGGCGCGGTGCGCGGGGCCTATCAGGACGTGCTGGCCCGCGACCGCCACCCGGTGGTGGCGCTGTTCCTTGAGCTTGACCCCGATCAGGTCGATGTCAACGTCCACCCCGCCAAGGCCGAGGTCCGCTTCCGCGATTCCGGTCTGGTGCGCGGGCTGATCGTCGGGGCGATCCGCCACGCCCTGGCCGCCGCCGGACATCGGGCCAGTTCGACCCTGACCGGCGATGCGCTGGGCGCGCTGGGTCGGTCTCCCCTCCCCGCCGCCACGCCCTATCGTCCAAGTTCGTCCTGGTCACCGCCCCCCCGCCCCTCAGCGGCAGCGTTGTCGGCCGGTCGCGCCGCCCAGGCTCCGTTCGGCAACGGCGGCTTCCCCGGTCTGGCCGAATCGATCCCCGGCCTGTCGCTTCCCCCCTCCGCCCCCTCGGGCGAAGCCGGGTTGCCCCCGGCCGAAGCCCCCTCCGCCGCCCAGCCCGACTATCCGCTGGGAGCGGCACGAGCCCAGCTTCACGATACCTATATCGTCGCCGAAACCGCCTCGGGGCTGGTGATCGTCGATCAGCACGCCGCCCACGAACGGCTGGTGTTCGAACGGATGAAACAGGCGCTGGCCGACGGTGGTGTCGCCCGCCAGGGCCTGTTGCTGCCCGAAGTTGTCGAACTGGGCGAAGCGGCGGCGGCGCGGTTGGTCGAGCGGGCCGAGGAACTGGCGGCGCTGGGTCTGGCGCTGGAACCGTTCGGCCCCGGCGCGGTGGTGGTGCGCGAGGTGCCTGCCTTGCTGGGCGAAGCGAGCGACATCGCCGGACTGGTCCGCGATCTTGCCGACGAACTGGCGGAATGGGGGGCGACAACGGCGTTGTCAGAGCGGTTGCTCGACATCTGCGCCACCCTGGCCTGCCATGGCTCGGTGCGGGCGGGGCGACGGCTCAGCCTGCCCGAGATGAACGCGCTGTTGCGCCAGATGGAGGCGACCCCGCTGTCCGGCCAGTGCAATCACGGCCGCCCCACCCATGTCGTGCTGGGCCTGTCCGATATCGAAAAGCTGTTCGGGCGGCGGTAATCGCTCTTGCGACCGGGCTGCCTCCCGGTCGGGGTTTGGGGCGAGGCCCCAATACCCTTTCCTTACTTCTGAGCGCGGCCGACCGAAACCAGGGTCAACGCGGCGGGGTCGAGCAGACGAGCGGCGACGCGGCGGATATCGTCGCGGGTCACCGCCGCGATCAGCGCCGGGCGGCGATCAAGGAAGTCCGGCCCCAGCCGGTCGGTCTGAAGCTGGACCAGCACCTGGGCAATCGCGACGGTCGAATCGAGCTGAAGCGGGAACGACCCGTTCAGATAGGTCTTGGCATCGGCCAGTTCGGCCTCGGTCGGGCCATCGTCGCGCAGCTTGCGGATTTCCTCGCGGATCAGGGCAACCGATTCGTCGAACCGGCTGGTCTGGGTCGCGACGCCGCCCAGGATCAGTCCGGCATGGTCGAGCGGAACCAGCCCGGTCCACACCGAATAAGCCAGCCCGCGCTTTTCCCGCACCTCTTCGGTCAGGCGCGAGGCAAAGCCGCCGCCGCCAAGGATATGGTTCATCACCGTCGCGGCATACCAATCGGGATCGTCACGCTTGATCCCGGCCAAGCCAAAGGTCGCGACGGTCTGGGGGATGTCGCGCTCGATCGTTTTCACCATCCCGGCGGCGCCGGGGCGGATGTCGGGCACGGTCAGAGGCGCCGCGCTGGCGGGCAGACCGCCGAAGGTGGCATCAAGCAGGCGGCCCAATTCGGGCGGGTCGATATCGCCGACCACGCCGATCGTCATCCGGTCGCGGGCAAGCAGACGGCGAACCGCCGCCTTCAGATCGGCGGCCTTGATCGCCTTGACCGAAGCGATCTCGCCGCGCGGCGAGCGGGCATAGGGATGACCGGCGAACACCGCCTGGAACCACGCCTTGGCGGCGAGGGTTTCCGGGCTTTCGGATTCGCGCATCAGCCCGGCGACGATCTGGCCGCGAATCCGCTCGACCGCAGGCTTGTCAAAGCGCGGCTGGGTCAGCGCCAGCCGGAACAGCTCGAACGCTTTGTCGCGATGCTCGGTCAGGGTTTTCAGATGGCCACGAAAGCCATCGCGCCCTGCATCGAACGACAGGCCGATCACCCGGTCTTCCAACATCCGCTGGAACGCCTGCGAGTCATAAGGCCCGGCCCCTTCGTCCAGCAGGGCAGCGGTCATCACCGCCAGACCGGACTTATCCGCAGGATCAAGCGCGGCCCCGCCGCGAAAGGACAGTTCCAGCGCGATGATCGGATTGGAATGATCGCGGACCAGCCACGCCTCGATCCCGCCGGGGCTGACCACCTTTTCGACGGTGACGGCGGCGGCGGGGGCAGATAGCCCGGAGAGGAGCAATCCGGCAACCAGGGCGAAAACGGCAAGCAGGCGCGGCATCAGCGAATCCCCCGATCGGCGGGAAGGGTGGCGGGAGCCACATCGGGACGGGGCTGGGCCCCCGGCTCCGGCAACAGCAGGCCGGTGACCGAGGCGCGGGCATCCAGCACCGTGGCGGCGGCCTCGGCCACCTGGGCCGGAGTGACCGCCGCGATCCGGTCGGGCCAGGATTCGACATCCTCGACGGAGAGGCCGACCGCCAGCGCCTCGCCCAGCACCTGGGCTCCGGTATGGAGCGAATCGCGGGCATAGACGACACTGGCGCGCAGGCGGGTCTTGGCCCGCTCGACCTCCTCGGCCGAGATTTCGCCCTTGGCGATCCGGGCGATCTGGGCGTCAACCGCCGCTTCCAGCCGCTCGGGACTGATTCCAGGGCGGGGAACGACACCGATGCGAAAGCTGGTCAGGCCGACCGCGACCGGGTCATAGGCGGCGTCGGCATGGGCGGCCAGCCCCTGTTCGACCACCAGCGAGCGGTACAGAATCGAGGTCGCGCCGCCGCCGATGATTTCAGCCAGAACCTCCAGCGGCTGGGCCAGCCGGGACTCGCCCGCGCGCTGGCTGGGGGCGAGATAGAGGCGGCTCCAGCTCGGCTGGCTGACGCGGGGATCGGTGACGGTAACGCGGCGCGCCGCTTCCGGGGCCGGTTCCTCGGTGCGGGTGCGGGGCGGAATATCGGCGCGGGGCAGCGTGCCGTAATATTTCTCGGCCAGCGGACGGACCCGTTCGGCATCGACATCGCCCGCGACGATCAGAATGGCATTGTTGGGGGCGTACCAACGGCGATAGAACGCCAGGGCATCATCGCGGGTCAGACCGGCGATCTCGGACTGCCAGCCGATCACCGGGCGGTGATAGGGGCTGTTGAGGAACAGCGCCGCTTCCATCTGCTCGGCCAGCCGCGCCGCCGGATTGTTGCCAACGCGGGAGCGCCGCTCTTCCAGCACCACCGCCCGCTCGGTGCGGAAATTATCTTCGTCGAGCGTCAGGTTGGCCATGCGGTCGGCTTCCATCCGCATCACCAGTTCCAGCCGGTCGGCGGCGACGTTCTGGAAATAGCCGGTATAGTCCGAACTGGTGAAGGCGTTGTCGCGGCCGCCATTGCGGGACACGATCTTCGAGAAATCGCCCGGCGGCACCGATTTCGTACCCTTGAACATCAGATGTTCAAGCATGTGGGCCAGCCCGCTTTTCCCCGCGACCTCGTCGGCGGCACCGACCTTGTACCACACCATATGCGAGACGATCGGAACGCGGTGGTTGGGCACCACCACCACAATCATCCCATTCGACAGGGTAAAGGTTTGGGGATCGAACAGCCGCGCCTCGGCCGGACGGGAGACAACCAACAGCGCCGCCAACAGCAGCGCCGACCGGGCAACAGCTTTCATCTCCGCTCTTACTCCCCTTCTCCGCCGACGACCCGAGCCGGATCGGCGGCGGCCTGATGCAACCTGCTGGGTCAAAGCGGAAAAGAGGTAGGGAGTAAACCGGGCCGCCGCAAGCGGTGCTCCCCTCTTCGATCAGAAGATGCCTTCGAGGATCGCCTTCTTGCGCCGCTCGATCCGCGGGGTCTGGCCTTCGGACACCGACTTACCCAGCGCCTGATTCTCGCGCAGACGCTGGCTTTCCTTGACCGGATCGACGACGACGCCGGACTGTTCCGGCTTGCGCCAGAACACCAGCCGGTCGGTGAAGCTCTTTTCCGCATCGGCGATCGACTGGGATTCCTTGTTCACCAGAACACGGATGTCAGGCTGGATCGATTCGGCGCCAAAGCGTTTGAGCAGGGTCACGTCGCCCTGGGTCCGGCCTGCGGTGGAGACCGGAGTGGTCACCCGCTGCCCGCTGAGGACGCGCAGGGCCTGATCACGGGTGGTGCCTTCCTGCGGGCGGGTAGCGCCGGGCTGAGGCGGACGGAGCGAGAAGTCGGGCGGCATACTGAGCGGAGCCCGCTGGACGACCTGGAATTCGTCCGGGGGAGCCTTCTCGTACCCCAGCGACCGCTTGACGTCGGAGCAAGCGGACAAGGCGAGAACCGCCAGCATCACCACAAGGGGTGCCAGACGGTGCGGAATGCGCGCGGAGGCTTCACTCTGTCTCATGATCTTATGTCTTAGTCGAATCACGGCCGCCAAACAAGGAGTCGACAACCAAAATCACCGCGCCAACGGTAATAGCCGAATCCGCCAAATTAAAGGCAGGCCAATGATGGCCCGCAATATGCGCATCGATAAAGTCGGCCACCGCGCCATAGCGCAGACGATCGACGATATTTCCGATCGCGCCGCCGATGATCAGCGACACCGCCAGCCGCACCAACGGCGTTCCGGCGCGATACAGCCAGCCGATCAGGGCGACGACGATCACCCCGGACAGAGCCGACAGGATCAGCGGGTCGAGCGGAACCGCGCCGTTGCCGATCCCAAAGCTGACTCCCCGGTTCCAGGTCATCACCAGATTGAGAAACGGCGCCAGCTCGATCCGCGTCAGGGTGAAGAAGGGCGTGCCCTCCACCCCCTCGGGCCGCATCACCTGCTCGACGATGGCCCATTTGCTGGCCTGATCGAGCACGATCACCAGCGCCGAGAGGGCGAGAGCGGCTTTGAATCCGAACCGCATCACCCCTGCCCACCGTTGCGGAATGGTCCATCGCATCGGCGCAGCGATGGCAGACCCCGGCATGAGCGGACTCACCGACCTCGGGCAGCACCTTCCAGCAGCGGGCGCACTTGGCTCCCTCGGCGGCCTGGGGCTGGACGGCGATGCCGGGCACGTCGGCCAGGGTGAACGCGCCCTCGCCCAGACTCCCCACCACCAGTTCAACCCCCGAGGTGATGAAGATTTCGGCGAGGTCGAGACCGGCTAGCAGGTCGCGCACCTCGTCCGACACCGTCAGGACCGGCTTGGCCTGCAACGACGAGCCGATCCGCTTGGCGGCACGCTCGACCTCCAGCGCGCCGGTGACGACGCGGCGGACATCGCGGATCTTCGCCCAGCGCTGGGCCAGAGCCTCGTCCCGCCAGGCGGCGGGAAGGGTCGGGAATTGTTCGAGATGAACCGAGCCGTCAGCGGAGGGGTGACGGGCCAGCCACGCTTCCTCGGCGGTGAAGCACAGGAACGGAGCCAGCCACTTGCACAGAGTGTCGAGCAGGATGTCGAACAGAGTCCGGGCAGCGCGGCGGCGCAGCGAATCCGGCCGGTCGCAATACAGCGCGTCCTTACGGATATCGAAATAGAACGCCGACAGATCGACGGCGCAGAAGGTGTGCAGTTCGGCGAACCAGCCATGGAAGGTGAAGTTGTCGCACGCCTCGCGCAGGCCCCGGTCGAGTTCAGCGAGACGATGCAGCACCGAGCGTTCCAGCTCGGGCAGCTCGGCATACTCCAGCCGCTCGGTCGCGGTAAAGCCGTCGAGCGCACCCAGCAGATAGCGCAGCGTGTTGCGAAGGCGGCGATAGATATCGACCTGGGTCTTCAGGATTTCCGGCCCGATCCGCAGATCGTCCGACGAATCCGACCCCGCCACCCACAGGCGCAGGATATCGGCACCCTGGGCATCGACCACTTCCTGGGGGGCGACGACGTTGCCCAACGATTTCGACATCTTGCGTCCGGCCTCGTCGAGGACGAAGCCATGGGTCAGCACCGCGTCATAAGGGGCACGGCCCCGGGTGCCGCAGGATTCCAGCAGCGAGGAATGGAACCAGCCGCGATGCTGGTCCGAGCCTTCGAGATAGAGCGAGGCGGGCGAGGACAGACGCGGCCATTCGTCGCCTTCCAGCACGAAGGCGTGGGTGCAGCCGGAATCGAACCAGACGTCAAGGATGTCGAACACCTGTTCGTATTCCTCGGGATCGTAGCCATTGCCCAGGAACCGCGACGGCGGGCTGGTGAACCAGCTATCCGACCCGTCGGTCTTGAAGGCATCGACGATCCGCGCCATCACCTCCGCGTCGCGCAGCGGCTGGCCGCTTTTCTTTTCGACGAACACCGCGATCGGCACGCCCCAGGCGCGCTGACGCGAAACGCACCAATCGGGGCGGTTCTCGATCATCGCCCCGATCCGGTTGCGCCCCTGAGAGGGCACGAAGCGGGTGTCGGCAATCGCCGCCAGCGCCTTGGCGCGCAAGCCGTTCTGCTCCATCGAGATGAACCATTGCGGCGTGTTGCGGAAGATCAGCGGGGCCTTCGACCGCCAGGAATGGGGATAAGAATGCTCGATCTTGCCATGGGCGAGCAAATTTCCGCATTCGGTCATCGCCGCGATCACCGCCTTGGCGACCGGGCTGTAATATTTGCCGTTCTTGCCCTGGGCCAGCACACTCTGACCGGCGAAGATCGCGACATGGGGGTAATAGGTGCCGTCGGCCTGAACCGTGTCGGGGATCACGATCTGGTTGGCCTTGCCCAGATGCCAGTCGTCCTCGCCATGGCCCGGCGCGATATGAACGAAGCCGGTGCCGGTGTCGGTGGTGACGAACTCGCCCGCCAGCAGCGGCACGGCGAAATCATAGCCGCCCTTGGCCTCGGGATGGTGCTTCAACGGATGGTGACAGATCGTCCCGGCCAGATCGGCCCCGTTGATCTTGGTGATGATGCGGAAGGAGCAACCGGCATCCTTCGCCACCTGTTTGACCAGATCAGCCAGCACCACCAGCCGTTCGCCGACGGCGGCCAGACCGGAGGCGGGCGCGGTCTCGACCTCGACCAGGGCGTACTCGAACCCGGCCCCGAAGGCGATGGCACGGTTGCCCGGCATCGTCCACGGCGTGGTGGTCCAGATCACCACCTTGGCCCCCTCAAGCTCGGGGCGCGAGGCGGTCACCACCGGGAATTTGACCCAGATCGTGATGCTGGTGTGGTCGTGATATTCGACCTCGGCCTCGGCCAGCGCGGTCTTTTCCACCACCGACCACAGCACCGGCTTGGCCCCCTTATAGAGCGAGCCGTCCAACAGGAACTTGCCCAGTTCGGCGACGATCACCGCCTCGGCATCGTTGGTCATCGTGGTGTAGGGATGGTCCCAATCGCCGGTGACGCCCAAACGCTTGAACTCCTCGCGCTGGATGTCGATCCAGCTGCGGGCGAAGGCGCGGCATTCCTCGCGGAAATCGACGATATCGACCTCGTCCTTATCCAGTCCGGCGGCGCGATACTTCTCTTCGATCTTCCACTCGATCGGCAGGCCGTGGCAGTCCCAGCCGGGGACATAGGGCGCGTCCTTGCCCTGCATCTGCTGGGTGCGGACGATGATGTCCTTCAGAATCTTGTTCAGCGCGTGGCCGATATGCAGGTGACCGTTGGCGTAGGGCGGGCCGTCGTGAAGAATGAAGGTTTCCCGACCCCGCGCCGTCTCGCGCAGCCGCTCGAACAGGCCGATGCTGTTCCACCGCTCCAACAGCCGGGGTTCCAACGCGGGCAGGCCCGCCTTCATCGGGAAATCGGTCCTGGGCAGGAAAACGGTGGTCTTGGGGTCGACGGTCATGGCTGCAATCCGGGGGAACTAGGGAGCGACCGGCACCATCGGGCCGGGTGTCGCGGGGAAATGAAGGCCGCCCAGGCGCTGCCGGGCGGTCTCGGCGTCGCGGACGATCTGCGCCCGCAATTCATCCACGCCCGAGAATTTGCGCTCGGGGCGGAGATGGTCGATCAGCGCCACCCGCAGGTGGCGGCCGTAAAGGTCTTCGCTGAGGCCGAACAGATGGACCTCCAGCACTTCGTCGGTCTGGTCGAAGGTCGGGCGGCGGCCAAAATTGGCAACGCCATCATGCCACACCGTCGCCCCGCCACGATCGACACCGGCACGGACGGCATAGACCCCGGTGGCGGGGTGCTGATACTCACCCAGGCGGACATTGGCGGTGGGAAAGCCCAATTGACGGCCGCGCGCGCTGCCATGCTCGACCCGGCCTTCCAGCTCCCAGTAATGGCCGAGCAGGTGGGCGGCGTCAGCGGGACGGCCCGAGGCCAACGCGGCGCGGACCCGGGTCGAGGAGCACGGCTCGCCCCCCACCTCGGTCGGCGGCACCACCGTCACCCCAAAGCCCAGTTCGGCCCCGGCGCTTTCAAGCAGGGCGCAATCGCCGCCGCGATCCTTGCCAAAGACGTAATCGTAGCCGACCACTACCTGGGACACTCCCATGCAGCCGACCAGAATGTCCTTGATGAAAGCGTCGGCGGTAACGGCGGCAAAGCCCGGGTCGAAGGTCTGCTGGAACAGCAGATCGATCCCCAGCGCTTCGATCAGCCGGGCCTTGACCCGGAAGGGGGTGAGACGGAACGGCGGCAGATCGGGCCGGAACACCCGGCGGGGGTGCGGTTCGAAGGTCAGCACGCCCGAGGCGACGCCCCCCTGCCCGGCCAGATCGCGGGCAGTGAGAATCACCGATTGATGACCGAGATGGACGCCGTCGAAATTACCGAGCGCCACCACGCAACCGCGACGATCGGCACCAAATTCGCCGCAATGCCTGATAAGGCGCATGGGATCGGACCACCCGCAGCGTGGAAAGGGAAAGAGATCAAGGGGTATTCGATAAATCGACAAAGCGCAACCCCGCGAAGGGGCTGCGGTCGATCGAATCGCACGGTTGACGGGGAAGGCGGCCTTATTCGGCGGCGGCGGAGCCCGATGACGAGCCGTCGGCGGCGGCCTCTTCCTCTTCTTCGTCCTCGGGCAGCATCAGCACGCCGGAATTGTAGTCGTAGTCGAAAATCTCGGCATAACGGCCCCAGGTGATCGCCGTCTCTAGCACCCGCTCCGCCTCGTCGTCGGTGAGGTAATCCTGCAATTCCTGCAAGAAGCGATCTTCGGGGGCGCGATGATCGCGCCGCTCGTCGAGCACCTTGCGAATATGGGCAGCCAGCGGAATGTTGCGCAGCAGCGACTCGGCGAACAAATCCTTGCGCCCGGCATCGTCGGCATCAACGAAGGTCTGGCCCAATTGCGTGAGGAAGATGTCGCCCGAGGCGATCCGGGCCAGCCCCATCACCCGCAGCGCTTCAAACAGGTGGAACAGCGAATCGTCTTCGAGCTCGGTTTCCTCGGCCAGTTGCGGCAAATCGGCGCGGCCGTTGAACGGAGCCTCGGCGATCGTTTCGAGCAGACCGGCCATCTTGCCCGGCGTGGTATCGGGCAGGCGGTAGCCCAAGGTCAGTTGTTCCTGCGCCCCAGCCCCACCACCGCGGACATGGGCGGTCATCAGCGAATAGATTTCATCGACGATCTGGCGGAAGGCGGGGGATTCGGTGTCGCGCGGCTGGGGCAGCCCGACCTTGACCTCGGCCCGCACCCGTCCGGGATCGCTCGAGAACACCAGCACCCGGTCGGCCATCGACACCGCTTCCTCGATATTGTGCGAGACGAGCAGGATTCCCTTGGTCGGAATCTTGCGCTCGGCCCACAGATCGAGCAGATCCTCGCGCAGAGTCTCACTGGTCAACACGTCCAGCGCCGAGAACGGCTCATCGAGCAGCAGCACGTCGGGGCGCATCACCAGGGCGCGGGCGCAGCCGACGCGTTGGCGCATGCCGCCCGACAATTCTTTGGGATAGGCGCTTTCGAACCCACCCAGCCCGATCATCTCGATTGCCTCGGCGGCGCGCTCCTCACGCTCGGCCGGGCCGATTCCGCCCGCCTCCAGCCCCAGTTCGACATTCTCCTGCACCGTCAGCCAGGGGAACAGGGCAAAGGACTGGAACACCATCGCGATCCCGCGCGCGGGCGCGGTCACCGCCTGACCGCGATAGAGCACGTCGCCGCCATTGGCGCGGATCAGCCCGGCCATGATCCGCAGCAGGGTCGATTTGCCCGAGCCCGATTTGCCGAGCAGGGCGACGATCTCGCCTTCCTCCAACCGGAAGTCGACGCCTTCCAGCACGGTGCGTTCGTGCCGCTCCGGGGTACGGAAGGATTTGCGGACGCCGCGCAGTTCCAGCAGGGCTTGGGGGGGGAGGGTCGGCTCGGCCATGTCAGGACCCCTTTTCTTCGCGGGTATTGGTTCGGTTAGTCGAGGCGCAGCCGCTCGGCCGCCAGGGTGTGGAGCGGGCGCCACAGGAAACGGTTGAAGCCCATCACGAACAGGCACATCACCGCGATCCCCAGCGCGATGCGGGGGAAGTCGCCGTCGATGGTGGCACGGGCGATATAAGACCCCAGCCCGGTTGCCTCAAGCTGAGTGTCGCCCCAACTGACCATCTCCGACACGATCGAGGCGTTCCACGACCCGCCGCAGGCGTTGAACGCCCCGGTGACGTAGGCCGGGAAGATCGCGGGCAGGATAAAGCGTCGCCATTTCATCCAGCCGGTCAGACCCAGATTGCCCGCCGCGTCCTTCATGTCCTGCGGGATCGCCGCCGCCCCGGCAACGACGTTGAACAGAATGTACCATTGGGTGCCGAGAATCATCAGCGGGCTGGTCCAGACATCGACGTTGAGGTCGAAATGGACGATCAGCATCACCGCGACCGGAAACATCAGGTTGGCCGGGAACGCCGCCAGGAACTGGGCGATCCACTGGACGTTCTGCGCCACCACCGGACGCTGCCCGACCCAGACACCGACCGGAACCCAGATCAGCGAGGCCAGCGCGATCAGCACAACGATCCGGGCGGTGGTCGCCAGCCCATACAGCAGCACCTGCCAGACTTCGGCCAGATTGACCGAGCCATGAACGAACAACGCAACCTGGACCAGGGCGATTCCGGTAACGACCAGCAGGAACCCGTCCCAGACCCACCCGGCCCAGCCGGGCAGGGTCAGGTGTGGCAGCACGATCCGCCGCCGCGGGGCCGCATCGGCCTTGCGGCGGCGCATCCCGGCCAAGCCCTCCCACAATGCCACCGGAATCTGCGCCAGCAGGCGGAACAGCCGCCCGCGCTGCATCAGGGTCAACAGCCAGGATTCCGGCCGTTGCTCGCCCGGTCCGGTATCGACGCGGAACTTGTCGGTCCAGGCCACCAGCGGGCGGAACATCAACTGGTCGTAGATCACGATGCCGACCAGCACCGCGACGATGGCCCAGCAGATCGCCGACAGGTCGCGGGCGGCGATCGCCAGCGCGATATAAGAGCCGACGCCGGGCAGCATGATGGTCTGGTTCGACACCGAGATCGCCTCGGAGGCGACGACGAAGAACCAGCCGCCCGACACCGACACCATCATGTTCCACACCAGCCCCGGCATCGCCCACGGCATTTCCAGCCGCCAGAAGCGTTGCCACGGCGACAGGTGGAACACCCGCGATGCCTCGATCAGGTCGTTGGGCACTGTTTTCAGCGAGGAATACAGGCTGAACGCCATGTTCCACGCCTGAGAGGTAAAGATCGCGAAAATCGCTGCGCATTCGACTCCCAGCAGGTTGCCGGGGAACAGGGCGATGAATCCGGCGACGGTGATCGACAGGAAGCCCAGGATCGGAATCGATTGCAAGATATCGAGGATCGGGATCAGCACCTTCTCCAGCGCCGGAACCTTCGAGGCGACGATGCCGAACAGCAGGGTGAAGATCAGCGAGCAGATCAGCGCCGCCCCCATCCTGAGCGCGCTGCGCAGCAGGTAATAGGGCAGATTCTCGGGATCGAGCGACATCGGTAGCGGCGT
>NZ_AQPH01000039.1 GCF_000442515.1 Magnetospirillum fulvum MGU-K5 | reverse complement strand
CGCGTTCAGATATTCCAGCGCCTTGTTCGATCCCAGCGACAGAACCCAGCGGACCTTGATCCCGTCTTTGGCCAGCTCCTGTTCCAGCCAGCCCTTATCCTTCAGAACCAGACTGACCGGATTGTAATAGGCGTAGTCGATGCGGACTTCCTCGACCTTTTCGGTCGCCTGGGCGACGGCGGAAAAGCCAAGGGCGGTCAGGGCGACCAGCCCGAATCGAAGGGCGCGACCGACTCTGGTGGCGAAGAGCATGGGAGGACTCCGTTAATTACGGTGGCGAAGTGTTCTTTATCTAAAAACAACACTAATGACCACGCGCCAGCGGCGTCAACACAAAACCATAAAACCTATAGACTATAAGGATGTTGGGGCGAATGCCGTCCTGGCCTCGGCATCTTTTCGATGCGAGGCTGGGCGTGGCAATGGATAAGGGGCGGTGATATTCGGGTGTTGACCCGAATTGCGTGTGCGCGGGGCGCTACAGGCCGATGATATCGGACAGTCGGCGCAAGCCTTCGAGGCTGGCCCCGAGCAGGGCGATCAATCCGGCCAGCAGTAGCAGCAGAAACACCGCCAGCGACAGTCGGTTATCAATGAAGAAATGGATCACGCCGAGATGCCAGCGTTCGATCAGGGTGCGGTCGCCGTACAGCAGGCGGTCAAGCTGGCTTTTGCGCTGGCGTAACCCGGCAGCGGTCGCCGGACCGGCGGCCGAGGCGATCTCGCCGCGCCAGCGGAGCAGGCGGTCAAGGGCCACGTCGCGGCTGGGGCGGGGTGGCACCGTTTCCCCCGCCTTGGCGGCGATCGCGGTGTGGCGGTCGAGAAATTCCTCGGTGAAATCGAGGTGGGATTGCGCCGCGGCGGAGCGGGGGGCATAGACGCAGACCGGCAAACCGGCGGTCGCCGCCTCGATCACCATGTTGTCGCGGGGAATCTGGCTGCGATAAACGGTGCCGCCCAAGCGCGAGCGGATCAGGTCGCTGATCCGGCGGGCGGTCTTGTTGCGGTCGTGGATGGTGAACAGAACGCCCTGGAGCAGCAGGGATTTGTTCAATCCCTCCTGAACATATTTGATCGAGGGCAGGGTGCGCAGCAGCCCGTCATTGGCATAAGGCGTCGCGGTTACCGGAATGATCACCGCATGGGCGGCGGCCAGGGCGTTGATCGGCAGAATGCCAAGAGCGGGCGGGCAATCGATCACGACATAATCGCAATCGAGCTTGGCATTGGCGAGGATCGCGCTCAGCGTCCGTTGCGAGTTCTGAAGCTCGGACAGTTTGACCTCGATCCCGGCCAGACTGTAGGTCGACGGCAACACCCGCAGCCCGTCGTAAGGGGTGTCGCGGATCACGCTGTCGACCGGAGCATGGCTGATGAACAGGTCGAACACGCCTTCGCGGATTTTGGGATCGATCCCCAGGCTTTTGGTCGAATCTCCCTGGGAATCCAGGTCGATCACAATGACCGACTTGCCGAACGCAGCCAGACACACGGCAAGGTTCGTGCTGGTGGTGGTCTTGGAAATGCCGCCCTTTTGATTGAACAGTGCGACGACGTACGGTCTCATGTGCGCTGGTCGTCGGTCAGGGGGCGGCGGGGGAGCGCGAAACGAGACCTGAGCATATCCTGTACTTCCCCTAAAGCCGACCGTTTACCCCGAAACCTGTTACTTATGACCTAAGCATAGATAAAGGCCGCTTGCAACCGAAGAGGTCGATATCTCTAGGTTCCTTTCAGCAAAGGCGGACGCCGGTGCCGCCTAATCCGCAATAACCGCTAGGATTACGGGCCAGATATTGCTGATGTTCGGGTTCCGCCCAAAAGAACGGCCCGGCCGCTTCGATGCTGGTCGAGATGGTGCCGCGCCCGGCCTGATTGAGTGCCGCCTGATAGGTTTCAAGCGAGGTCCGGGCCTGACGATCCTGTTCGGGGGTCGCGGTCAGCACGATCGAGCGGTACTGGGTGCCGATATCGTTGCCTTGACGCATCCCCATCGTCGGATCATGCGCTTCCCAGAACAGGCGTAACAGCGTCGCATAAGAGATCATCGTCGGGTCGAACGCGACCAGAACCACTTCGGCATGGCCGGTGCGGCCGGTGCAGACCTCTTCATAGGTCGGATTGGCGGTGAAGCCCCCGGCATAGCCGACCGAGGTCGAATGCACGCCGGGCTGTTTCCAGAACAATCGTTCCGCCCCCCAGAAGCAGCCGAGACCAAAGATCGCCGTTTCAATCCCGGCGGGAAACGGCGGTAACAGGGGGGTGCCCAGCACCAGATGGCGATTGGGGACCACCATCGCTTCGGCACGGCCGGGCAGGGCCTCGGTCGCACTCACCATTTTGGTCTTGTCGTGTCTGCCGAACATCGTTGCCACGTCCTCCGCGTCTTAGGTCCTGGCCTTGATATGGGGGTGCCGTCTCAGCGTAGCGAGATCGCCGCCAACACTAAAGCGGTGATAACCGCGATTCCCCCCAGAAATAAGGTGCGCTGGAGCCGGTTGCGGGCGTCTTTTTCCGCGATGCGGCGTTGCAGCCAGCGAATCGTGACCTCGGCCGCGGCGGCTCCGGCAAAGTCGCTGAACACCCCTTGGATCGCCGACGGTTCGAATACGCCGTCATTGAATTCGTGCAGGGTGAAGCGGCACCACTCCCCCTCATACTCGACCTGACAGGCCCAGTCGCGCACCTCCCAGCGTGAATTGACCCGCCGGGTCGGTTTGGCCGACTCTTCCTGGTGGAACGAGAACTGGAATCCTTCGACGAAGGCAATCCGTGTCTCCGCCATCATCTCTCCCCTTGTCGTTCGGTTCCGGGCGGGCCGTGGCCCAAGTACCGGATGCCATGTGTAATAATTATTTCACCACGATTGAACAAGTCTTCAAGATATATGTCATCCCGTGGACATCGGCGATAGCTGAACTGTCGAGGTGCCGGTAATTAATTCCCGGAATGCAGGGGAATCCGGTCTCATACAGGGATGTTGTCTCTGGTCCGTGATTTTGCATCAACTTTTCATCAACAATTCATCAACCGAGGTGCGTCTTGACCCACCAGGACCTGGTTGTCCAAGCCCTCATGCCGGCTGCCCCCGGCGCCGTCGAAGTCCGTCTGGCCGAAAGTCGGGCCGAGATCGAAGCGGCTCAACGCATCCGCTATCGGGTGTTTTACGAGGAAATGGGAGCAAAGCCTACCGCCCTGATGCGTAAGCAGGATCGTGACTTCGACGAATATGACGATGTGTGCGATCATCTGCTGGTTTTGGCCGAAGGCGAAGTGGTCGGAACCTATCGCCTGATCCACCGCGCCGCCGCCGCCCGCGTCGGGCATTTCTATTCCGAGGGCGAGTTCGATCTGTCGGCGCTGCTGGCGACGTCGGGTCCAATCCTGGAACTCGGGCGGTCTTGCGTCGATGCGCGCTGGCGCCATCGCGGCACCCTGCAAATGCTGTGGCAGGGGCTGGCCGCCTACATGGTCGAGAACGACATCCGCCTGCTGTTCGGCTGCGGCAGCCTGCCCGGCACCGATCCGGCGGTGCTGGGTCCGCAGATCGCCTATCTGCGCGACAACCATCTGGCCCCGCCCGCCTTGCGCGGCCGGGCGTTATCCAGCCGTGACCGGATCGATTTCGCCGGGATCGAGGCGAGCTGGGATGCGAGACGGGTTCTCGCCTCGCTGCCGCCGCTGCTGAAGGGCTATCTGCGCCTGGGCGGAATGGTCGGTGACGGGGCGGTGATCGATCACCAGTTCAACACCACCGATGTTCTCGTCGTGGTCAGTGCCGCCGATATCGCCGGACGTTACGTCAAACGCTTCTCGGTGTGAGCCGAACCGACAAAAAAGCCCCCGGAGGATCGCTCTTCCGGGGGCTTTAACTGTTTTGGGTGACCGTTCGGCCGATCAGTCGGCCGCTTCTTCCGGCAGGGGGGCGTCGCTCGCCTCGTCCGGATCGGTCGGGATCAGGCGCAGGCGGCGTCCGTCCTTGCAAAAGCCCAGGCCGACCTGACCGTTCTTGAGCCGCAGCGCGTCTTCGCCGAACAATTCGCGGCGCCAGCCGCGCAAGGCGGGAACGTCGGCATCATCGGTCGAGGCGATCGCGTCGATGTCGGCCGAGTTGGCGACCAGACGGCTGGCGACGCCGTGCTCGTCGCACTTCATCTTCAGCAGAACCTTCAGCAGATCGACGACGGCACCCAATCCCTTGGGCACCTCGATCCGGTCGGGCGGAACCGGGCAGTCGCTTTCGGGCGTCTCAAGGCCGCGCCGCACCGCTTCCAGGATCGCCTGTCCCATCCGTCCTTCGACCAGTCCCTTGCCGATCCCGCGCATCCGGCCCAATTCGGCGGTGTCGCTGGGATGGTGGGCGGCGATCTCGGTCAGGGTCTCGTCGCGCAAAACCCGCTGGCGGGGCAGGTCGCGATCCTGCGCTTCGTGCTCGCGCCACGCCGCCAGTTCCTTCAGCACCGCCAGGAAGCGAGGCGAGTTCGAGCGC
This sequence comes from Magnetospirillum fulvum MGU-K5, assembly GCF_000442515.1. GTDB lineage: Bacteria > Pseudomonadota > Alphaproteobacteria > Rhodospirillales > Magnetospirillaceae > Phaeospirillum > Phaeospirillum fulvum_B. The sequence continues at coordinate 28,795 of NZ_AQPH01000039.1, read as the reverse complement.
GGCTTCAGCCGCCGCCACGCCTGGGCCGGATCGACGCGATAGGTCGCCGGATCGGCCAGGATCGCCATTTCTTCGGCCAGCCATTCCAGGCGGCCGTTGCGTTCCAGCTTGCGCACCAGCTTTTCATAGGCGACGCGCAAATGGGTGACATCGGCCAGGGCGTATTGAACCTGCTTGTCCGACAACGGGCGGATCGACCAGTCGGTGAAGCGCAGCGATTTGTCGATCCGGGCCTTGGCCAATTGCGAGGCCAGGGTCTCGTAGCTGACTGCGTCGCCAAAGCCGCACACCATCGCCGCAACCTGCGTGTCGAACAGCGGCATGGGCAGCGCGCCCGCAATGTGAAGGAAGATTTCGACGTCCTGGCGGGCGGCGTGAAAGACCTTCAACACCGAGGTGTCGGCCATCAGCTCGAACAGCGGGGTGAGGTCGATGCCCGGTGCCAGGGGATCGATGACATGGGCTTCATCCGGCCCGCCCACCTGCACCAGGCAGAGGATGGGCCAATACGTCTTCTCCCGCATGAATTCGGTGTCGACGGTGACGAAGGATGCGGATTTCAATCGCTGACAGAAAGCCGCCAGCGACTCGGTATCGGAGATCATCGGCATGATGAGAAGTGATACACCTGACGGGGGGGAGCGGCAAGGACATCCGCAGCCCGTTCAAGCGGTTGTCGCCAATTGACGGCCGCCCGGATTATACTTCGCCACCGACTCGGACCAAGCACGATCCCTTCCTTGTCCGCCCGGTTGCGCAGGCAAAGCGCAAGGGCGGCCGGCAAAGGGGCAAACCTGCCTTGACAAAGGCAGGGCGGGGGTGCCTTTCTTCGCGGTTCCGAGCCAGCAGGCTGTCGAAAGTACGGAGTCACGGTCACATGCACGTCTATAGAACCCACACCTGCGGCCAGTTGAAGGCCACGGACGCCGACTCTCAGGTCCGGCTGTCGGGATGGGTCCATCGCAAGCGCGATCACGGCAATCTGCTTTTCGTCGACCTGCGCGACCATTACGGCATCACTCAATGTGTCGCCGATATCTCCAGCCCGGTGTTCTCGGTGCTGGAGCGGGCGCGCCCCGAAAGCGTCGTCACCGTGACCGGCAAGGTGGTTCTGCGCTCGGCCGAGACCATCAATCCGCGCCTGCCCACCGGCGAGATCGAATTGCAGGTCGCCGAGGTTGAGATCCAGTCGATCGCCGACGTGCTGCCGATGCAGGTTGCGGGTGACCAGGATTATCCCGAGGACATGCGGCTGAAATATCGCTTCCTCGATCTGCGCCGCGAAGACGTCCACGCCAACATGATGCTGCGCTCGAAGGTGATCGCTTTCCTGCGCCGGGCGATGCAGGACCAGGGCTTCACCGAGTTCCAGACGCCGATTCTGACCGCCAGCAGCCCCGAGGGTGCCCGCGATTATCTGGTGCCGTCGCGGATTCATCCCGGCAAGTTCTATGCCCTGCCGCAGGCGCCGCAGCAATTCAAGCAGATGCTGATGGTCGCGGGCTTTGATCGCTACTTCCAGATTGCCCCCTGTTTCCGTGACGAAGCCGGGCGTGCCGACCGCAGCCCCGGCGAGTTCTATCAGCTCGATTTCGAGATGAGCTACGTCACCCAGGAAGACGTGTTCGCCGCGATCGAGCCGGTGCTGGAAGGGGTGTTCCGCGAGTTCGGCAAGGGCCGCACCGTCACTCCCGCGCCGTTCCCCCGCATCGCTTACGCCGACGCGATGCTGAAATACGGTTCGGACAAGCCCGACCTGCGCAACCCGATCCTGATCGCCGACGTTACCGAGCCGTTCCGTGGTTCGGGCTTTGGTCTGTTCGCCAAACTGGTCGAGAAGGGATCGGTGGTCCGCGCCATTCCGGCCCCCGGTGCCGCCGCCCAGCCGCGCTCGTGGTTCGACAAGCTGAACGAATGGGCGCGCGAGAACGGCGCGGGCGGTCTGGGCTATATCCAGTTCGCCGCCGAAGGCCCGAAGGGGCCGATCGCCAAAAATCTCGATCCCGAACGGGTCGAGGCGATCCGTGTCGCCGCCGGTCTGTCCGAGGGCGACGCCGTGTTCTTCGCCTGCGACAAGCCGCTGGCTGCCGCCAAGTTCGCCGGTCAGGTTCGCACCAAGCTCGGCAACGAACTCGATTTGCTGGAAAAGGACGTGTTCAAGCTGTGCTGGACCGTCGATTTCCCGATGTACGAGTTGAACGAGGATACCGGCCAGATCGAGTTCTCGCACAACCCGTTCTCGATGCCGCAGGGCGGGATGGAGGCGCTCCAGACCCAGGACCCGCTGACGATCAACGCCTATCAGTACGACATCATCTGCAACGGCGTTGAACTGTCGTCGGGCGCGATCCGCAACCATCGCCCCGACATCATGTATAAGGCGTTCGAGATCGCGGGCTATACCGCTGCCCACGTCGAGGAACATTTCGGCGGCATGCTGAACGCGTTCAAGTTCGGCGCGCCTCCGCATGGTGGTGCCGCTCCCGGCGTCGATCGCATCGTGATGTTGCTCGCCGACGAGCCCAATATCCGCGAGGTGATCCTGTTCCCGATGAACCAGCAAGCCCAGGATCTGCTGATGCAGGCCCCGGCGGCGGTGCTGCCCGAGCGGCTGCGCGAACTGCACCTGAAGCTCGACCTGCCCAAGCCGAAAAAGGATGCCGAAGCCGCCGCGTCCTGACGCCCGGCTCCGGTCCAATCGAAAGGCCGATCCCTCGCGGGGTCGGCCTTTTCTTTATGGGACTGGCAATAGTTTGTTGGGGCCTCGCCCCAAACCCCGCCCGGGAGGCTTGGCCTCCCGGACCCACCCTGTCTTTATCCGAAGAAACAAAGGGGTGTTTGCGGGCTTGGCCCGCAAGCGGGTTCGGGGAGATAGCCCTTATTCGGCCAATTCTCTCCTCAGAACAGATCCTTGTAACGGATGTGGCAAGACTTGCAGGTTGAACGCAGCGCGGAAAAGCTCTTCTCCGCTCCGGCGCGATTGCCGGTTTCAGCTGCGTGCGCAAGAGTCTCAGCGGCACGCCGGAACTCCTCTGCACGGGAAGAGAAATCGGCGAAGTGAATCCAAATGTCGGTGCTGGCACTGGTCTTGCCCCCCTGCCCACTGCCAGCGGGAAACAAGTCGGGAATCCGGGCTGCGAAGTTGGCTACGGTCTGGGCGTCAGCTCCGACCTTATCCAGCTTGTCCTCCGATAACCCATCTTCAATTCGTGCGATTAAAGCCTTCACGTTCTTGAAGCCGACAACACGCTCCTCAATCCAATCTGTCGCATGGGCAAGTCCGGCTGATAGGATTGTTACCATCAGAGCCATAAGTAAAAGGCGAGTAACGGCCATCACCGCTCCTCCCGAGAAAATGCCACCATGCCCTCACGATGGGCCAAGCCATCACGCATGTTGCAGGCCAGCAGTGCAAAGTTGACGGCCCCGGCGAGAAATTCCACAGCCTGCACAGAGTAGAACCAGAAGTCGAAGGCGTGAGATGCCGCCTTCCAGGCGAGGAAGAATGCTGCGGGAACAAGAACCAGCAGGCCGTTTCGGGCAATATGTTTCATCCGGGCGATCTTGACCGCACGTCCCTCACGGTCAGTGGTGGAAAGGCGGAAACCCGTGGCTCCAGCGCTGGCCAGAGAGGCAATCAGCAACGGCAAGCCCCAGAGAATCGCAATCTTAACCGCAGCGATGTCGGCCGGGCTGCCGAACGTTTCCACCAGCAACGTCGACACTTGAAAAATAGCGATGGTCGCGAGGCCCATCCCGCCTGCGATCGGATGAAGGCGGCGAATGAAAGAATGATATGACATGACAGTGTCACTCCGATGGGATACATAGTGAGCTATGTATCACCGCCAAGAATTGGATAGCAAGCTATATATGTCGCTAAATCGCCTCCGTTCCGCCGGGTATATGACCAACTGGGCAGCGCGCCTGTTCGCCTTGGCCATTGAGCAGCGATTGAAGCCGCACGGCATCGCCCCAGCATATCTGCCTATCTTCTTCGCCCTCGGGCAGGGCGAGGCCTTGTCACAAAAGGCGCTGACTCAGTTCGCTGCTGTCGAGCAGCCGACGATGGCGGCGACCCTAAACCGGATGGAACGGGACGGGCTGATCCAGCGCACCAGTGATCCAGCGGATCGACGAAGTTCGCTGATATCTCTAAGCGAAATAGCTCGTAGTAAGATGGATATTGTCTTCCAGGCGACATCTGAAGTTAACGAGGCAGCACTCTCCAGCCTTAGTCAGAACGAGCGATTTTTGTTTTATCTCAATGCTTGAAAAGATAGTTGATTGTCTGGAGTTGGGGCAGCGCACACATCGGCGATAAATGATGAAAAGAGTCGGTTCAGTTTTACGCTGATCTCCCCAACTGCTGCCGCAAGCGGGGTCCAGTCCAGACCCATGCATCGGCAGAACCGGCCACGTATCGGTTCTACTTAGCGCGCGAGACCGCGGCATTGATAATGTTGGGCGGGCTTGGGCCGCAAGCGGGTTCGGGGAGATAGCCCGGTTGCGACAGCAAAAGCTATTGCGGGGTATCGTCTCTCGCCTGGGCTTGGCAGGTGGGGCAGTGGCCTTCGACCTCGATGGTCTGGCGGTTGACGGTGAAGCCGAGGCGGGCGGCGGATTGGGCGATTTCCCGGTCCAGCGCGGGATCGTCCAACTCGGCAGCCATACCACACTGAGCGCACAGCAGGATCTGGCCGCCGTGGGCGTGGCCGGGATGGGGGCAGCCGATAAAGCCGTTGCGGGAAGTGACCCGGTGGATCAGCCCGTGGGCGAGCAGGAAATCGAGGGCGCGATAGACCGTAGGCGGTGCGGCGGAGCGGCCCTGCCGTCCCAGGCTTTCCAGCAGGGCATAGGCCCCGACCGGGCGATGGCTTTCCCACACCAGTTCGAGAACGATCCGGCGGATGTCGGTCAGCCGCGCGCCACGGCGGCGGCATTCCTGCTCGGCTGCGTCAAGCGCGGCCTGGATACAGGCGGAATGGTCGTGTCGTGCGGCGGGAAAGGCCATGCTTGGTCCGTGAATTTTGTTATGTTATAACGTTTCTCCCCTCGATGATCGCACGAGAGGAACGGCTTGCGAAGGGGCAATTCCCCGGTCCGGTCACGATGGCGCGGCAAGGCTTTGCGTCATGGCGGCTCTGGTCTATATCAGGGGGCCGTCTTGCCTAGGAGAGCTTTATGTCCGCCGTGATCGACCCCACCGCCGCGCTTGATCTGCTGAAATTCGATTCCAATGGATTGGTCGCGGCGATCGCCCAGCAGCATGACAGCGGCGAGGTGCTGATGATGGCCTGGATGAATCGCGACGCGGTGATCGAGACGCTGGCGACCGGCCAGGTCTGTTACTGGTCGCGGTCGCGCTCTCGGCTGTGGCGCAAGGGCGAAAGCTCGGGCCAGCGCCAGCGTCTGGTCGATTTCCGCATCGATTGCGACGGCGACACCGTTCTGCTCTGTGTCGATCAGGAGGGGGTTGCCTGTCACACCGGGCGACGCCACTGTTTCTATACGGCCGTCCGTCCCGAAGGATTGGTCGAGATCGCGCCGGTGCTGGTCTCTCCCGACCAGTTGTACGGAGCCTGAACCAAGGACTACCCCCCGCTATGAGTCTGATTCCCGTCACCGTGCTGACCGGCTTTCTGGGCAGCGGTAAGACCACCTTGCTCAATCATCTGCTGGCGCGGCCGGAATTGTCGGACACCGCCGTTCTGATCAACGAGTTCGGTTCGGTCGGGCTTGACCATCTGCTGGTCCGTCCGGTCGCCGAAACGGTGGTGCTGCTGCAATCGGGGTGTCTGTGCTGCACCGTGCGCGGCGATCTGGTCGAGGGGATGCGCGACCTGTTCATCAAGCGGACGCGGGGCGAGGTGCCGGACTTTTCGCGGGTGGTGATCGAAACCACCGGATTGGCCGATCCGGCGCCGATCATCCACACCCTGATGACCGATCCGATGATCGCCTCGCGCTACAAGCTGGATGGCATCGTCGCGACGATCGACGCGGCGTGCGGCGATCACACCCTTGACGCCCAGCCCGAATCGGTCAAGCAGGCGGCGGTGGCCGACCGTCTGATCCTGACCAAAAGCGATCTGGCCACGCCCGAGGCGCTGGCGGCGTTGCGGGCGCGGCTGGCCCGGTTGAATCCGGCCGCTCCGATCATTGTCGCCGATCATGGCGAGATCGATCCCGCCGCGATTCTCGATGCCGGGCTGTTCAGCCGGGATTCGAAAATTCCCGACGTTGCCCGTTGGCTGAACGAGGAAGCCTATCGCGACCACGGTGACGATGATCACGACCACGACCATGATCACGGGCATAAGCACGGCCATCACGACCATGGACATAAACACGAGCATCATGGGCACGGCCACCACAGCCACGATCCCAACCGTCATGACGACCGCATCCAGTCATTCGTCTTCACTACCGACGAGCCGGTATCGTGGCCGTCGCTGGCTTTGGCGCTGGAGCTGATGATTTCGTCGAAGGGCGAGAATCTGTTGCGGGTCAAAGGCATCGTCAATGCCCGCGAAGTTCCGGAACCGCTGGCGATCCACGGGGTCCAGCACGTCTTTCACCCGCCCGCGCCGTTGCCGGGCTGGCCCGACGACGATCACCGCACCCGGATCGTCTTTATCACCCGCGATCTTCCGCGCGAGATGGTCGAAGAATTGCTGTCGGGGGTGCTGGCTCTCGATCTGGCCGGGTAGGGGAGCGGTCGCACAAGGACGGGGCGGGGCCGTTACTGGCCCCGTACCCGAAGACGGTATTACTCTGCCGCGCAGGATTCCTGCGGCGCGCAATAGAGGCGATAGAGGGTGTCGATCACCGCGCCCGCTTCACGTCCATACAGCGAATAGAAAATCGTCTGCGCCTGACGGCGTGTCCGCACCAGATTGTCGCGGCGCAGGCGGGCGAGGTGCTGCGACAGGGCGGATTGGCTGAGCCCGATCACCCGCTCCAATTCGCCGACCGATTTTTCCCCCGGTAACAATTGGCACAGGATCATCAGGCGGTGTTCGTTGCTCATGGCCTTGAGCAAGATGCTGGCTTTGCGGGCGCTTTCGTGAAGTTTATCGACATCCATCGATGCAGGATCCTCGCTGGCGGACGAGATATATAAGATATCACTGAATTGAGATAATTCAATTCATACCCAGAAAACCACATTTTGACACGGCAAATCGAATCGAACAACGCGACAAAATTGTTATATGGTCGCAAAAAAACCGGGCAGTCTTGGGAAAAGACTGCCCGGTTGATTCTGTCCGTACGGCTTAGGCGGAAAGCTTAAGGTCGCCCAACGCAGACAAAGCCGTCTGGACGATGCCGCTGGCGTTCAGCCCGGCCTTCTCGTACTGCGCCCATTGGGTGTCGTGCTCGATAAAGACATCGGGCAGGATCATGGGACGAACCTTCAGGCCACGATCAAGCGCGCCCGAACTGGCCAGCAATTGCAGGACGTGGCTGCCGAACCCGCCGATCGAGCCTTCTTCGATCGTGATCAGAACTTCGTGCTCGCGGGCGAGACGCAGGACGAGATCTTCGTCCAGCGGCTTCATGAAGCGGGCATCGGCGATCGTCGGCGCCAGACCCATCGCGGTTAATTCGTCGGCGGCCTTCAGCACTTCGACCAGACGGGTGCCGAGCGACAAAATCGCGACCCGGTTGCCCTCGCGCAGGATGCGGCCCTTACCGAGTTGCAGCACTGAACCACGATCGGGCAATTCGACCCCCATCCCTTCGCCGCGCGGATAGCGGAAGGCCGAAGGACGGTCATCGATCGCGGCGGCGGTGGCGACGGCATGCATCAGTTCCGCCTCGTCCGACGGGCACATGATGACGATGTCGGGCTGACAGCCGATCAAAGCCAGATCGTAGGCACCGGCATGGGTGGCGCCATCGGCACCGACCAGACCGGCGCGGTCGATCGCGAAACGCACCGGCAGTTTCTGCAACACCACGTCATGCTGCAACTGGTCATAGGCGCGTTGCAGGAAGGTGGAATAGATCGCGCAGAACGGCTTCAACCCTTCGCAGGCGAGACCGGCGGCAAAGGTCACCGCATGCTGCTCGGCGATACCGACGTCAAAGCAGCGACCGGGAAAACGCGAGGCGAAGCGGTCGAGGCCGGTTCCGGCCGGCATCGCGGCGGTGACGGCGACCACTTTGTCATCGGCTTCGGCCTCGGCCATCAGGGCCTTGGAGAACACCGAGGTGTAAGAGGGCGCGTTGGCCGGGGGCTTCTCGAACTGGCCGGTGACGACGTCGAATCGTCCGACGCCGTGGTACTTGTCGGCAGCGGCCTCGGCGGGGGCATAGCCCTTGCCCTTCTTGGTCACCACATGGAGCAGAACCGGGGTGTTCGAGTCCGAATCACGGACATTCTTCAGCACCGGCAGCAGATGCTCGAAATTATGACCGTCGACCGGGCCGATATAGAAGAAGCCCAATTCCTCGAACAAGGTGCCGCCGCCGGTGACCATGCCACGGGCATATTCCTCGGCGCGCTTGGCGGCGCGTTCGAGCGGCGGGGGCAGCAGTTGGACCAGATCCTTGGCGAGGTGGCGGATCGAGTGATATTTCGGCGACGACATCAGCCGCGACAGATAGGCGCTCATCGCGCCGACCGGATGGGCGATCGACATGTCGTTGTCGTTGAGGACGACGACCAGCCGCGAGCCCTGGGCTCCGGCATTGTTCATCGCCTCATAGGCCTGACCGGCACTCATCGCGCCGTCGCCGATGATCGCGATCACGTTTTTGCTGGTGCCCTGGAGATCACGCCCGACCGCCATGCCCAGCGCCGCCGAGATCGAGGTCGAGGAGTGACCGGCTCCGAACGGATCGTATTCGCTTTCCGCGCGGCGGGTGAAGCCCGACAGACCGCCGCCGTGGCGCAGCCCCAGCATCTTGTCGCGCCGCCCGGTCAGAATCTTGTGCGGATAGGCTTGGTGGCCGACGTCCCAGATCAGCTTGTCGTTGGGCGTGTCGAACACGTAATGCAGGGCGACCGTCAATTCGGCGACGCCCAGCCCGGCGGCAAGGTGGCCGCCAGTGTAAGACACGGAGTGAATCATGGTCTGGCGGACTTCTTCGGTCAGCCGGATCAGTTCCTCAACGGTAAAGTCTCGAAAATCCTCCGGACCGGAAATGCGGTCAAGCAGGGGCGCTTTCGGGAGACGGGGAGGAGTTGAACTCATGTTCGGAAATGCCTCAGGAACGGCGCTGGACGACGAAGCGGGCGACATCCCGCATCAGATCGGCCGCTTCGCCGAAGGGATCGAGGTGACGGCAGGCCTGTTCTGCCAGCATGGCGGCCTGCGACCGGGCCCGGTCGAGACCAAGAAGGGAAACAAAGGTGGCCTTGCCGGCGTCGGCGTCCTTTTGGACCTGTTTGCCGACTTCCGCGGCGTCGCCTTCGACGTCGAGGATGTCATCCGCGATCTGGAAGGCCAGACCGAGATCGTGGGAATAGTTGCGCAGCGCGAGGCGCAATTCGCCATGCGCCTTGCCCAGTACCGCACCGGCCTCGCACGAGAACGAGAACAGCCGCCCGGTCTTCATCTGCTGCAACCGGGTAATTCCGGCGACATCAAGATCAAGATTGTGGGCCTGAAGGTCGATCGTCTGACCGCCGACCATGCCGAGCGCGCCCGAGGCGTGGGCCAGTTCGCTGACCAGATCGCAGCGGACCTGGGGGTCGGGATGGGTGGCGGGGTTGGCCAGCACTTCGAAGGCGCGGGTCTGAAGCGCGTCACCGGCCAGCAGCGCGGTGGATTCATCGAAGTGCCGGTGACAGGTCGGCCGGCCACGGCGCAGATCGTCATTGTCCATGCACGGCAGATCGTCGTGGATCAGCGAGTAGCAATGGATCATCTCGATCGCACAGGCGACGCGGATCGCCGCGCTTTCGGCGACGCGGAACAGCGAGGCCGATTGCATGACCAGGAACGGCCGCAGACGCTTGCCGCCATCGAGGCTGGAATAGCGCATGGCCTCGATCACGCGGTTTTCGGCACCGTCAGCCAAAGGCAGCAGGCGGTCGAGTTCGACATTGACGGCCTGGCTGGTGACCGTGAGGGCCTCGGCGAGGCGGGGAGAAATCGAAGACTGGCTCAAAGGATCACCCGATTGTGGATCACGCAAGGTCGGCGGGTTCGGTGGAAACGGCCCCATCGGGACCGGAAACAATTCGGTCGACTTTGGTTCGCGCCTCTTCCAGCCGGGCTTCGCAATGCTTTTTCAGTGCGGCGCCTCGGGCATAAGCGGCAATCGAATCGTCCAGGCGCCCGCGCCCGTCCTCGAGCTGGCGCACGATACGCTCCAGTTCGGCCAAGGCGTCTTCGAAGCTGAGGGCGGATATGTCTGGCGGCAGGTCGGCCATGGGTCCTTGAAGATTGTGGTCGTTGCGCCTGGGTATTTAGACCCGGGGGCGAGGAAGCGCGGAAGTTTACGGGCGCTCTTCGCCGAAGGCAAGTGCGGCGCAGGGGTAAGCGCGGTCGGATTGCTCCCGACGGTTCATTCCGACCGATTCCGCGTGATGAAAAAAACGTCACTTCGGATGTGCGATTAAAATCCCATCAGGGCGCGGACGTGTTCGCGGGTGCTGTCGGCCAGGGCGCGCAGGTCGTAGCCCCCTTCCAGGATCGAGACCACCCGCCGCCCGGCGGTTTCCTCGGCGACCTGGAGAATCTGCCGGGTCGCCCAGCCGAAATCGGCGGTGGTCAGGCGCAGGTGGGCGAGGGGGTCCGAGGCATGGGCATCGAATCCGGCGGAAATGATGACGAAATCGGGGGAAAAGGAGCGCAGGCGCGGGATCAGCATGTCGCCGAACGCCATCCGGAAATCGGCCGACCCGGTCCCGGCGGGGAGGGGGATATTAACGATGACTCCCTTGCCTCCGGTCTCGTCGGCCGATCCGGTATCGGGGTAAGCGTGTTCCTGGTGGGTCGACGCATAGAACGTGCCGGGCTGGTCCCATAAAATCTGCTGGGTTCCATTGCCGTGATGGACGTCGAAATCGACCACCGCGACACGCTTGTAGCCGTGGGCGTCGCGTGCATGCAGAGCGGCGATGGCTGCGTTGTTGAAGAAGCAGAACCCCATCGCCGTGCTGATCTCGGCATGGTGGCCGGGGGGGCGAACCGCGCAGAAACAGTTATGGACCTGCCCGGCGGCAACGGCATCGACGGCGGCGATCCCCGCCCCGGCGGCGCGCAAGGCGGCCTCGCCCGAATGCTCCGACAGCACGGTGTCGTTATCGAGCGAATGCTGTCCCGGCCCGGTGGGCACGGAATACAGCACCAGATCGATATAATCGAGCGGGTGGGCGCGCATAACCTGTTCCATGGTGGCGCGCGGCGCGACGTCGCGCAGCAACATGGAGAATTCTTCGCTCTCCAAGGCGGCGAGCACCGCCTTGATGCGGTCTGCGCATTCGGGGTGATAATCCCCGGTGTCGTGCTCCAGGCAGAGCGGATGCGTGTAGAGGAGCGTGGTCATGCGGCCGAATCACCCCGCGTTCTAAGATTATGGGTTTATTCTCCGGGATGGACGGCGCAATTTCCATCCCTGATTTCGACGGAGTGTATGGGTAATGGCGGAACGGATGCGAGTGGATCAGTTGCTGGTCGATCGCGGCTTGGTGGAAAGTCGGGCGCGGGCCCAGGCGTTGATCCTGGCGGGACTGGTTTATTCCGGGGATCGCCGCGTCGAAAAGCCCGGTACGGCGGTGACCGAGGATTACCCGCTGACACTCAAGGGGCAGACCCATCCCTGGGTGTCGCGGGGGGGATTGAAGCTGGCCCATGCGATCGAAACCTTCGCGCTCGATCCCGCCGGGAAGACCGCGATCGATGTCGGTGCCTCGACCGGAGGCTTTACCGATGTGCTGCTGACCCATGGTGCGGCAAAGGTCTATGCGGTCGATGTCGGCCACGGTCAATTGGCCTGGAAATTACGCACCGATCCCCGTGTCGTGGTGATGGAGCGGACCAATGCCCGCCATCTGAGCGCGTCCGACATCCCCGAGCCGGTTGACATGGTGGTGTGTGACGCCAGCTTCATCGGCCTGGAGACGGTGTTGCCCGCTGCGCTGGACCTGACCCGGCCCGGTGCCGTGCTGGCGGCGCTGATCAAGCCGCAATTCGAGGTCGGTAAGGGGCGGGTGGGCAAGGGCGGGGTTGTGCGCGATCCGGAGCTGCACCAGGAGGTCTGTGAGCGGATCAGGGACTGGCTGTCGTCGCGTCCCGGCTGGCGGGTCGAAGGGATTTCGGAAAGCCCGATTCAGGGGCCCGAAGGCAATCGCGAGTTCCTGATCGTCGGACGGCGGGACCTTGCCGAGGCGGCTCCGGAAAACCCGATAATTACGAAAGGTTAATCGGACCGAAAGGGCGCGGTAATCCGAGTCCAGGCATCATCTATTTATCAGCTTCAAACATCAGCCAAGACGTCTGTCTGACATCTCTCTTCTCTCTGTTTCGGCGGTTTTGAACTCCCGCCATCTTGTGCGCCTTACCCCCCCCTGTCCCCCCAGGAAGGCGCACAAATAAAAGGTCAGAACCGTGTCCCCCCATGGTCTGACCGCTTCACAGAAGCCCCCCGCATCGGTCCCCCCTGATGCGGGGGTTTTCTTTTCCATCCCCCGAGAATGCGACCGGCCGGGCGGGACCGGATCTGTTGGGGAGCGGTCGGGTGAAAATCCGATCATTACGAAAGGGTAATCGTTCCGACAGGGCGCGGTAACCCGTAAGCGGGCATTGTTGACTTATCAGCTTTGGTCCTCACTCAAAGACAACCAACGACCTCAATCTTCCTCTTGTTCCCCCCTCTGAAAGGGCGGCCCTGAACTCCCCGCCCTGGATTGTCAGCCTTCTGTCCCCCCCCCCTGAAGGATCGGCAATCCACCACAGTCCGACCGTCTTCCCCCCAGACGGTTCGACCAGACAGAACAGCCCTCGCGTTCCCCCCGGCGCGAGGGTTTTTCTTTGACCGCTCGCTTATTGCCCCCTGGTGATCGTTACCAAAGCTTCATAGCGATGACAGGGCGGTGTAATCCGGCCATCGGCATCATTCCCCAATCAGGTTCGAGTGACGGGATCGGTCGTTTTCGACAAGTCTCGTTTATGTCCAAAGGGTTCGGCGGCTGCGCAATGCCGTCGCGGGGTGTCTCCTCCTGTCGTGGGGGCGACGCACCGACGTCACGGGTCGGACGTGCTCCCGGCGTCCGCCCTCGCCGACAAAAGCCCCCACGCTGTTTTCCCATGGCGCGGGGGCTTTTCGATGAGGGGGGAAGGATGTAAGGTTCGGCCTCCGAACTGTGACCGAAAGGGCGACATGCGCATTCTGGTGATCGAGGACGATACCGAGGCAGCCGCCTATATGGCCAAGGGCCTTAGGGAAGCCGGTCATGTCGTTGACCTTGCCGCGACCGGCACCGACGGCCTGTTCATGGCGACGAGTGAGCGCTGGGACGCGATGATCGTCGATCGGATGTTGCCCGGTCTCGACGGGCTGGCAATCATTCAGGCGATCCGCGCCTCGGGCAACGTCACCCCGGTGCTGGTCCTGTCCGCCCTGGGCAAGGTCGATGACCGGGTCAAGGGGTTGAAGGCGGGCGGTGACGATTATCTGGTCAAGCCCTATGCCTTTGCTGAATTGCTGGCCCGAATCGAAGCGCTGTCCCGGCGGGTGTCGGCGGCACAGCCGGAAACCCGGCTGAAGGTCGAAGATCTCGAAATGGATCTGCTCGGCCGCAGCGTCACCCGGGGCGGTCAGTTGATCGACCTGCAACCGCGCGAATTCCGCCTGCTCGAATATTTGCTGCGTCATGCCGGTCAGGTGGTGACCCGGACGATGCTGCTGGAAAATGTCTGGGAATATCATTTCGATCCCCAGACCAACCTGATCGACGTCCACATCAGCCGTCTGCGCCAAAAAGTCGATAAGGATTTCGATCCGCCCCTGATTCATACGGTTCGTGGCGCGGGGTATACGCTTCGTGCGGCCCGCTAGTCTTCTTCGCACCACCACGTTCCGTCTGGCGCTGAGCTATCTCGGCATCTTCACCGTTTCGGCGGTGGCGCTGTTGGCGCTGGTGTCGTGGAGCACGACGATGTTCATCGAGTGGCAGGTGCAGGAGACGGTCGAGGCCGAAGCCACCGGCCTTTACGAAGTCTATCGCGATCGCGCCATTCCCGGCCTGTCCGAGATCATCGCCCAACGCACCCGTCAGGATATCGACGGCCGCGCCACCTATGCCCTGCGCGCCGGGGATGGCCGCATCGTCGCGGGCAATCTGCGTGCGTGGCCGACCGAAGTGGGGACGATGCTGGGCTGGGTCCGCTTCAACCTGTTGCCGGTGGTTGAGGGCGGGACCGGGGTCGAGGTGATGGCCCATGCCTATGAACTGGCCGACGGCCATCGTCTGCTGGTCGGCCGTTCGCTCGCCGACGCCAACCGGGTCAAATCGGCGATCAACCGGGCCTTGGGCTGGGGCTTGGCGCTGACGATTCAGTTGGGAGTGGTCGGCGGCTATTTCACCAGTCGTCACCTGCTTCAGCGGGTCGAGGAGATGAGCCGCACCGCCCGCAACATCTTTGGTGGCGATACCAGCCAGCGGATGACCTTGTCCGGCTCGGACGACGAATTCGACCAACTGGCCGAAAGCTTCAACGAGATGATGGATGAACTGGAACGGTTGCTGGAAGGCATCCGTACCGTTTCGGACAATATCGCCCACGATTTGCGCACGCCCCTGAACCGTTTGCGGTCGCGGATCGATCTGGTGCTGCTTGGCCCCTCGGATTGCGATGCCTATCATCGCACCCTCGAGGAAACCTTATCTGACGCCGATAATCTGCTGGCGACCTTTAACGCGATTCTGACGATTTCCCAGGCGGAATCTTCGGGGCGACTGGATCAGTTCGAACAGATCGATCCGGCTCAATTGGCCGGAGACGTGTTCGAATTGTACGAGCCGCTGGCCGAGGAAAAGGATCTGAAGATCACCTATGGCGGCGAGGCCGGTCAGTCCTTGCGGGGTGATCGTCACCTGTTGTTCCAGGCGCTGGCCAATCTGGTCGACAATGCCGTCAAATATACCCCGGCCGGTGGCAAGGTCGACGTGCGCGTTACCGCCTCGGGCGGCAATGGCGGGATCGCGATCATTGTTGGTGACAGCGGCCCCGGTGTTCCGGAAGAGGCGCGCCATAACGTGCTCGAACGCTTCGTACGGCTGGATTCCACCCGCTCGACCCCCGGTAACGGGCTTGGTCTGTCGCTGGTTCAGGCGGTGGCGCGGCTGCATGGAGCCCAACTCAGTTTGGGCGACAATTCACCTGGATTGGTGGTGCGGCTCGACTTTCCGCCGACGCAGGAAGCCTGAGCCTTCCGGACGGAAGGGGCCGGGAGCCGATGGCTCCCGGCAGGCGCTCTTATACCGACGGGTCAAGGACGGAACCCGCCGATATCAAAACACAATTTGGTATGTCGGTGGATTTAGTGGGTGGTACCCAGGTTATTTTTGATATTGGCGGTAATAAATTCCGCCTTATTTTTCATGTGTTATACACATTCAAGCGTCTTTTGGTGAAGTTCATCGGAACTCATGCTGAATATGGCGGAGACGTTATGATGGACATTCGCCCCCTGCGTTGCGAAGTGGACTACGAAAAAGCTCTGTCCGAGATTGAGCGCTTCTTTGAAAATGAGCCAGAGCCTGGAACGTCGGAAGCCGATGAGTTCGATCTTCTGGCCCTGATGATCTCTGATTATGAGGCCACAAATTGGCCGATTGATCCCTCTCGATCCGGTGGACGCCATTAAATATCGGATGGAGCCGAAAGGTTATAGCCAGCGAGACCGTGGCATCCCCTTCGGATCGCAGTCGCGGGCGTCTGAAATTTTGTCCCGCAAGCGGTTACTCACCATGCAAATGGCCTGGAAGCTCAACCGGGAATGGGGGGCATCGTCTCAATCGGCGGCCTTAAGGAAAGGGTATGACCCTTCCTGCGCCATTCGAATTGGTGGGGAATGACGACAGCGGGCCGGTTTCGATCTGACTGCCGTCTGACGAGCAGTGGGGTAAGGCTTTGAGAATCGACACAGCCTTCAAGCGGGTGAACTCAGGCCATTCCTAAACGGGACGCCGTTACCGTGAGTGCGGCTGACCATTACCGGGGCATTGCTAAATGCCACCTTGACTATCAGGCCGGTGTCGCCCGGAGGGCCGGATAGATACCTGGGCCCGGTGTGCGTGCGATATTCATCACCCAGCAAATGGTCGTGAAATAGCCGACCAGCACCGTCAACTCGACAATGCCAGCTTCGCCGAAAAGCCGTTTCGTTTCCGCGAAGCTGGCGTCAGACAGGCCATTCTGGCGCAGAATCTCATGGACCAGATCAAGTGCCGCCGCCTCGTCCTCGGGCAGATTGCGTGGGATGCGGTGCGCCGCGATGGCGTCCAGCGTTGCCTGGGTGATACCGGCTTTCAGGGCGAGCGGCGCATGGGTCTGCCATTCGAACTGGTTATCGGTGGCGCGGGCAGTTGCGGCGATGACAAGCTCGCGGATGTGGTTGGGCAGACCGCTGTCGAACCGCAAGACCGCGCCAAGCTCACCCAGATGCTCCATCAGCACCGGCGTGTGCAACAGGGGAATGAAGGGGCCGAATATGGTCTTGCGGGGGCCACGGATGATGGCCTCAGCGGCAGCGCGCTGGGCTTCGGATCGCTCGCTTTCGGCCAGAAGCGGCAGGCGTTCGGCGGTGATTTCGGCAAATCCTTGCGGTGTCGTCATGGCGATGTCCTGTTGCGTTGGGAGAGGAGCCAAAGCGGCGCGGCGGTCAGAAGCAGGGCGAGAGCGGCGACTTGCAGACCCAGGTGTAACGAGCCCGAGGGGGCGGCGCTCAATACCAGCGGCCCGGCCAATTGACCAAAAGCGAACGCCGCTGTCATGCGCCCCAGGGCGGCGGCGGCATGGTCGGGGGCGCGCAGGCGCGCCTCCTGCATCCCGAGCATAGTAATGACCATGAAGGTGCCGCCGATCAGCACGGCCGAGGCGACCAGCGTCGCCGGATTGATCCACAAGCCGGGCAATGCCGCGCCGATGGCCATGGCGATATGGCAAAGCGCCCAGGCACGCAGGCGGTTGCTCTGGATCCAGCGGCGACCGGCACATAGCGTCGACAAAGCGGCAGCGAGACCAAAGACCGGCCAGACCAAGCCGAATAGGCGTGGATCATCGATCATCTGACGGGCCAGCGTCGGCAGATAGGTCGCGGGCAGGATATAGCCGAAGCCGAACACGCCATAGCAGACGATCAGCAACTTCGACTCGCCGGTATCTCGGTGTTGAGACGCGGCATGCGGCGGGATCGGGCCCGGACCGCCGTGGAGCAGGTGCAGCGGCGCGGCGACGCCCACCAGAGCCAGCGCCCCCAGTTCCAGCCAGAGGCTTGCCGAGGAGGCGCCCGACCCCGCGGCCGCAACACAGAACAGACCGGCCAGCGCAATCCCTGACCCCACCCCGGCATAGACGTAGGCCGCGTGATGGGGCCGCTCGACTCGCGCCAGTTCATACAGAGACCAAGCGCTGACGCCGACCAGCGCCCAGCCACTCAGGACACCGGCTAGTCCCCGCAGCAACAGCCAGGCCGGAAACGCGCTGACAAGACCCATGGCCGCCGTGGTCAGGACGATGCCGACCAGGCTGATTTTCGCCGTTTGGGCCGGAGAAAACGGCAGCCGCCCCGCCGTCAGGGCACCGACCAGATAGCCGAAATAATTGACGGCAGCGAGCCAGGGGCTGGCATCGAGGCCCAGGCTGCCGTCGCGGATCATCAGCGGCAGCATGGGCGTGAAGGCGAAACGTCCAATCCCCATCGCCACCGCCAGCGCGGACCACGCGACGAAACGGATGGCCAAAGGAGAGAGAATTGCTCGCGTCATGTCAGCCATTAAGAAACACGGGAAAACATCCTGACAAATGAATTATTAGGAATTATACTTCTTTATATGAGAACACTCGATCTGGACTCCCTCCATATTTTTCGAGCCGTCGTGGCGGAAGGCGGCGTGGTTCGCGCGGCGGCCCGGCTTAATCGGGTCCAGTCGAATGTCACCACCCGCATCCGCCAACTGGAGGAAAAGCTCGGCGTGGCGCTGTTTCGCCGGGAAGGCCGCGGGCTGCGCTTGACCGCCGAGGGCGAGAAACTGCTCCCTTATGCCGAGAGGCTTCTGCGTCTGGCCGAGGAAGCAACCCTGGCCATGCGCAGCGGCCTGCCGCTGGGGCAGTTCCGCCTGGGAGCGCTGGAAAGTACGGCCGGTGTGCGCCTGCCGCCGCTGCTGGCGCTTTACCACGCCCGCTTTCCCAATGTGACGGTGGAGTTGTCCACCGGGTCGACGGGTCAGCTGCTCAATCGGCTGCTGAAATTCGAGATCGACGCCGCTTTCGTGTCGGAGCCTTTTTCCGCACCGGAGCTGGAGGCTCTGCCGGTCTTCATCGAGGAACTGGCTTTGGTCGCGCCCATCGGCGCGTCATTGGCCGACGCCACCCAACTGGCGCGACGTACCATCATCGCTTTTTCGCAAGGCTGCTCCTATCGTCGCCGACTGGAAGAATGGTTGGCGGCGGAAAAGATCAGCCCGGAACGGGTGCTCGAATTCGCTTCCTATCAGGCGATGGCGGCCTGTGTGGCCGCTGGCACCGGTGTCGCCGTCATGCCGCGTTCGGTTCTACGCGATCTGTCGGCAATCGAGCAGGTGGCGACCCATGACCTGCCGCCGCATATCGCCGCCAACCGCACCCATCTGGTTTGGCGCGCACCGTCCTCGCCAGCCGTCGAAGCCCTGTTGTCGCTTTTGCGTTCCGAGGCGGCTGACGTCCCCCCGCGTCCTTCCTTCCTCGCAGCTGGGTAGCTGTGAACATCACGCAGATGGCCGCTCAACAACAAAATGTTCATAGTCGAGCCGAGCGGCGTTCGCGATGCTCTCCCAGGTTGGTGGGGAGGACTGCTGAAAAGAGGAGAGGCTGTAAGGCGGTTCTCCTGACGCTGCGGGCGCGGGTCTACCGTCATGTGGAACCGACGGCCTGGACGGGCGGGGCGATGTCTTCGCTCAATCAAGGGATTGTCGTCCTGGTCCTGCTCAGTATGGCGCTGTTTGTGCTGGAGACCGAGCCCGCCCTGGTCGAAGAGGCGCGGCAAGACAGCCTCGATTCCCCCATCCGTCCCGACAAACCTGCACAGGATCCGTAGGGGGGGTCGCTCCTGGCTGGAAGACTGGGTGCGTTGACCGACTTATCAATGGCATAAAAGCCTGGGTTATTATTACACGGGGATGAGCGGGAGAAATCTTCTTGAGGTGACATCCTAAAAGTTGTTAAAAATCGTGATCCACATCCAGGTCCCGGTGATGGAGCAGAACCGCCCCAGGTTTGCCGAAGGCCCGTATGGGGCGAGCCGATCTGCAAGGGGAGGTGCGTCGGGTGTTTGACGATAACTTCCGGGTTTATAGAATCCGTAAGGTCTGACACCAGTTGCGCCGTAAGGGGCGGTTCAATCACCCTCTCCCCGCCAGTTGAGGACGACCGAGCACCTCGGCGAGTTGCTCATCCGTCATTGTCTCCAACTCCAGCAGGCTGTCGTAAGGATTTCCGGGCAGACCAAGCACAGCGGCAAAAGCGGGCTCAGTCTTGAATCCTCTTCGGCGCCAATCCAATATCGCCGAACATAATTCAGTGCCACCAAGCGACAGCAGTCGCTTCTCGATAACAAAATGTCGCCACCCTGCCTGCTTCGCTACAGGCAATACGCTTCCAAACAGTTCGAACTCCCACCCCTTCGCCCTGAACGAGGCAACAACGGGTCTATCGCCCGTCGTTCTTTGTCGGAGAGCGAAGTTTTCGAATGCGCTGAACTCCGTCCAGACAACCGATGCGAATGCGGATAGGTCTGGGGCGTGGCACAGGATATCAATGTCACTCGACGGCAGTGCCACCCCAATCGGGAGCGTTCCGGCGATATGCGGGTCAAACTCATCAAGGGCCTGCATCACTCCGACCGCATCAACAACCTCGAGATAATCGGCTTGGGTCATTGCCACCTTCCATCCATGGTTGTCCGCTTAAGTTTTCTGGCAAAGACGCACGGTGTTGATTTTATTCTTGTTCGGACGTTGGCGCGTCTCCTGGACACGAAAATAGAGGCAACAAAGTCCGACGCGAGAATAGCGTTTTAACCAAATTGGTGAAGCGGGTTCGAAGCCGACGTCTTCGATTTCGGCTTTGATAATTACGGCTGGTGAGCCAGGATGGATACTGCTGGTTCCGTTCAGGACTGAAAGGGAAGACCTGATCGGCTCGGTCTGGTCCGGCCGATCTTCGCTGTTGCCGGTGGTCGAGCAGACCTCCCCAGGGGACGACCCTGCTGCCGCCGCAATGGCGGCTAAATACCGGCCAACAGAGTAAATCGAGGGCTGGCCGGGGTATTACCCGGCGCGGGAAAAGCTCATCACCAGGGTCCGCCCCGCGTCACGAGCGGCGACCGACCCGGCCAACTGGCGGATCAGGGGGAGCCCGCGCCCGTGCTTGGCTTCGGTCACCAGCGGGCGGTCGAGGTAATATTCGGCATCAAAGCCGGGACCGCGATCGCGCACTGCGACACGCAGCCGACCCGAGGAACTGGGAGTAATCAGTAAATCGATCCGCTTCGCAGCCAGACGGCTGTCGCGAAGCCGTTCCTCGATCTGGTCGAGATAGCGGACCAGTCCGGACAGCGAATCCCGAGGCGCGCTGTCCATTTCCAGATTGCCGTGTAAAAGCGCATTGGTCAGCGATTCCGACAGGCACAGTTCGATCTCGTGCCGCCGTGCATCGTTCACCGGACCGAACCTGTCGATCACGGCTTCGGTAACCAATTGGGTCAGGTCAATCTTCCAGGCGCTGGCGGTGGTCAGCGACAGCACCAAACCCCCGGCGCGGATCGCGGCGCGCAGCCCTGAATCGATATCGTTCCATTGCATCGGCCCGGTTTCGAAATAGCCGCGATAGGGGGCCGACAGCCCGAGGCGAACCGCTTCCTCGGTCGCAGCACCGACCAACAGAGTTCCCCCCGTGCCGGGGACCGTCCACGCCGTGGCGTCGTCGAACAGGCTGATTTCGGGAAACTGCATCGCGTCCTCCTGATCGGTTCGGACGCGGTGCCGGTCCAAACCACGAGGCTAACAATACCATCGACCAGGAGTTTAGTATAGGGCAAAACGAATGGAAGTATGATTTATGTCATAGACACGGGGCGGATGCCGGGGGCAGCAAGGCGCGCGAGAGCTCGGCCAGCCGCCCGAACGGCGAGGCTCCAAACGGCAGAGCGATCTGTCCGGCACGGCGCAAGCCCTCGCGACCGAAGCGGTCGCGGATCGCCTCGATCAGCCATAGCTCGGCCTGGGCGTGGCGGCGCTTGGCCCGACCCTCGGCCCGGTCGAGAAAATCGGCATGCTTGTCGATCGTGCTCATCAAGGCGGCGATTCCGTCGCGGGACGGGGCCGAAACCATCAGAACTGGGATCGCCCAACCGGCATTCTGCTCGCTGGCCAGGGCCAAGGCGGCTTCGACATCGGCGCGGGCGCGGTCGGCCATATCGGTCATGTCGGCCTTGGTCACCACCACCAGATCGGGGATTTCGGCGATCCCCGCTTTCATGAATTGCAGCGCGTCGCCCGATCCCGGCTGGACACAAAACAGTACCGAATCCGCGATCGCGGCAACGTCGGTTTCCGATTGTCCGACGCCCACGGTTTCGATCAGGACGATATCGAACAGCGCCCGCATCAGCACCATCGCAGCGACGGTCAGTTCGGCCAGACCGCCCAACCGGTCGCGGGCGGCCATCGAACGGACGAAAATCCCCTGATCCTCGGGATCGGTGGCAAGACGGGTGCGGTCGCCCAACAGCGCACCGCCCGAACGGCGCGAGGAGGGATCGACGGCGATGCAGCCGACGCGGCGGCCCGAAGCCCGCCACTCGGCGATCAATGCATTCATCAGGGTGGATTTGCCGACGCCGGGCGGGCCGGTCATACCGACGACATGCGCCTGGGCGGCGGCATGGGCGGAATCAAGCAAAGAGAGAACGGACGGATCGTCGGGTGCACTTTCGATCCGTGACAACGCCCGGGCGAGCGCCGCTTTGCCACCCGCCCGGATCGTTGCGAGATCCATCCGTTCCGCCGCCGCGATCAGACTTGCTGGATCGCCGACAGCAGCCAGCTGCCGCCGGTGGTGGGACGGACAAAGGTCCAC
This sequence comes from Magnetospirillum fulvum MGU-K5, assembly GCF_000442515.1. Classification (GTDB taxonomy): domain Bacteria; phylum Pseudomonadota; class Alphaproteobacteria; order Rhodospirillales; family Magnetospirillaceae; genus Phaeospirillum; species Phaeospirillum fulvum_B. Next base: position 6,494 of record NZ_AQPH01000039.1, on the reverse strand, counting down.
AATTCGGCGTGGGTCACCGGGTTGGTCCGGCTCCCCGAGACCAAGGCCCCGGTGTCGGTGCGGACCATGTAATCGAGGCAATCGAACACCAGACGAGCGGTGACGTACTGGGACTTGTCCTCGCGCCAGCTTTCGACGACGTCGCCTTCGCGCAACGTGATCTGCTCAACCCGGTTGACCTGTCCTTCGGCGGCATTCTGGCCAAGATCCTGGGCCAGGAACGTCACCATTTCCGGGGTCGCCCAGGCACGCAGGGCGGCGGGGTCGGCGGCGCTCCACGATTGCTGAACGCCGAGCAGGATATTGGTGAAGTCGTTCTGATCGGCCTCGGTCGGCTCGAACTCACGCTGGACCCGCTGCGGAGCCGCAGCCACCGGCGGAACCGAAGACAGAGGCGCCTCAAAGCGGGGCTCGACCGGGCTTCTCGGCGCGGCATACGGATTTTCCGAGGCGCGGGGCGGAGCGGCATAGGGGTTGAGCGACGCGCGCGGCGCGGCGGCATAGGGGTTCGGACCGGCCGGGGCGCGGCCCCGGAACAGTTTGAACGCCAACCAGACCAAGCCACCGATCACGGCGATCTGGATCAGCAGGCCGAGGATGCTGGCACCGGGCGCGGCATCCGAAGCGGCGGCGAGGGCCGGGGAGTGACCGAACAGCATGCTGCCGATCCCGGCACCGACCAGACCGCCGGCCATTCCGGCCATGAAGGGATTGCGCTGGAAGAAGCCGGGCTGAGCCGCCGCGGCGGGCGCGGCCATCCCCGCCGCACCGGCCATCGCCGGGGCGCGCATCGCGGGCTGTTGCAGACCGGGCTGAAGTCCCGGCGAAAGCGGCTGGGCTTCGACATTGCCGGGACGCGGCGCGGCCGAGGGCGGAGGCGGCGGGGTCGCGACACGGGGCGAGGGCGAAGAGGGCAGGGACAGGGTCCGTTCCATCGGAGCATCCGCCGTGCGCGACCCGCGCGAGCCTAAGCTGCTGCCGCTGCTGGATTTCGACGTGCTGCCCGCTTTGGCGAGCGCATCGGCGGCTCCGGTCATCACCAGGGTGAGGGCGACCAGAACGGGAAAAAGATACTGCCTCATGACGATCCTTCGCGGATGTTAAACGCGCTGTGGCATTAGGTAGGGGCGAATTTGCAGATTGCAAACGACGTTTGCGGGGATCAGCCGCCGTCGGGGCCGCCCTGTACCCGGCTCGCCAACGATGCCGCCATGAACAGGTCAAGGTCGCCGTCGAGCACGCCCTGGGTATCAGAGGTTTCGACGTTGGTGCGCAGGTCCTTGACCATCTGATAGGGCTGGAGCACGTAAGAGCGAATCTGATGACCCCAACCGATTTCGGTCTTCTGGTCTTCCAACGCCTGGGCGGCGGCTTCGCGCTTTTGCAATTCGGCTTCGTAAAGGCGGGCGCGCAGCATGTCCCAGGCACGGGCGCGGTTCTGGTGCTGCGACCGCTCCATCTGACAGGCGGCGACGATCCCGGTGGGGATATGGGTGATACGAACCGCCGAATCCGTCTTGTTGACGTGCTGCCCGCCCGCGCCCGAGGCGCGATAGGTGTCGATGCGGCAGTCGCTTTCGTTGACCTGAATCTCGATGGTGTCGTCGATCACCGGATAGACCCACACCGAGGAGAAGCTGGTGTGGCGGCGGGCGGCGCTGTCATAGGGCGAAATCCGCACCAGCCGGTGCACGCCGCTTTCGGTCTTCAGCCAGCCATAGGCATTGTGCCCGGCGACGCGGACGGTGGCGGATTTGATCCCGGCCTGTTCGCCCGGGCTTTCTTCCAGCCAATCGACCTTATAGCCGTGCTGCTCTGCCCAGCGGGTGTACATCCGCAGCAGCATCTCGGCCCAATCCTGGGATTCAGTGCCGCCCGCGCCAGCGTTGATTTCGATATAGCAATCGTTGCGATCGGCCTCGCCGGACAGCAGCGTTTCCAGCTCCATCTTGCGGGCGCGGTCCCTCAGCGCGCGGACCTGAGACTCGGCGTCGTCGATCACGGTCTGATCGCCCTCGATCTCGCCCAGTTCGATCAGCTCGATCAGATCGGCCAATTCGCGCTCGGTGGCGCGACAGCCCTGGATCGCGGTATCGAGATCGGTGCGTTCGCGCATGATCTGCTGTGCCCGCGCGGCATCGTTCCATAATTCGGGGTTTTCCGAGGCTGCGTTCAGCTCGTCGAGCCGCATCAGCGCCTCGTCCCAATTCAGGTGCCGCTTCAGCAGCGCCACGGAGCGCCGGATATCCTGGGCGAGCGTTTCGATTTCTGCCCGCATGGCTGCTGGTCCTCTCGACGGAATTGAGCCGCCCTTTTTAGGCAAGTCGGGAGAGGATGGCAACCCCGCCTTCGCCGTTCGGCGGTGCGGATCAGAAGAAGAAGTCGTCGATATCCGAATCTGCCGTCGCGTCGGTGGCGGGCGGTGGGGCGGACAGGGCGGCGCCATCGGCGAAAATGTCGTGAATGATCCGTTCGCTCGACATCGTGTAATGTTGCCCCAGCATTCGTTGAATGTCCTCGCGTACATTGGCCGGATCGACCCCGTCCGGGGCGGCGCGGTGGCCGAGTTCGGTCAGGCGGCGGACCAGGGTGCCGATTCCGGCTTCCAAACTGTGTTCAAGGTTGAAGCTGGCGGTCGCCTCGCCCAACAGCCGTGAAACCCGGTCGCAGGCGGTCATCAGATCGGTCAGCGTCTGATCGACCAGCGCGCTGATGCTGCGGATCGCCCGGGTCGATTCGGCGATATTGCCCGCCAGCGCGGCGGCGGTGGCATGCTCGCGCTCCGACCGCTCGGCCAGCGCCAACGCTTCGGCGGTGGCGGCATCGATCGCCGCCGCGATCAGCCGCGAGATTTCCTCGGTCCGACGCGAGCAGGCGCGCAATTCCTGCGCCACCACCCCCAGCGCGTGGCCCGATGCCCCCAGCCGGGTGCATTTCAAGGTCGCGTTCAGCCCCATGATCCGCAAATCGGCATCGATCGAGCGCAGGGCCGACAAATCCTTGGCGATCGAGGCGAAGACTTCTGACACCTGATGAATCAGCAGTCGGACCCGTTCGTCGGCCTGACAATAATTGTCGAGCAGCACGGCGGCGCGTTCGATGTCGGCGGCGACCGTATCGATAAAGCTGTTATTGCCGTTCCGTCCGCCGAACAGCGATTGCGCCTCGGTCAGGATCGTCGAGGCTTCGGTCCCCAGCGCGGTCAGATTGCCTTTCAGCTCGCGGATCGCCTGGGTGAAATCGCCGACCGCCCGTTCCATCTGCTGGGCCTGCAATGAGCAGACCGAGGCCAAAATCTGCTGCTTGCGGCTGTCGTCGAGGTCGTACAGCCACTCTGTCTCCGTTCCCGCTTGCGGCTGGTTCAAGCCACGCATCAGGGCCAGGGCCGAGCGGACATGCTCGAAGCGCTGGCTGGTCATGTCGTTGATCTGGAGAGCGGATATCGATCGCGAGACCCGTTCGCCGATCGTGGCGGTCCGTTTTTCGATGTCGGGCAGGGCCCGGCGCACGGTTTCCCGCCGCGCCGCCAGTTCGGCCAATTGCCCCCCCATCCGGTTGCCGATCGCTTCCAGTTCGACCGCATCGCCGCGCTGAAAGCTGTCCGAGGCGAGACGGGCCGAGGCCATCGCCGTCGCCAGCGAGCCAAGCTGCCCCGACGCCCGCTTGATGGTGTCATCGGCCAATTGCTGCAGCCGGTCGATATCCTTGGTGAAGACGGTGAAGTCGATCCCATGGGCATTGACCTGGGCGGCGTGGATTTTGGCGTTGATACCCAGCGCCGAAATCTCGGAAATGATCTTGGCCAGCGTGCCAAGCGGTTTCGCCACCGCTCCGGTCCGTTGGTCGAGATGGCCCAGACTGGCGGCAATCGCCCGCGTTTCCGCCGAAATCGCCAAGATATCTTCGCGCGCCGAGGCGATCATCTGTTCGGCTCGGTCGCCGTTCCCGCTGTCGAGCATCTCGGACAAAGCGTGGAACTGAACACTTCCTGCCGACAGGGTGGAGCGGGCCGAGGCCAGGGCGTCGCCCAGGGTCATGAAGGCTGTTTCGTTGGGGGAGGCCAACTGAGCTAATTCGTCGTTCAGCGTATCAAGGGCACGCAGGATATCGACCAGATCGGACGCAGCCATCCGAGAGGCCAGGCTATCCATTGCCATGCTCCTGATGGCGGACCAATCCGGACGAATCGTTACCGGCGCGGCCGATCTCGCGGGCGATCTGGTTCAAGGGGAGAATTTTCATGGCGGCTCCCCGTGCGATCGCTTCTTTGGGCATGCCAAAGACGATGCAGCTTTCTTCGTTCTGGGCGACGGTATAAGCCCCGGCATTGCGCATCTCCAGCAATCCATTGGCTCCATCATCCCCCATTCCTGTCATGATGATACCAACCGCATTACCCCCTGCGCAATGGGCGGCAGAACGGAACAGAACGTCAACTGAGGGGCGGTGCCGCGAGACCAGAGGCCCATCCTTGATCGCGACGTGATAGCGGGCCCCACTGCGCTGCAACAAGGCGTGGCGGTTGCCCGGCGCGATCAGGACCCGCCCGCGCAACATCGCATCGCCGTCCTGTGCCTCCTTGACCGTGACTTCGCACAGCCCGTCAAGGCGGCGGGCGAAGGCGGCGGTGAAGCTTTCGGGCATATGCTGGACGATGACGATGGCCGGGCTGTCGGCGGGAAGCTCCTCTAAAACCTCGCGCAGGGCCTCGGTGCCGCCGGTCGAGGCCCCGATGCAGATCACCTTTTCCGTCGTCCTGGCCATCGCGCCACTGGCCGAGGCATGGGGGGCGGGCATCATCGCATCGGCGGTCAACTTGGGCGCCGGGCCACGCGGATGCGGGGCGGCAGCGGTGGCGGCGGGGCGGGGGCGGCTGCCCAGACGGCATTGCGCGGCCGCCTTGACGGTGTCACAGATGCGGACGTGGGCTTCGATCAGGAATTGCCGGGTGTCCATCCGGGGTTTCAGGATCACATCGACCGCACCGGCTTCCAGCGCCTGCATCAGCGTTTCCGAGCCTTCCTCGGCCAGCGACGAACACATCACCACCGGAATCGGATGCTGGCTCATGATCTTGCGCAGGAAACTGATTCCGTCCATCCGCGGCATCTCGACGTCGAGGGTGATGACGTCGGGGGCTTCCTGAGAGATCAGGCGGGCGGCTGCAAATGGATCAGCGGCAGCCCCCATCACCTCGATGTCCGGGTCGGATTCAAGAATCCCCTTGAGCGTCTGACGCACGGTGGCGGAATCGTCAACAATCAGAACCCGGATCGGTTTGGGCATGAAGACTAGCTCCGCATGAAGACGGCCGAAGTGACGTGGGTCAGCGGCAAGGTGCCGCCCAGTACCGATTCGCTGTGACCGACCATCAGAAATCCGCCGGGGCGCAAATGACGGCACAGCTTTGACAATACGGTGTGTTGGGTTGCTTTGTCGAAATAGATCAGCGCATTGCGGCAGAAGATAATGTCCATGTCGGTATCCATCGGATAGTCGCTGTCCATCAGGTTGAGATGGCCGAAATGGACCCGTTGCCGCAAATCGGGGATCAGACGGACCGTGGGGCGGGCGCGGTCGCGCGAGCGGCGCAAATAGCGTTTTGCCAGATCGTGAGGCACTTCGCGGGCCATGTCTTCGGGGAAGATGCCCATCTTGGCCTTTTCCAGGACGTCGGTGCAGATATCGGTGGCGTAGATGTCGAAGCGGAAATCGCGCACGGTACGGGCCTGTTCGCCCAGCACCATCGCCAGGGTATAGGGCTCGGCCCCGATCGAGCAGGCGGCGCTCCAGATCTTTAAGGGGCGGTCGCGGCCGGGGTGGTGGGGCAGGGCTTGCAGATGGGGCAGCGCCTTGGAGGTGAGAAAGCGGAAATGCTCGATCTCGCGGAAGAACTCGGTTTTGTTGGTGGTGACCGCGTCGATCAGTTCGACCATCTCCGAGGCAAGCTGTCCCTCGTCGAACAGGCGACGGCAATAATCGTTGAGGCTGGGCAGATTCAGCGCCCGAACCCGGCGACGCAACCGTCCCTCGACCATCGTCTTTTTGACCGGGGGCATCCGGATGCCGCAATAATCCTGGATCAGTTCGCCAAGACGGCGGAAATCGCGTTCGGACAGGTGATCGGTGGGGGGTGATACTCTTCCATCGGCAAAATCCTGATCAGTCGCTCGCACTCAATGGCAGGTCGGCAGAAACCAGCGCAGCTTCCTCGCTGGAAAAAAGCTGGGACAGATCGAAGACAATCACGAAAGCCCCACCCGAGCGGCCAATGGCGCGGATATAGTCCGAACGCCAGCGCACGCCGACATCGGGGGCCGCTTCCAGTTCGTGTTCGGCGAGCGAGGTAACCTCGATCACCCGGTCTGAAATCATCCCCATCGTGATTTGGCGGCTACCCACCGGGACTTCAAGGACGACAATCCGGGTATTCTCGGTGGGAGTGACCGGCGGCAGCCCCAGCTTGGTCCGCAGATCGATCACCGGGACGCCCT